>JBOHBB010000110.1:0-6299 GCA_050698135.1 Gaiellaceae bacterium
GCGTCGTCGTTCCCCGGGATGACGAAGTCCGCCTCGTCCGGGTCCGCGTTCGTGTCGACGAGCCCGACGATCGGAACGCCGAGGCGCCGCGCCTCGCGGACGGCGAGCTGCTCCTTCTTCAAGTCGATCACGAACACCGCATCAGGCTGGCGCTTCATGTCGGCGACACCGCCGAGGTTCGACTCGAGCTTCTCGAGCTCGGCCTCCATCGCGATGCGCTCCTTCGAAGGGAGGAGGTCCAGCTGGCCGTCGGTCTTCAGGCGCCGGAGGTCGTGCAGGTAGCCGATGCGCTCGGAGATCGTGCGCCAGTTGGTGAGGAGGCCGCCGAGCCAGCGGTTGGAGACGTACGGCATCCCCACCCGCCCGGCGTGCTCGGAGACGGCATCCTGCGACTGCTTCTTCGTACCGACGAAGAGCATCGTCCCGCCCCTCTCCGAGACGTTCCGCGCGAAGTCGTGCGCCTCCTCGAGCAGCTCCTGGGTCTGGGTCAGGTCGATGATGTAGATGCCGCCGCGCTCCCCGAAGATGAAGCGGCGCATCTTCGGGTTCCAGCGGCGCGTCTGGTGGCCGAAGTGGACACCGGCCTCCAGCAGCTCTCGCATGGTTACCACTGACAAGGGATCAGCCCCTTTCCTGGGTTCGATCTGGCACGTCTCCGGCGGGCCGGGCGGAACCGCGCTCAGGGCGCGGCACCCCCGCCTCGGCAGGTTCGCCGGGTCGAAGGACGAAAGCGCCCGCAAGTGTAGCCGTCGCGCGCTCCTAGAGTGACCGCGCGAGCTCCAGCGCGTCCTGCAGATCGGCGGGAAGCGCAGATTCCACGTCGATCTCCTCGCCCGTGAGCGGGTGCCGCAAGCGCAGCCGGTACGCGTGCAGGAACTGCCGCTCCAGCCCGAGATCGCCCTTCACGCCGTAGAGCGGGTCGCCGGACAAGGGAAGCTCGATCGCCGCGAAATGGACCCGAATCTGGTGGGTGCGCCCGGTCTCGAGCGAGACGTCGAGCAGCGTGTGCTCGGCCGCCGTCTCGGCGATCTCGAAGCGCGTGATGGCATCCCGCGGCTCGTCGGTGTCGAGGGAGCGCCTCGTCGGGTCGCGCCGATCGCGCCCCAGCGGGGCAGAGATGCGGCCGGCCCGCGACCGCGGGTGCCCGCGGACGAGCGCGAGGTAGCGACGCTCGACCTCACGGCGCCGGATCGCTGCCTGGAGCGCAGCGTGGGCCTCGTCGGAGCGGGCGACCACGAGCGCCCCGGACGTGTCGCGGTCGAGCCGATGGACGATTCCGGGCCGCTCGGGCTGATCGCCACCTGCAGCGCCGAGGGTCAAGAGCTGCCCGGCGAGCGTCGCCCGCCGCTCGCCCGCTCCCGGGTGCACCGGGATCCCGGCCGGCTTGTCCACGACGAGCAGGTGCTCGTCCACGTAGAGGACGGAAACCGAGACCGGCTCGGCCGTCAGGCCGGGTGCGGGCTCGGGAAGCGCCACCTCGACGACCGCGCCGGCCTCGAGGCGGTGGCTCTTCGGTCGCACGACGCCGTCGACGCGCACCGCGCCGCTCTCCAGAAGCCTGCCGGCCACCGCACGCGACGCGATCTCTCCGTGTGCGGCGAGGGCCGCGTCGAGGCGCTGCCCTACGTGCGGCTCAGCGACGTTGAAACGCAGCGTTGCCATCGCGGCGGCCGTGCATTCGCTTCGACCGGTCGACGAGGACGAGCGTCCCGAAGAGGATCGCCACGCCGACGACGATGAACGTGTCCGCGAGATTGAACGCCGGCCAGGCGTCCAGATCGAGGAAGTCCGTGACGCGGCCGAGGCGCACGCGATCGACGAGGTTCGCGATGCTCCCGCCGAGGACGAGCCCGAGCGCGACCGGCAGGACCGGATGACGGCGGCCCGAGCGCGCGAAGAACCACAGCATCCACCCGACGGCGATCGCGGTGATCGCGATGACGAAGGTCGTGCGACTCGCGAAGAATCCGAACGCGATCCCGGAGTTCTCCACGTGATGGATGGAGAAGGGCCCGGCGAGGTCGACGCTCTCGCCCAGCGCCAGCGTGCGGCCGACGACCTGCTTCGTGAGCTGGTCCGCGACGATCGCCGCTCCTGCGACAGCGACGAGGGCGAGCCACTGTGCAGGCCCGGCCGCGAGCGACCGCTCCGCGGACGAAATGGGCTGGAGCGCGTTCGCCGTCGAGCCGACGCGGACGTCCACCGGCGGGAGCTCGCTGCGCGCGGGCTCGCTCACCCGCGTTCCTGCGCGCGCTTGTCGTCGATGCAGAGCGTCGCATAGGGCACGGCCTCGAGCCGCTCCGCGTCGATCTCGCGGCCGCAGACCGCGCACGTGCCGTAGGTGCCGTCGGCGATCCTCCCGAGCGCCCCCTCGATCTCCCAGAGGAGGTGCTCGGCGTTCTCCTCGAGGCCCTCGTCGAGCTCGCGCATGTAGGTGTCCGTCGCATTGTCGGCGGGGTGGTCACCGGGACCCGTCGCCAGGTCGCCGGTCTCGTCCGTCAGCGACTCCGTGTGGTTCACGCTCGCCAGCGCCGCGCGCAGGCGGTCGCGCTCTCCCTCGAGCTCGTGCCGGAAGCGGTCGAGGTCGACGCTCACCTGACGGCCTCCCCGTGGGGCGAGGCCGCCTCGAGCCGCGTCTCCGCGTCCGGCTCGGAGAGGCGCCGTACGACTACGACCTTGTCCCGCGAGCGATGTCCTGCGACGAGCTCGACGTCCACGCGAGCGATGTCGAGCGCGGCTGCGAGCTGATCGAGCACCGCCTCGTTCGCCTTTCCTCGCTCGGGGGAGGCAGAGACGCGCACCTTCCAGGCATCGCCGTACCGCCCGACGATCCCGGGACGCCCCACTCCTGGGACGACGCGAAGCTTCAGGCGTGCGCTCGGGCCGCTCACGGCCCGAAGGATATCCGCGGGAGGAGTCTCGGCTCCTACCCTGCGACCTGCCGGATCCCCGCCTCGGCGAGGTCCTCGACCGATGCGTGCGCGGGCGGGCTCGCGGACGGTGCGTCGTCCGCGACGGCCTCGCCGGCCGCCTCGGCTCCGTCGAGCGCTTCGAGGGCGGTGCGCAGCTGCGCACGGATCCTGCGGACGTCCTCCTCGAGGCGCCGCTTCTCGGCCACCGTCTCGCGGGCGACCCGCCGGCCCTCGGCGTGGGCCTCCTGGACGATGAGGTCCGACTCGCGGCGAGCCTGCGCCTTCATGTCCTGGGCCGCCCGCTCTGCGGAGACGAGGGTCGAGCGCAGGAGCGCCTCGAGCTCGCGGTGCTTCACTGCGTCCGCCTCGAGCTCGTCCAGGCGGTCGGCGAGGTCGGCCCGCTCCCGCCAGACCTCCTCGAAGCTGTCCGCGATGTCGTTCAGGAGGCGGTCGACGTCCGCGCGGCGATACCCCCGTGGGAACGATCGGCGAAGCTGTACGTGTCTGATCTCGACTGGGGTGAGCGGCATCTCACGAACCTCCTTACAGGACTGCTCCGATCAGGAAGATCACGATCTCGGAGGCGAGGAGCAGTACGACGACGGCGATGATCGGCGACACGTCGAGCGGGCCGAGCGTTGGCAGGCCCCGGAACAGGCGAAGGTACGGTCGACAGACTTCGTCCAGGAACTGTTGCACAGTTGACGCCGTGCGTGAGTAGGGGAGCCTGATCCAGGAGGACAGGACGTACGCGAAGATCAGGAGGATGTAGATCCACACGAAGACGCGCACGAAGTTCTGCAGCGACGAGGCGAAGTCGGCAAGCAGCGCAGGCTGAGCGGAAGCGCCCATCGCACGCGTGTTCGCCGCTGAGGCGAGGGTTCCTACGCCCGGTTACGCCTGATTGAAAGAGCCACCGCGCCGATCTCTGCGCAAGACCGGGATCCGCTCGCGCGCATCCCGGTCGCGCGCACCCCCTGAAGCCGACCGCTTCGCGGCCGGGCGTTCGCGGCCGCCGCTAGGCCTGATTGAAGAAGCCGCCGCGCTCGAGCGCCTTCGCGCGCTCCTCGGCGGAGAGCTCGACGTTCCTCGGTGTGAGCAGGAACACCTTGTCGGCGACCCGCTGCATGCTCCCGTCGAGGGCGTAGGTGAGTCCGCTCGAGAAGTCGATGAGGCGTTTCGAGAGGTCCGTGTCGGCGCCTTGGAGGTTGATGATGACCGGGATCTGCGCCTTGAAGCGGTCGGCGATCTGCTGCGCGTCGTTGAAGCTCCGCGGGATGACGAGATGCACCTTCGCAGGAGGGCCGGTGTCGACGCTCCGAAGGCGCGCCGACCCTCGGCGCGACCGCGTCGGCTCCTCTGCCGGCCACTCGTCCCCCTCGGGCGCGCTCGGCAGGCGTCGCACGTTGTGCCGGTCGCGTTGCCGGTAACTCTCCTCCAGCTGCTCGTTCGTCACATAGCCGTCCTCGTCCCACTCCTCCTCCTCGGCGATGCCGAAGTAGACGAGCGTCCTGTTCCAGAGGTCCGAGAAGCCCATGACCGGCCGATTCTAGCCCTGCTCGCCCGCCGGGTCCGCCGGTCGGAAGATGGCTTCGCCGACGCGCACGAACGTCGCTCCCTCCTCGGCCGCGACCCGGAAGTCCTGCGACGTCCCCATGCTCAGGTCGACGAGGCCGTGCGCGGAGGCGAGCTCTCGCAGGCGACGGAAGTACGGCCGCGATGCCTCCGGGTCCGCGGAGAGCGGCGGCATCGTCATCAGGCCGCGGATGAACGGGTACCGCTCGACGTAGCCGGCGATCTCTGCCGGCTCGACACCCGACTTCGTCGCCTCGCCCGCGAGGTCGACCTCGAGCAGCGCCGGGACGGTGAGGCGGCGGGCCGCCGAGTCCGAGTCGAGCGAATGGACGAGCTCGCAGATCCGGTTCACGACCTTGGCCTTGTTCGACTGCAGGTGCCCGATGAAGTGCCAGCGGAACGCGTCGCCGTACTCGGCGTGCTTCCGCTCGAGGTCCTGCGCTCTGTTCTCTCCGACGACCTCCACGCCCGCCTCTGCGAGCATCCCCATCTCCTCGACCGACACGTACTTCGTCGCAACGACGATCGTGACGTTCGCGCCGAGCTCCTCTCGGATCCCGCGGTACCGCACCGCGATCTCCTGTGGCGCCGTGACGGTCATGCCTCGACTGGGGCCGCGAGGAGCTCTCGTGCGGCGGCGAGCTCCGACTCGCGCCCGTCGAGCTCGCCGTTCAGCTTTCGCCTCCGGAGCTCCGCGAGGACCTCGCCCACGCGCGGCGACTCGGCGAGGCCGAGCTCTGCGAGGTCGGAGCCGTCGACCTCCAGGCGAACGTCCCGGAGCCGGGTGAAGTACTCGCGCAGCGCCGGCAGCTCCTCTCGGGCGAGCGCGAGCAGCGGCGCGTCCGGCGCGTACGGATCCGCGAGGAGGACGACCTGCGCGGGCTCGAGCGTCTCGGCGTGAAGCCGCTCGACGATTCTCGGCGCGACCGTGATCGCCCCTACGATGCGGTCCACGTCCTTCCGCCGTACCTTCAGGCGCTCGAGCCAGTCGTACGCCTCGTCCGAGGTCAGCTCGCTCCCGAGCACCGCGAGGCCGAGGCGCCAGCCCGGAATGTCGAGCCCGAGCTCACCGCGGAGCTCGAGCGCCTTGCGGAAGAGCGCGGCGGCCTCGTCGTCGGCGCGCAGGTGGGGATGGATCGCGCGATCGGCACCGAGCGCGCCGAGGCGGAGGATGCCGTCGACTGCGCCGGGGTCCTCGAGCAGCGCGACGAGCTCGTCCCGCAGGCGAGCCGAGGAGAGATCGCCGACGAGGCCCATCTCGATGCAGCCCCGTGCCAGCCGGGCGGAGTGCTCGTCCAGGCGAAGCCCGTACCGCGCCTCGTACCGGACCGCCCTGAAGATGCGGGTCGGATCGTCGATGAACGAGAGGTTGTGGAGGACGCGGAGCACACCTGCCTTCAGGTCCTCCCTGCCGCCGTGCGGGTCGACGAGGCGCCCGAAGTCCGCCGGCGCCAGCGACGCGGCCATCGCGTTGATCGTGAAGTCCCTGCGGAAGAGGTCCTCCCTGAGCCCGGCCCGCTCGACAGCGGGAAGGGCTCCAGGCGAGTCGTAGAACTCGGTCCGAGTCGTGACGACATCGACGCGGCTGCCCTCGCCGTACTGCACGATCGCCGTGCCGAACTTCTCGTGTGGGGTCACCCGACCGCCGAGGGACGTTGCGAGCGAGCGCGCGAAGCCGATCGCGTCTCCCTCGACCGCGATGTCGATGTCGAAGCTGTCCTCGCCGAGGAGGATGTCGCGGATCGTCCCACCCACCAGGTAGACCCCCTCGGCGCGCTCACCGAGCGCGGCGACGGCGTCGAAGAGCGACCG
>JBOHBB010000111.1:0-21946 GCA_050698135.1 Gaiellaceae bacterium
CTCCAGCCCGTTGGGCCGCCACCGCGCGGCGCCGGCGGGAGCCCTCCGCCGTCTACGCCGCGGCCCTCTCGCCCGTCCGCGCCCGAGCCGAGCGATGCAGGGGATACGGTGCCGGGCGGCCCGGTGCTCGTCGCGCCAGAGGTGAGCTCGCGTCTCTCCGCAGGCGGCTACGTGTTCCCGATCTACGGCTCCGCGTCGTTCGGCGACAGCTTCGGCGGCCCGCGACCGGGCGTGCAGGGAGGCTGGCACCACGGCGAGGACCTGTTCGCGCGCATGGGCGCTCCCGTCCTCGCGGTCGCCGACGGGACGCTGCACACGATCGGCTTCAATCGCCTCGGGGGATACAGGCTGTGGCTCCGTGACCTGCTCGGGAACGAGTTCTACTACGCGCACCTCTCCGCCTACACCCCGCTCGCGGTCGAGGGCCGGCGGGTCGAGGCCGGCGACGTCATCGGCTTCGTCGGCGACACGGGGGACGCCGAGGGAGGATCCCCGCACCTCCACTTCGAGATCCACCCCTCGGCGATGCTCGGGCTCGGCTACGACGGGGTCGTCGCGCCCTACCCGATCCTCCTCGCGTGGCGCCGTGCCGACGACATCTCGTTCGCCGCCGGCCGCGTCTACGTGCCCGTGCGGCCTGGAGCGACCACGCTGCCCCCTCCCGGCGCCGTGCTCCTCCAGGCCGACGACATCGCCTCCACGAGCGGGCTCGTCCCGGGCGCGCTCGAACGCGCGCTTCCGCGCTAGACGGACTCCGGCTCGGTCCCGACGCGGTTCTGCGGGCGCTACGACTCGCTGCCGTTGCCGACGGCGGCGACGGCTTCCTCGGTCTCCTCGGAGAGGGTCTCCGCGAAGTCCTCGAACCCGTCCCCGTTGCCCCCGGCGACGCGATCCATGATCCACTCGCGGGTAGCCGGGCCCGTCCACGGGTTGTAGAGGACGCCGAGCGTCACGCCGGTGAGCAGGATCACGCGGTTGCGGGTCTTGTGGTTCTTCTCCTTCTCTCCCTTGAGCCGGTCGCTCGCCTCCGTCACGTCGGACACGAGTGACTGGAGCTGCTTCTGGAAGTCCTTCTCGGAGATCTTCTCCGCCTTTCCGCGCATGCCCTCGCCCTTCGAGATCTGCCCGTAGAGGCTCCGTGCCGCGACGAACGCGGCGAGGAGGTCGTCCCGGAGCTCCGGGTCCTCCATCGCGCGCTTCACGTACGGCCTCAGCGCGTCCATCGCGACGGTGCTCTTGTCCTTCGTCTTCGCCATTCGTGTGCCACCTTTCCTCGACTTCTCTCGAAGTATGTCGGTTACGATCGCGGAGGTGCGGGGGGTCCTGTATGTGCTTCTCCACCCGAGGCGACTTCTAACCCTCTTCGCCGCGGTCTTCGGTGCCGTCGCGTACGTCTGGATCGCTGCTGTGCGAGCCGTGCCCGGCGTCAAGGAACGCAAGGAAGAGGCACGCCGGAGGTGGCGCGACCGCGACCGCGCCGCCCGTCGCTCGCACTGATGCAACGGCTGACGCGGTTCGTCCTCCGCCACCGGTGGCCGGTCCTGGCTGCCTGGGTGGCTCTTCGGGCTCTCGATGGACTACGAGGTGTTCCTCGTGTCGCGGATGCGCGAGGCCTGGGACGAAGGCGCGACGAACGAGGAGGCGGTCGTCGTCGGGCTCACGCGGACCGGCCGTCTCGTCACCGCCGCTGGGCTGATCATGTTCGCGGCGTTCACGGGCTTCATGGCAGGCTCGCTCGTCGGGCTCCAGCAGTTCGGGCTCGGCCTGGCCGCGGCGATCCTCATCGACGTGACCGTCGTCCGCTCCCTGCTCGTGCCGAGCGCGATGAAGCTCTTCGGCAAGTGGAACTGGTGGCTGCCGGCCGCTCTGGCCCGGGTGGTGCGGGTCGAGGCATCCCAGCTCGACCACCGCCCCGCGCCCGAGGACGGCGCCCGCGAGCCGTCGCTGCGGCGCGGTTAGCATCCCCGCGATGCAGCCGAAGGGCCTGATCTGCGCGGGCGGCGAGGCGACGCGCCTCGGCGAGCTGACCCGTGTCGCGAACAAGCACCTGCTGCCGGTCGGAAGCTGGCCGATGATCTACTACCCGCTGCAGCTGCTCCAGCTCGCCGGCATCCGGGACGTCTTGCTCGTCACGGGCAAGGGGCATGCCGGCCAGATGATCGACCTGCTCGGCGACGGGCGGCTCGCGCCGCGCGGGGGCGGCGACCCCATCCTCGAGCTCGATCTCACGTACAAGGTGCAGACGGAGCCCGGAGGGATCGCCCAGGTTGTCGGGATGGCGCGGGACTTCGCGGCGAGCGCGCCGCTCGTGGTCGTCCTCGGAGACAACATCTTCGAGTTCTCGCAGTCGGCGGCGGTCAGCGAATGGGCGCTCGACCCGCACGATGCCCGCATCTTCGTCACGGAGGTCGAGGATCCCGAGAACTTCGGCGTCGTCGTGTACGAGAACGGGCGGGTCGCGGACATCGTCGAGAAGGCCGGCGTCGTCGACCTCCGCTACGACGCGCCGCCGTCCGCGCACGCAGTCGTCGGCCTCTACTGCTACCCGCCCGACGTTTTCGACGTCATCGCAAGACTCGAGCCGTCGAGCCGGGGCGAGCTCGAGATCACCGACGTCAACCGCCACTATGCACTCGAGGGCCGGCTCGAGGCGTGCGAGGTCGAGGGGTGGTGGGAGGACGCCGGGAAGCACTGGCAGCACCTCGCGGACATCGGCCGCAAGATCGACGAGACGGGCGCGAACAAGCGGGAGCCGTCGTGATCGAGGGCATCCTCCGCTTCTCCCTCCGGGTCCACGAGGACGAGCGCGGCTGGTTCTGCGAGCTTCGTCGCGACAGTGTGCTGCCGAGGCCGATGGTCCAGACGAACCTCTCCCGGTCCCGCGCCGGTGTCGTGCGCGGCCTGCACTACCACGAGCGCGGGCAGGACGACCTCTTCGCCTGTCTGAGCGGTACCGCCCGCGTCGTCGTCCTCGACCGAACGACCGGGGAGACCTTCACCGAGGACATCGGCGACGAGAACCGAGTCGCCATTTACGTCCCGGGACACCACGCGCACGGGTTCGAGGCGCTGACGGACGTCCTCTTCTCCTACCACGTCACGCAGGAGTACGACCCGAGCGACCCGGACGAGCAGACGATCCCCTGGAACGACCCGCGCGTAGCGCACCTGTGGAGCACGAGCAACCCGATCCTGTCCGCGCGGGACGCCGTCGCGTCCTGATCACGGGCGCCGGCGGCCAGCTCGGCCGCGCGCTCGCCGAGGCCTTCGCGGACGAGGCGCTCGTCGCCCTCCGCCGCGAGGACTGGGACGTGACCCTTCCTGCCCCGCCCGGCCTCGGACACGTCGACCTCGTCCTGCACACGGCGGCGTGGACCGACGTCGACGGTGCCGAGGCCGACCCACAGGGCGCCGCGGCGGTGAACGTGGGAGGGACGGCGAACGCCGCCGCGCTGGGGGCGCCGCTCGTCACGTACTCCACCGACTACGTCTTCGACGGCCGGAAGCGCGACCCGTACGTGGAATCCGACGGCCCGAGTCCACTCTCGGCGTACGGGCGCACGAAGCTCCACGGCGAGGCCGCCGCAGGAGCGGACGCGTGGGTCGTGCGCACCTCGTGGCTCTTCGGCCCGACCGGGCACAACTTCGTGCGCACGATGCTCCGGCTCGGCGCGGAGCGCAACGAGGTCGCGATCGTCGACGACCAGCGCGGATGCCCGACCTACGTCGGCCACCTCGCCGTCGCCACCCGCGAGCTGGTGGACGGCGGCGGCCTACGCGGAGTCTGGCATCTCGCCGCCGACGGCGACTGCACCTGGGCCGACCTCGCCGAGGCCGTCTTCGCCGAGGCCGGCCTCGCGTGCCGTGTTCGCAGGATCTCCACCGACGAGCTCGATCGTCCCGCACCGCGCCCGGCGTACGCCGTCCTCCGGAGCGAGCGTCCCGGGGCGCCGGCGCTTCCCCACTGGCGCGAGGGATTGCGCGACTGCCTCGCGAGGCTCGCGCACGATGTCTGAATGTGACGGTGCGACCGCGACCGCGAAGCGGACGCGCTTCAGGGTCTTCGCGCGGGTCGAGATCCCATATTGGCGGGTCTCGACCCTTGCGCAAGGGCTAGCCTTCCGCGTCATGAGACTGCTCGTCACCGGTGGCGCCGGCTTCATCGGCTCGAACTTCGTGCACTACTGGCTCGAGCGGTACCCGGAGGACCACGTCGTCGTCTACGACCTCCTGACGTACGCAGGCAACCGGCCGAACCTCGCGCTCGTCGAGGACCGGATCGTCTTCGTGCAGGGCGACATCTGCGACCGCGAGCTGGCCGAGAGCACGCTCCGCGACGAGCGGGTCGAGGTCGTCGTGAACTTCGCCGCCGAGTCGCACAACAGCCTCGCAATCGTCGATCCGACGCGCTTCTTCCGCACGAACGTCCTCGGCACCCAGACGCTTCTCGACGCGTCGCGTTCGGCCGGCGTCGAGCGCTTCCACCACGTCTCCACCTGCGAGGTCTACGGCGACCTCGCGCTCGACTCGGACGACGTGTTCACCGAGGACTCCCCCTATCGCCCGAGGACGCCGTACAACGCGTCGAAGGCCGGCGCCGACCACGCCGTGCGCGCCTACTTCGAGACCTTCGGGCTCCCGGTCACGATCACCAACTGCTCGAACAACTACGGGCCGTACCAGTTCCCGGAGAAGGTGATCCCCCTCTTCACGACGCATGCCCTCGACGACGAGCCGCTGCCGCTCTACGCCTCGGTTGCCCACAAGCGTGAGTGGCTGCACGTCCTCGACCACTGCGCGGCGATCGATCTCGTGCTTCGAAAGGGGCGGGAGGGCGAGACCTACAACGTCGGCTCCGGCGTTGAGGCCACGATCGAGGAGGTCGCCGACCTCGTGCTCGAGCTCACGGGGAAGCCGTCGTCGCTGAAGACGATCGTGCCGGACCGGCCCGGCCACGACCGCCGCTATCTGCTCGACGCGACGAAGATCCGGCACGAGCTCGGGTGGGAGCCCGAGCACGAGTGGCGGGAGGGGCTCGAGGGCACCGTCTCCTGGTATGCGGACAACCGCGCCTGGTGGGAGCCGCTCCGGGGCCGCGCGCCTGTCGCCGAGACGACCGCCTGGCGCTGAGCCGTCTCGCGGGCCGGAATTCGCCAGCGCGGGCTCCGACCGCGCAACCCGAAGCGCGGCCGCTGGACCACGACGAGTAGGTCGCCGCCTCGTCGCGCGGGTTGTCCTACCATGGGTCGGCGCCGGGCCCTCATCGGCCCGGGGCTTGCTGCCGACAACACAGTTGGTTAACCGTTCGGACGTAACCTGATCCGCGGCCATGCGCTTTCTCCTCGTCCTCTCATTGCTGCTCGCCCTCTTCGTCTCGTCGGCGTCCGCCCAGTCCGACGACCCCGCCGCGGCGCCGGGAGAGGCGCTCTTCGTCGTCTCCGGCCGGGGTTGGGGGCACGGCGTCGGCATGAGTCAGTACGGCGCCTACGGCATGGCGAAGGCGGGGTACGAGCACGAGAAGATCCTCGCTCACTACTACTACGGCACCGAGGTCGGCCGGACGGGCACGAAGCAGGTACGGGTCCTGCTGGCCGAGGGCAGGCGCGCGGTGACGCTCTCCTCGCCCGTGCCGTTCACGGTCGTCGATGGGAACGGAGAGAAGCACCGACTCGAAGCCGGGGCGCTCCCGCTCAAGCGCGGCCTCGTCCTCCGCACGGAGACGGGGCGCGTGCGAGCCGTCTCGCCGCTCACGGTCAGGCCGGGAAAGGCCTTGCCGCTCGCCTTCGACGGGCGCCTCTATCGTGGTGAGCTCGAGGTTGCGGTCGAGAAGGGCTTCCTCCGGGTCGTGAACGCGCTCCCGCTCGAGACGTACCTGCAGGGGGTCGTCGCCGGGGAGGTGCCGCACACGTGGCCGTCGGAGGCCCTCCGCGCCCAGGCGATCGCGGCGCGCTCGTACGCGCTCGCGACGAAGGTGGAGGGGAAGCCGTTCGACCTGTACTCGGACGTGAGGAGCCAGGTCTATCTCGGAGTCGCCGGCGAGAAGCCGAGGACGACCGAGGCCGTGCGAGCCACCGCGGGCGAGGTCGTCCTCTACGGCGGCCAGGTCGCGACGACCTACTACTTCTCCACCTCGGGAGGGAGGACGGCAAGCGCGGCGGACGTGTTCGGCTTCTCGGTCCCGTACCTCGTGTCCCGGCCCGATCCGTGGGACAGCGCATCGCCCTACCACCGCTGGGGCCCGGTCCTCCTCGGCGCGCGCACCGTCCAGTCGAAGCTCGGCGTGGACGCCCGCGTGCTCGACGCCTCCGGCGTGCCGACGCCGTCCGGGCACGTTCGGTCGCTGCGGCTCGAGACGACGGAGGGCGTGACGAGCGTGCCGGGGGCGCTGCTGCGCACGGGGCTCGGTCTCCGCTCGACGTGGATCACGCTGGGCGTCCTCCGCCTCGACCAGCCGCGCGGGACAGTCGTCTTCGGCTCCGAGCTCCGTCTGTCGGGGATCGCGAGAGGCCTGCCCTCGCCGGCGCTCTCGGCCTCGCCGGACGGCGAGAGCTGGACGACGGTCGGCCGGCTCTCGCGGGGGGCGGGCGGGGTCGCCTCGCTCGAGGTCTCGCCGACACGAACGACTCGCTACCGGATCGAGGTCGAGGGCGCGGTGTCACCTGCGATCCTCGTCCAGGTCGCCCCGCGAGTGCAGCTGCAGGCCCCGACCGAGCCGAAGGCGCTGACCGGGTCCGTGCGGCCCCGCCTGCAGGGGGCAGGCGTCACGATCGAGCGCCGCCGCGGGACGGCCTGGGAAGAGGTCGGCACGACGAAGGTCGATGCGAGCGGCGCGTTCCGCGCGGGGCTCGCGGTCGTCCCCGGCAGCTATCGCGCGCGGGTCCCGAAGACGGGGAGCTGGGCGGAGGGTGTCACGCCGGTTCTGGTGGTCACGAAGTGAGACGCGCTCTCGTCTTCGCGGCCGCAGGGCTCGCGGCGCTTGCGATCGCGGCGCCTTCCCAGGCGGCTCGGTACGCCGTGGGCCTCGAGCGAGGAGCGAACGCGAATGCGGTCGCTGCAGCGGTCGAGCGCCGTGCGGGCTCGCGGCCCGAGCACCTCGCGCCGATTCCTGCGCTCGTCGTCGATGCGCCGTCCCGCGCCTCCCTCGCCGGGATTCCCGGAGTCCGGTACGTCGAGCCGCTCGTCGAGCGGCATCTCGCGCTCACACCGAGCGATCCGCTCGTCTCGAAGCAGTGGTACCTGACCCAGAGCCGCTTCTACGAGCCCTGGGTCACGCTGCCCGCTCTCGAGCCCGTCCCGGTTGCGGTCATCGACTCGGGCGTGGACGCGTCGCATCCCGAGCTCTCCGGGAGGATCCTCGCAGCGAAGAGCTTCGTCGGCGGGCCTGCCGGGACGGACACACTCGGGCACGGGACGTTCGTCTCCGGGCTCATCGCCGCCGGCGTCGGGAACGGGATCGGCATCGCAGGGCTCGCGCCGTCCGCAGAGCTCCTCGTGGCGAAGGTCGTCACGAAGTCCCGCACGATCTCGATCGAAGCCGAGGCGCGCGCGATCCGCTGGGCGGTGGAGAACGGCGCCCGCGTCATCAACATGAGCCTCGGCGGCATCCGTGACCCACTCGACCCGAACGGCGACAGCTTCTCTCGGCTCGAGGCGGACGCCGTCGCCTACGCCGTCTCGAACGGCGTCGTGGTCGTCGCCGCGGTCGGGAACGGCGACCAGGCGCCGACGACACCGTGGCGCTACGCGAGCTATCCGGCCGCGCTCCCGCACGTGCTCGGGGTCAGCGCGGTCGCCCAGGACGGCGCCGTGCCGAAGTTCTCGAACCGGGACCCGATCTACAACGACATCGCCGCCCCGGGCCTGCAGATCCTCTCCATCCTCCCGCGCCCGTTGACGGCCCGGTTCCCGGCGTGTGCCGAGCAGGGGTACTCGAGCTGTGGGCCCGACGAGTACCGCGAGGCGCAGGGAACCTCGTTTGCGACGCCGCAGGTCAGCGCCGCAGCAGCGGTGCTCCTGAGCCTCCGCCCCTCCCTGCGCGCCGAGCAGGTCACCGCGATCCTGCGCTCGGCGGCCGTCGACAGCACGCCGGCGACCGGCTGCGCCGTCTGCGCCGTCGGCCGCGACCCGCTCACCGGCTGGGGCCAGCTCGACGTCGCCTCCGCGATGGAGGCGCTCGAGGCGCCGCTGCCGCTGCGCGACCGGTACGAGGCGAACGACGACGCCGGCACTCGCTCCTACGAGCTGTTCGGCGTCACCCGCCGGATCGACGCGACGGTCGACTTCTGGGACGACCAGGACGACGTCTACGCGATCCACCTCCTGCGCGGACAGCCCGTGTACGTCGGGCTCAAGGGCCCCGAGGAGGGATTCGACCTCAGCATGGCCCTCTGGCTCCCGGACACGAGGTCGATCGAGGACCTCGCGAGCGTGCGGTCGCGCGTGCGGGTCTCGGCGCGGGCGGGCGCGCGTCAGTACTTCTCGTACCGCGCGCCGGAGGCGGGCAGGTACTTCGTGCAGGTGCGTATGTCGAGCCCAGGTCTCGTGCGCTACCGGCTGACGGTCGTCAAGGCGTGAGCTCGTCCCCGAGGAGCTCCTCCTCGGGGACGTCCCGTAACACTCGAGCCGGGTTCCCGACCACGATCACTCGGTCCGGGACATCTTTCGTCACGACCGCCCCCGCGCCGACGAACGCCTCCTCGCCGATCACGACTCCCGGGCACAGCGTCGCGCCGCCGCCCACGCGGGCGCCGCGCCTGATCGTCGGCCCCTCGAGGAGCTCCAGCCTGCGCTCCGTGCGGCCCATGAAGTTGTCGTTCGTCGTCACCACGCACGGCGCGACGAAGACGTGCTCCTCGAGGGTCGAGTACGCGGTGATGTACGCGTGCGCCTGGATCCTCGACATCGCGCCGATGGTCGTGTCGTTCTCGACGAGGCTTCCCCGGCCGAGCACGACGTCGTCGCCGATGGTCACGCGCTCCCGTACGCAGGACTGGTCGCCGAGGATGACCCGCGAGCCGACCCGCGAGCCGGCGAACACGATCGCGCCGGTCGAGACGATGGTGCCCTCCCCGAGCTCCGCGGGAGGCAGCGGCTCGCGCTTCGCGGTCGAGCGCGGCGAGAGGACGGGCTGCTTGCCCACGACCGCGTGCTCGAGCACCTTCACGCCGTCGCCCAGCACGGTGCCGGGGTAGACGACCGCGGTGGGGTGGACCTCAGCGGCCATCCAGCGAGTTCGTGAGCAGCTCGAGCGTGCGGACGACCCGCGCGCCGTCCTCGGCCACCTTGCGGCGGTCGCCCTCTCCGCGGACGAGCCCGAGGAACGCTGTGCATTCGAGCCTGAGCGGCTCGTCGTTCGGGATCTTCGGGCTGAAGATGTCACCCGTCCGCGTCCGCCACTCGCCGAACGTGGCGCCGACCTCGGGCTCCTCCGGGGACTTGTCGTAGACCGTCACCTTCCGGTCGAGCTCCATGTCGTCGAAGACGGCCATCTTCTCGCGTCCTACGACCGTGATCTTGCGCATCTTGTGCGGGTCGAGCCACGACAGGTGCATGTGCGCGATCTTCCCCGAGGGGAAGCGCAGGTAGCAGAAGACGACGTCCTCGACCCCTTCCTGGAGGAACGCCCGCCCGAGCGCGACCGCCTCCTCGGGCTCCTCGTCGAGGACGTGGAGGATCACCGAGAGGTCGTGGACGCCGAGCGACCAGAGGGCGTTCTCGTGAGAGCGGACGACCCCGAGGTTCTGCCGGTTCCCGTACACGCACAGGACCTCTCCGAGCTCGCCCGCGTCGATGAGCTCCTTGAGCTTCCGGACGCCGGGGTGATAGAGGAGCAGGTGACCGGGCATGAGGACGAGGTCGCGCTCGTCCGCGATGCGGATGAGCTCGTCGATCTCGGCGGCGCCCATCGCGGGCGGCTTCTCGACGAAGACGTGCTTGCCGGCCCCGAGCGCCTGCTTCGCGAGCGCGTAGTGCGTCGGGACGTCGGTCGCGACGACCACGGCTTCGAGCGCGTCGTCGGCGAGCATCTCGTCGTAGCTCTCCGTCAGGCGGGCCTGCGGGAATCGGCTCGCAGCCTCCGCGAGCCGGTCCGGCCTCGCCTCGCAGAGCCACGCGAGCTCGGCGAGGTCGTCGAAGTTGCGGGCGAGGTTCTTCCCCCAGGGGCCGAGCCCGGCCTGGCCGACCCTCACGGGTCGGCCTCCGGCCCGTGCGGATGAGCCGAGGGCGAGCGGCTCACAGCTTCCAGACCTTGTCCGAGCGCCTGCCGTTCGCGCCGGTCGCATTGCGAAGGTCGACGACGAGCCTCGCCTCCTCGACGAGGCGATCGTAGTCGATCGCCGAGTGGTTAGTCACGACGACGACGCAGTCGTGCGAGGCGGGCTCGAGCGGGACCGACGTCAGCGAGAGCCCGTTCTCGGCGAGCGCGGGGACGTGCGGGTCGTGGTAGGCGACCTCTGCCCCCGCGTTCCGGAGGAGCGCGATGAGCTTCACCGCAGGCGACTCGCGCGTGTCCGAGATGTCCGGTTTGTAGGCGACCCCGACGACGAGGATGCGGGACCCTTTCAGGGACAGCTGGAGCGAGTGGTTGAGCGCCTGTGAGACGAGCGACCGGCAGAAGTACGGCATCGACTCGTTGACCTTTCCCGCGAGCTCGATGAACTCAGTGTAGAAGCCGTACTCCCGCGCCTTCCAGGTGAGGTAGAAGGGGTCGACCGGGATGCAGTGGCCGCCGAGCCCGGGGCCCGGCTGGAACGACATGAAGCCGAACGGCTTCGTCGCCGCGGCCTCGACCACCTCCCAGACGTCGATGCCCATCCGCTCGCAGAGCTGTGCGAGCACGTTGACGAGCGCGTTGTTCACCGAGCGGAAGATGTTCTCGAGGAGCTTCGACAGCTCCGCCCCCTCGGGCGAGGACACGCGGTGGACCTCGTCGACCGCCCCGCCGTACAGCGCGGCAGCCGCCTCCGTCGAAGCCTCGTTGACCCCACCCACGATCTTGGGGACGTCCTTCGTCGTCCAGTCCTCGCGCCCCGGGTCGACCCGCTCGGGCGAGAAGGCGAGGTGGAAGTCCTCGCCCGCCTGGAGGCCGCTCCCGGCCTCGAGGACCGGGAGCACCTGCTCACGGGTCGTGCCGGGATACGTGGTCGACTCGAGCACGACGAGGTGCCCGGGTCGGAGGCGTGCCGCGATCTCCGCCGACGCGGCATTCAGGATCCGGAGGTCCGGCTCGCGCTGCTTGGAGAGAGGCGTGGGCAGGGCGACGACGATCGCGTCGGCCTCTCGGAGCTCGTCGTAGTCCGTCGTCGCGCTCACGAGGCCACTCTCGACGAGCGGGCCGAGCTCGGCCGAGGGGACGTCCTCGATGTAGCTCTCGCCACGGTTCAGGCTCTCGACGCGCTCGGGGTCGATGTCCACGAGGACGACGCTCTTCCCCGCGTTCGCGAACACCTGTGCGAGCGGCACGCCGACATAGCCGGCGCCGACGATGGCGACATCCCGTCTCATCGGCTCGGCATCGTAGCGAGGAGCACCTGTGTGATCCGCTCGGACGCGTGGCCGTCCCCGTACAGGACCGGGAGCCGCGCCGGGAGCGTGGCGTTCGCGACCGCATGGGCGAGCGCGTCGGGATCGTCGTCGACGAGGACGTTCGCCCCCATCGCGACCGTGTCCACCCACTCGGTCGACGGCCGCGCGGTCACGCAGGGCACGCCGTACCAGTACGCCTCCTTCTGCAGGCCGCCGGAGTCGGTCACGATCACGCGCGCCTGCGAGGCGAGCGACGCGAGCTCGAGGTAGCTGAGCGGATCGGTCAGGCGGATGTGTGTCCCGAGCTCGAGCCCCTCGCCCTCGATCTGGGCACGCGTACGCGGGTGTGCGGGGAACACGACGAGCCCCTCGATGCGATTCAGCCCGTCGACGATCCGCCCGAGCCGCGGCTGGAAGACGTTCGCCTGCCGGTGGATCGTCGCCACGGCGTAGGTTCGCGGCTCGAGCGGCACCGGGTACCGCTCGCGCGCGATCGGCGCGAAGAGCCGAGCCGCGTCGGCCATCACGTCCCCGACGACGTACGTGCGCCCGAGGACCCTCTCGTCCGCGAGGGTCGAGCGCGAGCGGTCGTTCGGGCAGAAGAGCAGCCAGGCGATGCGGTCGACCTCGATGCGGTTCAGCTCCTCCGGCATCGCCAGGTCCCCGCTGCGAAGCCCCGCCTCGACGTGCGCAACCGGGACGCCGCTGTCGACGCCTGCGCGTGCGCCCGCCAGCGTCGAGTTCGTATCCCCGTAGACGAGGACCAGGTCGGGGGACTCCCCCCTCACGGCGGCTGCGATCGCGGGCTCCATCGAACCGGGCTCCGCTGTGTGCAGGTCGAGGCGGTGCCGCGGCTCCGGGATCCCGAGCTCGTCGAAGAAGACCTGCGAGAGCGCGCGGTCGTAGTGCTGTCCGGTGTGGACGACGACCTCCTCGATGCCGCCCTCACGGAGGGCGGAGGAGAGGGGCGCGGACTTGATGAATTGCGGGCGGTTCCCGACGACGGTGAGGACTTTCACGCGCCGAAGCCTACGGAGGCATCTGGCGCGCAGGGGATCGAGCCCCTCGCGAGCGCTCCCCGCGCCTGCCGAGCGGCCTCAGGGGGGTTCGCCATACTCGCTGCGATGACTCCGTTCCCCGCAGTCCTCGCGGTTTGGGTGACCGTGCTCGCACTGCTCGTAGTCGTCGCCTCCCCGTCGGGCGCTGCGGCTCCTGCAGCGAAGACCGACGTCACCTTCGTGGGCGACTCCATCTCGGCCTCGCTCGACTACGTGCCCTCGGCCCGCAGGGTCCTGGCCCACCCGTTCGACACGACCTTCGACCTCGCCGTCTGCCGGCGCCTCGTCACGCCGGGCTGCTCCTTCGAGGGGAAGGCTCCCACGAACGCCCTCGAGGCGGTCCAGGCCCGCGGTGGCTCGGTCGGAGACGTGCTCGTCGTCGCGGTCGGCTACAACGAGGGCTCGGTCGGCTACCGGCAGGGGATGCGCCGGATCATCCGTGTCGCCCGTGTCCAGGGTGCGAATGGGGTCGTCTGGGTGACGCTGCGCGAGGCCGATCCCGTCTATCGGCCGACGAACGCCGCGATCCGCCGGGAGGCGAGGCGCTGGCGGTCGGTCGAGGTCGCGGACTGGGAGGCTCTCAGCCGTGGGCGGCCGTGGTTCCGGGAGGACGGGCTGCACCTGAACGCGGCTGGAGCGAACGCGCTCGCGCGGCTGATCCGATCGCGCGTCGTCCGTGTCGCACGAACCGCGTAGGCCGAAGCAGCGCCCGAGCCGGGTCAGCAGATGCGCGGAAGGGGATCGCCGACGAGCATGTCGACGATGCGGCTCCCCCCGAGCGCGGTGTCGAGGAGCACCATCCCCTCGGGCTCGGCCTCGATGACGCCGATCTCGACGGCACGGGCGGCGAGCGGGCTCGCCCGGAGCAGGGCGAGCGCCTCGCCGGCCGCCTCCTCGGCGACGACGGCGACGAGCTTCCCCTCGTTGGCGACGTACAGCGGGTCGATCCCGAGGATCTCGCACGCGGCGCTCACGGCCGGGTCCACGGGGAGTGCGGCCTCGCGGATGCGCACGGCAATCTCAGCCTGGGCGGCGAGCTCGTTCAGCGCGGTCGCGAGCCCGCCCCGCGTCGGGTCCCGCATCCAGCGGAGCGCGTCCCCGAGCTCGAGGAGTGAGGCGGACAGCTCGTGCACGGGAGCCGTGTCGCTCGCGACGTCACCCTCGAGCCGGAGGTCGCCCCGCGCGATCATCACCGCCATGCCGTGGTCCGCCAGCGTGCCCGAGAGGAGCACGCGGTCTCCCGGGACGACGCGCGAGGCGCCCAGCTCGAGGTCGTGCTCGAGCACGCCGACGCCCGCTGTCGTCACGTACAGGCCGTCGGCCTTGCCCCGTTCCACGACCTTCGTGTCCCCGGCCGCGACGAGGACGCCGGCGCGACGCGCGGCGGCCGCCATCGACGCGACGAGCTCTCGCAGCTGCGCCACGGGAAGCCCCTCCTCGACGACGAACCCGGCGGCGAGCCAGAGCGGGCGCGCGCCCGAGACCGCGAGGTCGTTGACCGTGCCGTTCACGGCGAGCTCCCCGATGTCGCCACCGGGGAACGTGAGCGGCTTCACCACGTAGCTGTCCGTCGTCAGCGCCAGGCGGCGCCCCGCCGCTGCGGGCACGACGGCGCTGTCGCCGAGCGGGGCGAGGAGGTCGTTCTCGAGCTCGTCGAGGAAGAGCGCGGCGACGAGGTCGCGCGTCGCCTTGCCCCCGGCCCCGTGCGCGAGTGTGATCCGCTCGTCGCGCAGCAGCGGACGCCGCCGGCGCCGGTCAGGCACCGACGAAGGCCTCCTCCCGTGGGCGTCGCAGGCGCCCGTACGAGAAGAAGGCGGCACACGCGCCTTCGCTCGAGACCATGCACGTCCCGAGGGGCCGCTCCGGCGTGCACGCCGTGCCGAAGACGCCGCACTCCCACGGCTTGATCTGGCCGGTCAAGACCTCACCGCAGCGACAGGCCTTCGGATCCTCGATTCGCGCGCCCGGGAGCGCGAACAGTCGCTCCGCGTCGAACGGCGCGAGCTCCTCGCGGAGCTGGAGCGCGCTCCGCGGGAGAACGCCGAGCCCGCGCCACTCGAAGTCGTCACGCGTTTCCATGGTCGCCGCGATCGACGCGAGCGCTCGGGCGTTCCCTTCGGGTCGCACGACGCGTGTGTACTGGTTCTCCACCTCACAGCGACCGTCGGCGCGCTGGCGGAGCAGCATGACGACGGCCTGCAGCAGGTCTACGGGCTCGAAGGCGGTCACGACGATCGGTCGCCCGAACTCCTCGGGGATGAAGCGGTAGGCGTCGCTGCCGATCACCGACGAGACGTGCCCGGGACCGATGAATGCGTCGACCCGCAGGCCCGGCGTCTCCAGGATGGCGCGGAGCGGCGGCTCGATGAGGACGTGGTTGCAGAACACCGAGAAGTTCGGGAGCGCCTCGGCCCGTGCCCGGAGCAGCGTCACGGCGGTGGCGGGTGCAGTGGTCTCGAAGCCGATTGCGAAGAAGCACACGTGCCGTTCCGGTTCCCGTCGCGCGAGCTCGAGCGCATCGAGCGGCGAGTAGACCATGCGCACGTCCGCGCCACGGGCCATCGCCTCCAGCAGGGACCCGCGGCCGCCGGGCACGCGCAGCATGTCGCCGAAGGTGGCGAGCGTGACGCCCTCGGCCTCCGCGATCGTGATCGCGTCGTCGACGCGCCCCATCGGGATCACGCAGACCGGACACCCCGGGCCGTGGACGAACTCGATCTCGGGGGGCAGCAGCTCCTCGAGGCCGTGGCGGTAGATCGCGTGCGTGTGGCCGCCGCAGATCTCCATCACGTGCACGACCTCTCCCGGCGTCACGAGCGAGCGGATCTCGGCGGCGAGACCGTGCGCGAGCGTCGGGTCACGGTATTCGTCGACGTACTTCATGCGCCGTTCCCGTCGGCGAGCCGCTCGAGCGCGATTCCCGCGTGGCAGAGCAACACGTCTCCCGTCCGGGCGTCCGGAACGAGGTCGATCGCGACGCGTTTCGTCTCGCCGTCCACTGACACCACCGCCTCGGCTCCGTCGATGCCGACGACGCGAGCCTCGATCGCAGCGTCGCCGCAGGTCGGGCAGCTCTCCGCGTGGATCGTCATGCAACGGTCCCGTGCCGCATCTCGTCGAGCTCCCGTTGGAGCTCGAGGCCGCGGTGGAGCAGCTCCAGGGTCTCGTGCGCCTGCCCCTCGTCGATTCGCGCGAGCGCGAACCCGACGTGGACGAGCACCCAGTCGCCCCGCTCGATCGGCGCGGACGGCTCGTCGACGAGCGCGATGCTCACGGACCGGCGCACCCCTGACACGTCCACCGTGGCGAGCCCCCCCTCGCGGTCGGCGATCTCGACGATCTGGCCGGGAATCCCTAGGCACATGACGCGAGCCTCGCGGCGGCCACTGCCGCCTGACCGTAGCTCACCCCGGCGTCGTTCGGCGGGACGGCGACATGGGTGAGGACGCGGAGACCGGCGGCCTCGAGCCTCGAGCGCAGCGAGTCGAGCAGGCGCAGGTTCTGGAGGCAGCCTCCGGAGAGGACGACGGTGCTCTCGGCAGCGGACGTGCATGCAGCCGCGAATGCGGCCGCGACGCCCTCGTGGAACGCGGCGGCGATCTCGCCGAGGTCGCGCCCGGCGCGGAGATCGTCGTGAGCCGCGGCGACGAGGTCGGCGCCGTGCACCACGCCGTCCGTCGTCCGGCACCCGTACGGGGCGGCGAGCACGTCGCCGGCGAAATGCTCGAGCTCGATCGCCGCCTGCCCCTCGTAGCTCACGCGCTCTCGTACGCCGAGGATCGCCGCGACGGCATCGAAGAGCCGCCCTGCGCCCGACGAGGGGGGCGCGTTGACGGCGAGACTCTGGCGCACGGTCGCCCAGTCCTCCCACGGCACGGGTCGCTCCGCGCGCTCGAGGTATGCGGCGGCCACTCGCCACGGCTCGCGGACCGCCACCTCTCCGCCCGGCAGCGGGATCGGCTCGAGGTGCGCCATGCGCTCGTACTCCCACAGGTCGCAGCGCAGCACCTCGCCGCCCCAGATCGTCCCGTCCGGCCCGTACCCCGTGCCGTCCAGCACGACCGCGAGCGCAGGGCCGGTCTCCCCGTGCTCGGCGAGGCAGGCGGCCGCGTGCGCGTGGTGATGCTGCACCTCGACCACGGGGACGCCCTGCTCCCAGGCCCAGCGCGTCGAGCGGTAGTCCGGATGAAGGTCGCACGCGATCGCAGACGGCTCCACGCCGAGCATGTCCAGATAGACCTCGAGGTCGGCGCGGAAGGCCGCGAACGCGACCTCGCTCGAGAGATCGCCGAGGTGCGCCGACAGGAACGCCTCGTCCCCGCGCACGACGCAGAACGTGCTCTTCAGCTCTGCGCCGGTGGCGACGAGCGGCCTCCGGGAGGCGAGCGGCAGGCGGACCGCCGCCGGCGCATGGCCACGCGACCGGCGGATGGGGAACGCCGTGCTGACGACCGAGTCCTCGCAGCGCCGGTGGATGGGCCGGTCATGCGCGAGGAAGAGGTCGGCGATCCCGCCCAGCCGGCGGTGCGCGTCGGCGTCGTCGAACGCGATCGGCTCGTCCGTGAGGTTCCCGCTCGTCATCACGAGCGCGCCGTCCGTGTCGGCGCACAGCAGGTGGTGGAGCGGCGTGTACGGAAGCATGAGCCCGAGCCATGGCGACCCCGGCGCGACGCCCTCGGCGACGGGGGCGTCCACGCGGCGCCGAAGGAGGACGATCGGCCGCGCCGGCGATCGCAGCAGCGCCTCCTCGAGCGCGGACGGCTCCGCGAGCAGCTCCGGGGTCGCGCTCATCACTGCCAGCGGCTTCTCCTCCCGCCCCTTGCGTGAGCGTAAACGGGCGACGGCCGCGTCGCTGTCCGCGTCGCAGGCGAGGTGGTACCCGCCCAGTCCCTTGACGGCGACGATGCCGCCGTCCACCAGCACGGCCACCGCCTCCTGCAGCGGGACCGACAGCCGCGGCCCGCAGGCGGGGCAGGCGATCGGCTCGGCGTGGAAGCGGCGGTCTCCGGGGTCCTCGTACTCCCTGCGGCAGTCGGCGCAGAGCGGGAAGCCGGCCATCGTCGTGGAGGACCGGTCGTAGGGGACGCTGCGCACGATCGTGAAGCGCGGGCCGCAATCCGTGCAGTTGAGGAACGGGTACCGGTAACGCCGGTCCCCCGAGTCGAAGAGCTCCTCCAGGCAGGCGTCGCAGGTCGCCACGTCCGGGGGGACGAGCGCGGACCCGCCGGCGGCCCGACTGGCTACGACGGCGAAGGAGCTCTCGCCGAGCACGGCGACCCGGTCCGCCTCGACGGAGTCGACGCGTGCGAGCGGAGGCGCCTCGTCGATCAGCGCCTGCAGGAACGCCTCCAGCGTGCGCTCGGAGCCCTCCACCTCCACGACGACGCCCTCGCCGTCGTTGAGGACGAAGCCGCCGAGCCCGCCGCGCGTCGCGAGCCGGTGTACGAACGGCCGGAACCCGACCCCCTGCACGACACCGCGGACACGAATTCGCCGCCTCTCGGTCGTGTCGGTGAAGGTGTGCGTCACGACCGCAAGCGTGCCCGCCCTCGCGCGCAGCGGCAACGTGGCGGAGCCGCTCGGAGCATGCGGGAATCCCGCAGAGCCGGCGGGGCATGTGCGGATGCGTCCGAAGCGTCGCCCTTCCTATTCTCGGTGCGAATCGTGTCCGAGACCCGAACCCTCGACGCCGACGCCCGGACTCTCGGCCCGGAGGGGCTCGAGTCCCTCGTCGGCGCCCTCGCCGGGGCGGGCTACCGGGTCGTCGGCCCGACCGTTCGCGACGGCGCGATCGTGCTCGACGAGCTCACGTCGGCGGACGAGCTCCCTCGTGGCTGGACGGCCGAGCAGGAGGCGGCGACGTATCGTCTCGAACGCCGCGACGACGAGCAGGTGTTCGGCTGGGCGGTCGGGCCCCACTCCTGGAAGCAGGAGCTCTACCCCTCTCGCGTGCGTCTCTGGCGCGCGTCCGCGCCCGCGGACGGAGAGGCCCCGACGCCCGAGGAGGAACCGCCTCCGACGAAGCCACTGGCGCTGTTCGGGGCTCGGCCGTGCGACCTCCATGCGATCGCGACCCAGGATCGGGTCTTCCTGGAGGGCAGCTACGTCGAGCACGACTACGCTCGCCGCCGCGCCGACGCCTTCGTCGTCGCGGTCAACTGCGGGACCCCGGGAGGCACGTGCTTCTGCACGTCGATGGGCACGGGACCACGCGCACATGCGTGGTTCGACCTCGCGCTCACCGAGATCGTGCGCGGTGGCCACCGGTTCGTCGTCGAGGTGGGCTCGGACCGGGGTCGCCAGATCCTCGGGTCGATCGCGACCCACGAGGCGACCGCGGAGGACCGCGCGGCCGCGCTCGCGGTCACGGACGACGCTGCTCTGCGCATGGGCCGGACGCTCGACGCGACAGACCTGCCCGGGCTCCTCGCGAGCAATCGCGAGCACGGGCGCTGGGACGACGTCGCGCAGCGCTGCCTCACCTGCGGGAACTGCGTCCTCGTGTGCCCGACCTGCTTCTGCTCCTCGGTCGAGGACGTCAACGACCTCGCTGACGGGTCCGCCGAGCGCTGGCGCTCGTGGGACACGTGCTTCTCGATCGACCATTCGTACATCCACGGCGGGAGCGTTCGCCGGTCGCCCCGCTCGCGCTACCGGCAGTGGCTCACGCACAAGTTCGGCACGTGGTTCGACCAGTTCGGGACGTCCGGCTGCGTCGGGTGCGGCAGGTGCATCACCTGGTGCCCGGTCGGCATCGACGTCACGGAGGAGCTGGCCGCGCTCCGTGTCGCAGACGGGGAGGTGGAACGTGCACGCCCTCGATGAGCTGATCGCGTCGTCGCCCGTCTTCGCGGGGATGCCGGAGGAGTACCTCGCCCTGATCGCCGGATGCGCCCGGAACGTCGGCTTCGACGAAGGCGCGCTCCTGTTCCGGGAGGGCGACGAGGCGGACACCTTCTACCTCGTGCGCCGCGGTCGCGTCGCGTTCGAGCTGCACACGCCGGACCGGGGCGGGCTCGTGATCGAGACCGCGGATCCCGGCGACGTCGTCGGCTGGTCGTGGCTCTTCCCGCCGTATCGCTGGCACTTCGACGCGCGCGCGACCGAGGAGGTTCGGGCAATTGCCTTCGACGGAGCATGCCTGCGCGGGAAGTGCGACGAGGATGCGCGGCTCGGCTACGAGCTCATGCAGCGCTTCGCGCAGGTGATGATCGACCGCCTCCAGCACACCCGCTTCCGGCTCCTGGACGTCTATGGCGGCGTCGGCGTCAGCTGAGCTTCCCGCGCGCGGCGTCATGGCCCCGCTGCGCTACCGGGTGCGCTCGCGCTCGCAGGAGACGGCGGACACGTGGACGCTCCAGCTCGACCTATTCGACGAGGCCGTGAGGCCCCGCGCGGGGCAGTTCGACATGCTCTACGCGTTCGGCGTCGGTGAGGTGCCGATCTCGACCAGCGGGGACCACGACGGCGACGGCGCTCTCGTCCACACGATTCGCGCCGTCGGCGCGGTCACCCGCGCGCTCTGCGGGCTCGACGAGGGCGGGGTCGTCGGCGTCCGCGGGCCGTTCGGCAACGAGTGGCCCCTCGCCGAGGCCGTGGGCGGTGACCTCGTCGTCGTCGGAGGTGGCATCGGCCTCGCCCCGCTTCGGCCCGCGATCCGGCACGCGCTCGCGCACCGGGACGACTACGGAGCGGTGTCGGTGCTCCTCGGAGCGCGAACCCCCGGCGACCTGCTGTTCGTCGACGAGGTCGAGGATTGGCGATCGCGCTTCGACGCGGAGGTGGACGTCACGGTGGACGCGGCCGCGCCAGGGTGGCACGGGCGCGTCGGGCTCGTCACGACGCTCGTTCCGACCGCGGTGGTCGACCCCGACTCGGCGTCGGCGTTCGTCTGCGGGCCGGAGATCATGATGGTGTACGTCGTCAGGGCGCTGCTCGAACGGGGTCTCCCGCTCGGGCGGATCTGGCTCTCGATGGAGCGCAACATGCGGTGCGGCGTCGGGCACTGCGGGCACTGCCAGCTCGGCCCGAAGCTCATCTGCCGCGACGGTCCCGTGTTCCGCGCCGACGAGATGACACAGCTCATGGAGGTGCGGGAGCTGTGAGCGCCGTCGCGACGAAGCCGACGCTCGCGGTCTGGAAGTTCTCCTCCTGCGACGGCTGCCAGCTCTCGCTCCTCGACTGCGAGGACGAGCTGCTCGCGATCGCCGACGGCCTGGAGATCGCGTACTTCCCGGAGGCGTCGAGCGCCGAGCTCGAGGGGCCGTACGACGTCTCGCTCGTCGAGGGCTCGGTCACGACCCCGCATGAGGTCGAGCGCATCCAGGAGGTTCGCGCGCAGTCGGCGCTCCTCGTCACCATCGGCGCCTGCGCGACCGCGGGCGGCATCCAGGCCCTGCGGAACTTCGCGGACGTCCGCGAGTGGATTCCGCTCGTGTACGCCTCGCCCGAGTTCGTCTCGACCCTCGAGACCTCGACGCCGATCGCGGACCACGTCGCCGTCGACCTCGAGCTCCGCGGCTGCCCGATCTCCAAGGCGCAGCTCGTCGAGGCCGTGGCCGCGCTGCTCAACGCGCGCCGGCCCCGCATTCCCTCGACGAGCGTGTGCACCGAGTGCAAGGCGCGCGGGACACCGTGCGTGATGGTCGCGGAAGGCACTCCCTGCCTCGGGCCCGTCACGCAGGCGGGCTGCGGCGCGATCTGCCCGGCCTACGCGCGCGGATGCTACGGCTGCTTCGGGCCGATGGAGTCCCCGAACATCGACGCTCTCGCCCGGCGGTGGCGTGAGCTCGGCGTGGACGATGCCGGCCTCGTTCGAGCCCTCCGAACCTTCAACGCGAACGCCCCTGCCTTCAGGGAGGCGAGCCTCGCCCGTGAGTGAGCAGGCGAGAGAGATCCGGACCGACTACCTCGCCCGGGTCGAAGGCGAGGGCGCGATGATCGTGCGCATCCGGGACGGCGCGCTCGAGGAGGTGCACTTCAAGATCTTCGAGCCGCCGCGCTTCTTCGAGGTGCTGCTTCGCGGCCGGCACTTCAGCGAGGCGCCGGACATCACGGCCCGCATCTGCGGCATCTGCCCGATCGCCTACATGGCGAGCTCCGCGGCGGCCATGGAGCAGGCCTGCGGGGTCGAGCTCCCGGAGCCGATCCGGCTGCTTCGCCGGCTCGTCTACTGCGGCGAGTGGATCGAGAGCCACGTCCTGCACGTGGCGATGCTCCACGCGCCCGACTTCCTCGGCTACGACGGCGCCGTCGAGCTCGCGCGCGACCGCCGCGACCTCGTCGAGCTCGCCCTGCGGCTGAAGAAGGCCGGCAACGAGCTGATGCGCGTGATCGGCGGCCGGGAGGTGCACCCCGTCAACTTC
>JBOHBB010000112.1:0-2828 GCA_050698135.1 Gaiellaceae bacterium
GCGCGTCGACGGCCTCCTGGAGCATCCGCTTCTCGTTGTTGACGATGATCTCGGGCGCGCCGAGGTCGAGCAGCCGCTTCAGCCGGTTGTTCCGGTTGATCACGCGGCGGTAGAGGTCGTTCAGGTCACTCGTGGCAAAGCGTCCGCCGTCGAGCTGGACCATCGGCCGCAGCTCGGGCGGGATCACGGGCACGGCCTCGAGGATCATCCACTCAGGCTTGTTCCCGGACTTGATGAACGCCTCGACGACCTTGAGCCGCTTGATCGCGCGCTGCTGCTTCTGCCCCTTCGAGGTCTTGATCACCTCCCGGAGGGTGCGGGACTCCTCCTCGAGGTCGAGGTCGCGAAGGAGGTCCCGCACCGCCTCGGCGCCCATGCCGCCCCGGAAGTAGATGCCGAAGCCGTACGGGGACCCGAAGCGGTCCTTCAGCTCGCGGAAGATCTGCTCGTCGCCGACGATCATCTTCGGCTCGAGCTCCTTGAACAGGAGCCAGGTCTGCTCGAGACGGCGCACGGCGTCGACCGCAGCCTCGCGGGTGTCCTCCCGGCGCTGGTCCATGTCCGCGACCATCTCGCGGACCTTCAGCGCCCACTGGCCGATCGCGTCGAGGTCGTCCTTGCGGGCGCCCTCGACGAGGCAGAGGTCGTACGCGAGCTCGCGAATCTCCGCGGCGTCCGCCGTAGGGTCGATGGCCGCGAGGACGTCCGAGAGCAGCCCGGCGCCCACCTCGCGTGCCCGCTCGAGGTTCTTCTTGTCGACCTCCGCGACGATCACGGCATCCTCCTCGGACAGCTCGGCGCCCTGGAGCAGGCCCTCCTGAAGCCGCTTCACGTGCTTCGTGATCGCGCCCTTCTTCGACCCCGACGCCTTCTCGAGGTCTGCGCGGAGCGGCGCGAGCGCCGCCTCGATCTGGAGTGCGGCCGCGGCGACGGACTCGACCTCGCGGGGCGCAACCCGGCGGTCTTCCCGCGTGGCCGTCTGGCGGACGAGCTCGCGGATCCGGCGCGGATCCTCGTTCGTGAGCTTCTTCGCGAGCTCGACGAAGACCTTGCCGCCGAGGCCGCGGACGTCCTCGAGCGAGGGCAGCCCCGACTCCTCGGCCCAGTTCGAGAGGCCACGGGCCCAGAAGTCGTCGTCCTCGTCGAAGTTGCGCTCCTTGCCGGCGGCGAAGTAGTCGCGCCGCCGTGCGAGCCGGTCGTCGAGGCCCGAGAGCGCCTCGTCGCGGTCGAGGTAGATGCGCTCGCTCTCGCCGGCGACCTTGTCCTCGAGATCGGCGAGGTCGGCCTGGCGCTTCTCGCGGTCGACCGCGGTGACGATCGAGGCCGCGAAGTAGAGCACCTTCTCGAGCTCGCGCGGAGCGATGTCGAGGAGGTAGCCGATGCGGCTCGGGACCCCCTTGAAGAACCAGATGTGCGAGACCGGCGCGGCGAGGTCGATGTGCCCCATGCGCTCGCGACGCACCTTCTGCCGCGTCACTTCGACGCCGCAGCGCTCGCAGATGATGCCCTTGTAGCGGACGCGCTTGTACTTGCCGCAATAGCACTCCCAGTCCTTCGTGGGACCGAAGATGCGCTCGCAGAAGAGCCCGTCCCGCTCGGGCTTCAGGGTGCGGTAGTTGATCGTCTCCGGCTTCGTGACCTCGCCGGAGGACCAGTCTCGGATCTGCTTGCTCGACGCGAGGCCGATGCGGATCGCGTCGAAGTCATTGATGTCGATCACGTGTGTCTACGCCTCTTTTCCTCTGGTCGTAGCGATGTTCAGTCTTCGACTTCGACGTCGGCGAGCTCCTCGACGGGAAGCTCGGCTCCCGCGCCGTCGCCTTCGACGACGACGTCCTCGAGGACCTCGTCCGTAGCCAGCACGAGCTCGCCCTCCTCGTCGGCCGCCTCGCCGCCCTCCTCGACCTCCTCCGCCGTCGGCGGGCGCGCAGCGGCGCGCAGCGAGCCGGGCGAAAGGTCGATGCCGAGCTCCTCGGCCGCGCGGAGCAGCTCGTCGTCCTCCTCGCGCACCTCGACCTCGCGGCCCTCATCGGAGAGGACCTGCACGTCGAGCGCGAGCGACTGCATCTCCTTCAGCAGCACCTTGAAGGACTCGGGGATCGAGGGCTCGGCGATGTTCTCGCCCTTCACGATCGCCTCGTAGGCCTTCACGCGGCCGATCGTGTCGTCGGACTTGATCGTGAGCATCTCCTGGAGCGTGAAGGCGGAGCCGTACGCCTCGAGCGCCCAGACCTCCATCTCGCCGAACCGCTGCCCGCCGAACTGCGCCTTGCCGCCGAGCGGCTGCTGCGTGACGAGCGAGTACGGGCCGGTCGAGCGCGCGTGGATCTTGTCGTCCACGAGGTGGAGCAGCTTCAGGATGTACATGAAGCCGACCGTGACGTCCTGCGCGAACGGCTCGCCGGACTTGCCGTCGTAGAGCGTCACCTTCCCGGAGCAGCGGCTCCCGGCCGGCGCCTTCTCGTCGACGTCCATCGTGAGGCCGCCGTTCTGGCTCGACCGCGCCCACGCGAGCAGGGCCTCGTCGACGTCCTCCTCGGTCGCGCCGTCGAAGACCGGCGTCGCGATACAGCGTGGATCGGGCGCGTTGATCGGCGCCCGCGGGCTCACCGGCCCGCCCTCGGGGAACACCCCGTGGGCCGCGGCCCAGCCGAGGTGCGTCTCGAGGATCTGGCCGATGTTCATGCGGCTCGGCACGCCAAGCGGGTTCAGCACGACGTCCACCGGGCGGCCGTCCTCGAGGAACGGCATGTCCTCCTCGGGGACGATCTTCGAGATGACGCCCTTGTTCCCGTGGCGCCCGGCGAGCTTGTCGCCCTCGGCGATCT
>JBOHBB010000113.1:0-5213 GCA_050698135.1 Gaiellaceae bacterium
GACTACGACTCGCAGGTCGAGGGGTTGCGCATCGCGGAGCCGCTACTCGTTCCCGGCGCCCTCATGATCGTCGACGACACGGACTGGACCGACGTCGACCGCGCGGTGGACGACTACGTCGCCGAGCAGCCCCGTGCGCGCCGCCTGCTCACGATCGACGGCAAGGACCGCGGCTACCCCCAGTGGTGGGAGGGGATGCAGGTCCTGGCCTGGGACGGCTGACGACCCACGCAGCGACCGCGGCCGCGAAGCGGCCGCGCTCCAGGGGTGTTCGCGCGATCGGAACCCGCACTTGCGGGTTCCGATCTTGCGCAGAGTCAGCTCGCGCGGATCGTCAGCGTGCGATTGAGGACGGTTCCGTTGATGTCGTTCATCGCGAACGTCGCCGTGTACGTCACGCCCTTCCGCACGCCGCCGCTGGGGAACCGCAGCCTCGCGGTGATCGTGCAGTCGATCCGGAGCGGCGAGGTCTGCTGGCCGACCGCCCTCAGCCGGTTCTTCTCGAAGATGCGCCACGTCATCCCGATGGGCTCGCCGGTGGTGTCGCCCACGCAGTAGCGCCGGGTGTACAGGGTGACGTTCGGCGTCAGCGTCCCGGCGCGGAACGTATAGACGGCGTTCCGCGCGTCGAGCGGCTTCGCGCTCCTCGCGAACGCGTTCGGCGACGACCCCTTCGCGGCGCCGCCCCGCGTGTAGAGGCCCGAGCCCCAATCCTGTCCGGGGTTGTCCTGGTAGACGAACCAGATGAACATCCCGACGTAGGGGAGCTTCTTCGTCATCGCGATCGCCTGGCGGATGTACGCGGCTTGCGTGGCGTACGAGACGCCGAAGTCTTCCGGCGGATTCGTCATGTGGCCGTACTCGGTGATCCAGATGGGAACGGTCCTCCGCTTGAACCAGCGCTTGAGCTCGGTCTCGAAGCGGGGCAGCGAGGCGAGCGTGATGTTCGGCCACCTGACGATCTGGCTCGGCTTCGCGTTCGGCCTGAGCGGATAGGGGTGGTGCGACCAGGCGTCGAACTTCAGGCGCGGATTCGCCTTCGCGACGAGCTCGGCGAAGCGCCCTGGGGAGTGGTCGGGACGAAGCCCCGTCGGCCGGTCGCTGCCGCGTGGGGAGGTCTCGCCGATCGCCACGAGCGCGCGCGGGTTCCCGGCCTTGATGCCCGTGTACGCGGCTGCGTAGAGCCGGGCGTAGTTCGCCGGGGCGAGTGACTTGCCGCCCGGGGTGAACTGGGGCGCGAGGAAGCGGGTGAGGTTCGGCTCGTTCCATACGGCCCAGAAGCGCACGAACGGGTAGCCGTCGAAGCGCCCCGAGTAGCGGGACGAGATCGCGCGCGCGAAAGCGGTGAGGTCGGAGACGCGCCTCGGCATGCGGTTGATCCCGGCGCCGCTCGCCCAGCGCGGCGTGCCCGAGATCGTGAGCATGACCTCCATGTCGGCCCGCTGCGCCTCGCGCAGCACCTCGTCCACGTCGTCGAACGTGTACGCGGGATCGAATGAGTCCGACGCGACCGCCGGCCGGTCCGTCGCCACGAGGTTCCACTGCACGAGGAGGCGCAGGATCGATGCGCCGTCGTCGGCGGACGACTGCACGAGTCTCGTGCGATCGCCGTCCCAGCGGAAGTTGTCGTCGTGGAAGCCGACACACATGCGCTCGGCGGCGAGCGCGGCCGGGGCGGCGAGGGCGGCGAGTGCGGACAGCGCGAGGACGAGGCGGAGGGTTCGTCTCACAGGATCACTCCTTGACAGGGCGGGTCCAGAACGGCGGCAGAAGGGTTCCGAGCACCCTAGCGGGTCGAATGTGAGGTCGGTGTTAGAAGGCTGATTGTCCCCGTGTGGGCATCCCGTAAACTCCGGCGATGGACTCGGTCTCCGTCTGGGAAGCCCTGTTCATGCTCGTCGTGCTCAAGATCCCCGTGGTCTACCTCGGCGGCGTGGTCTGGTGGGCGATCCGTGCCGAGCCGATCCCGGAGAGCGGGTCGGACGAGGCGCCTGCGCTCGTGCCGTTGAGACCGTGCGGCTGGGACGAGTGGAAGCGGCGGCGCGCGGCGCGCTACTCGCCTCGACGGCCCCACCGGCCGTTCACGCGGGTGCGGCCGGCGCTCGGAGCGCACGCGTGAGCGCGATCCCGCAGCAGCACCGCAGGGCGGACGCGATCGCCGGGTTCCTGTGCGCGTTCTCGCTGGCGCTCGCCGGGATCGCGATCGTGCGCGACCCGGGCCTCCTCGCGCCCGTGGCGATCGTCGTCGCGCTCGTCGCGGCCCGGATGACCGAGTCGCACCGGACGCTGGCGGCGATCTCCGTCGCCGCTGCCACCTGCTCGTTCTTCCTCGGGATGCTCGTCGCGATCTGGACGGACAACCCGATCTTCTGAGCTGCCTGCTGCTACAACCGGAGTCATGGCCAGCTCCGACCAGCCGTCGGGCCTGAACGCCGGGTACGTCGGCCTCGTCCTCGAGCAGTACCTCGAGAACCCCCAGGCGGTGGACCCGGCCTGGCGCGCGCTCTTCGAAGGCGCGGACGACGAGCTCCTCTCGACGCTGCCCGGCCTCGCCCGGCTGGTGGCGGGCCGTGCGACCGACGGCGGCAACGGAGCAGCGACTGCCGTCGTTGCACCGCCGGCGCCTGCCGAGGCGGCCGCGCCCTTCGCGCCGGAGCCACGGCCGGTCGCCGCCGACGGCGAGATCGTCCGTGCCGTCGCCTCCGCGATGGCGCTCGTCGACGCGATCCGTTCCCACGGCCACCTGGCCGCACGCCTCGACCCGCTCGGCTCCGAGCCGCTCGGCGATCCCGCGCTCGACGAGAACGAGCTCGACGTCGCGCTCACACCCGAGCTGCAGGCGCGCATCCCGGCGTCCGTCCTGGGCGTGCACGTCGAGGGGGAGACGCTCGCGGACGTCCTCCCGCGCCTTCGGGAGGTCTACTGCGGGACGATCGCCTACGAGATCGAGCACATCTCCGATCACGCGGAGCGCACGTGGTTGCGCCGTGCGATCGAGTCGGGCCGATTCCGGCAGCCGCCGAGCCCGGAGGAGCGACGTGCCCTGCTCGAGCGGCTCGCGCAGGTGGAGGCCTTCGAGACCTACCTTCGCCGCGCCTTCATCGGCCAGAAGCAGTTCTCGATCGAGGGCCTGGACGCCCTCGTGCCCATGCTCGACGAGACGGTGGAGCTCGCGGCCGCGGGCGGGGCGCACGAGGTCGTGATCGGGATCGCGCACCGCGGCCGGCTGAACGTCCTCGCGCACACCGTCGGGCGCAGCTACGCGTCGTTGCTGCGGGAGTTCGAGGGCGAGCGCACGATCGACGCGCTCGTGACCGACCCGGAAGGCGGCACGGGAGACGTGAAGTACCACCTCTCCGCGTCCGAGCCGCGCGTGACGCGGGCGGGGGAGATCCAGGTCACCCTCGCGGCGAACCCGAGCCACCTGGAGGCGGTCGACCCCGTCGTCGAGGGTCTCGCCCGCGCGGAGCAGACGGATCGGTCGCGCGGCGCGGGCATCCACGACCCGACGGTTGCGCTCGCGGTCCTGATCCACGGAGACGCGTCCTTCGCGGGGCAGGGCGTCGTCGCGGAGACGTTCAACCTCCACTCGCTCGACGGCTACTCGACGGGCGGCACGCTGCACGTGATCGCGAACAACCAGGTCGGCTTCACGACCGACCCGGCGGAGGGCCGGTCGACGCGCTACTCGAGCGACCTGGCCAAGGGGTTCGACGTCCCGATCGTGCACGTGAACGCCGACGATCCCGAGGCCGCGCTCGCGGCGACGCGGCTCGCGCTCGCCTACCGCGAGGAGTTCGGCCACGACGTCGTGGTCGACCTCGTCGGCTACCGCCGCTTCGGCCACAACGAGCAGGACGAGGCGGTGTACACCCAGCCGCTGCAGACGGAGCGGATCGAGAGGCAACCGCCCGTCCGCGAGTCCTACTCCGCCCGTCTCGTCGCGGACGGCGTGATCTCCGCGGACGAGGCGGCCACGCTCCTCGACCGCACGATGGACGTGCTCCGCTCGACGCACGACGAGCTGCGGACGACGTTCGCCTCGCCGGTGCCGCTCGTGGAGCCGAAGACCCGGACCGACACCGGTGAGGCCGTCGTCACGGCCGTGCCCGCCGACCGCCTGCGGGAGCTCGACCAGCAGCTCCTCCGTGTCCCCGACGGCTTCCAGATGAACCCGAAGCTCGCGCGCCAGCTCGAGCGCCGGGCAGAGGCGCTCCGCGAGGGCGGGATCGACTGGGGCCATGCCGAGGCGCTCGCGTTCGCGACGCTCCTCGAGGACGGCATCCCGATTCGCCTCTCGGGCCAGGACACCGAACGCGGAACCTTCTCCCATCGCCATGCGGTCCTCCACGATCCGGTGACGGGAGAGACGCACACGCCGCTCCAGGCCCTGTCGAGGGCAGCAGCCTCCTTCGAGATCTACAACTCGTCGCTCTCCGAGTTCGCGGCCGTCGGCTTCGAGCACGGCTACTCGATCGCCGCCTCGGATGCGCTCGTCCTCTGGGAGGCGCAGTTCGGCGACTTCGTGAACGGGGCGCAGATCGTTGTCGACCAGTTCATCGTCTCCGGCCGCTCGAAGTGGCAGCAGACGTCGCGCCTCACGCTCCTCCTCCCGCACGGCTACGAGGGCAACGGGCCCGAGCATTCGAGCGCGCGGCTCGAGCGGTTCCTCCAGCTCGCGGCCCAGGACAACATCCGCGTGGTCAACCCCACCACGGCGGCGCAGTTCTTCCACCTCCTCCGCCGCCAGGCGCTCGACGCGACCGCACGCCCGCTCGTCGTGCTCACGCCGAAGGGCCTGCTCCGCGTCCGCCAGGCGACGTCGACGCTCGAGGAGCTCGCGAGCGGCTCGTTCCGCACGGTCATCGACGACGCGGTCGAGGATCGCGCTGCGGTCACGCGGCTCGTCCTCTGCAGCGGGAAGGTCTACTACGACATCGCGGGCCACGAGGCGCGTGCCGCTACGCCCGCCGTCGCGATCGCCCGCGTCGAGCGGCTCTACCCGTTCCAGCTCGAGACGCTGGCGGCGATCGTCGCGTCCTACCCGTCGCTGCGCGAGATCGTGTGGGCGCAGGAGGAGCCCCAGAACATGGGTGCCTGGCGCTCGCTCCGGCATCGGCTCGACGTGGCTGCCGCCGGCGCGGCCGGTGTCGAGCGCGTCGACTACGTCGGCCGTCCCTGGCGCGCGAGCCCGAGCGAGGGCTACCCCACGC
>JBOHBB010000114.1:0-3737 GCA_050698135.1 Gaiellaceae bacterium
ATCGCCTCCGAGGCCATGCGCTCGCCCACGATGCGCTTCAGCTCCTCGACGGCCTCCTCTTCGGAGAGCCGGAACTGGCTCGCGTAGGCGGCTCGGCCGCGCGAGATCCGCTCGCTCTCGCTAGCCATGGAGCTCGTGGTGGAAGCAGGCGATGGCCAGGGGAATCCACTCGGGAGCGTCCCAGGAAGGGTAGTCGGCCCGGATCTCGGGCTCGAGCCGCTCGCGGAGTTCCTCCTCTGCTCCACCCCCGGCGGACGCCTCCCGCACACGCTCGCGGACGTCCTCGAGGTACGCGCGTACCTCCCCGATCAACTCGCTGCCGCCGACCTCGCCGTGCCCGGGGACGACGACATCGGGCTCGAGCGCCTCGAGTCGGCCGAGGACCTCGATCCATTTGCTCCCGTGCACGTCCGTGTCGTCGGGGGGGAACCAGGGGAAGATCGGGAAGAGGCGCGTCTCCACGAGATCTCCCGTGAAGAGGACCCGCTGCTCGCGCAGGAAGACAACCTGGTCCCCGCGGGTGTGCGCCTGGCCGAAGAAGCGGAGCTCGACGGGTTTGCCACCCAGGTCGAAGTCGAGCCGATCGTCGTACACCTCGTGCGGCTGGACCAGCTCGACGCCCTCGAGCTGCTCGGCAACCCCCTCCCCGAAGCCACGGAACATCTCCAGGTAGGCCGCGCCCTTGCGGTCGAGCTCCTCCCCCTGCGAGCGGTTGTAGACGATTCGCGTGTCCGCGAAGACCTGGGCGCCGAAGCCGTGCTCTGGGTGGAAGTGCGTGATCGTGAGGACGAGCGGCTTGTCCGTGAGCGAGCGCGCCTTCTCGCGCACGCGCAGGCCGTTCTTCGGCCCCATGCCCGTGTCCACCACGAGCGCCTCGCGATCCCCGACGACGATGCCGACGTTGGGCACGAGAGGCACGCGCCCGTCCGGGATCACAAAGACGCCCTCCGCCACCTCCACGGGCGGCACGTCGGCCACAACGGGCGGCGGGGGCGCGTGGGTCTCGGTCATCGATCGTCCTCCTTGTGTGTCGGTGGTAGAAGCTCCGCTCGGCGTGTCATCGCCGCGAGCACCCGCGCGGGACTGATGTCCGCGCCGTGAAGCTCGCCGGTCACCGTCCCACGCTCGAAGACGACGACCCGATCCGAGAGCTCGACGAACTCGTCGATGTCCGTGGAGACAAGGAGCACACCGGCTCCCTCCTCGGCGAGGGCGACGATCTGCCGGTGGATCTCCGGCCGCGTCAGGACGTCCACACCCGCCGTCGGGTCATCGAGAAGCAGGAGCCGTGCCCCGGAGGCGACGGACCGCCCGACGAGCGCCTTCTGCTGGTTGCCGCCGGAGAGTGCAGCGATCTGCGTGTCCTGGCGGACTGCAAGCTCCACCCGGGCGAGAACGTCGGCGACGGTGGAGCGCTCGCGGCCAAACCGGACGAACGGACCGAGCGCGTACCGAGCGAGAGAGCTCAGGCTCACGTTGTACCGGACGGAGTGGCCCGAGAAGGTGCCGAGGCTCCGGTCGCCCGGGAGAAACCCGGCGCCTGCCGCAACGGCGCTGACGCTCGACCCTGAGTGAAGCGCGCGGCCGTCGAGCTCGATCCGGCCTCGGCGGAAGGGGACCGCGCCCGCGACCGTCAGCAGGAGCTCGCGGGCGCCTGACCCGGCGAGGCCCGCGAGCCCGACAATCTCGCCGGCACGGACGCGGAGTTCGACGCCGCCGAGCCGCTCTCCCTCCACGTCTACGACGGAGAGCACCGTCCTCTCGTCGGGTCCGCTCGATCTGCGTCCGCGGGGTCGCACCTCCGCACCCGAGACGAGTAGCTCCACAAGCGCGGCGTGGCTCGCCTCCTCGCGGTTCAGCACGGCGACGACGCGCCCATCGCGGAGCACGGTCACGGCGTCGCAGATGCGCTCGATCTCGCCGAGGTGGTGGGAGACGTAGAGGACGGAGATCCCACGCTCCGTTAGCGCGCGAATCGTCTGGAGCAGCAGCTCGGCCTCGAGCGGGGAAACCGTCGCGGTGGGCTCGTCGAAGATGACGAGGCGGGCGTCGAACGAGAGCGCGCGCGCGATCATGACGAGGCGCTGCTCGATCAGCGGGAGCTCTCCGACCCGCGTGTTGGCGTCGATCGGGAGCGACAGCGACTCCAGGACACCGCTCGCCGCACGCCGCATCTCCCCCTCTCGCAGCCTGCCGAGCCGACCCCGCGGCTCGTGCCCGAGCATGACGTTCTCGGCCACGGTCATAGTGGGGGCAACGGCCAACTCCTGGGGCACCGAGGCGATGCCTGCCCGTAGCGAGGCCTTCGGGCGGCCGAGGCGGAGCCGTCGCGCGTCGACGAGCACCTCGCCGCTCGTCGGAGCGACCATGCCGGTCAGGATCTTCACGAGGGTCGACTTGCCCGCTCCGTTCGCACCGACCAGCCCGCGGAGCTCTCCCGTTCGGATCTCGAGCGAGGCGTCGGCGAGGGCGAGCACGCCCCCGTATGCCTTCGTCAGGCTGTGCCCTCGCAGCCAGACGCCGTTCTCAGCGGCCAACGGCACCTCGCCGCCGAAGCGCGATTCCGCCCACGGCCACGATGAGTACGATCCCCTGGACGAGCTGGGTCGTCCAAGAGGGCTGGTTCATCATCGTCAGACCGGTACTCAGCATCCCCAGGAGAAGCACGCCGAGGTAGCTGCCTAGCACGTTGAAACGCAGCCCACCGCTGAGCGAGAGGCCGAGAAAGGCTGCCGCGTACGCCGGCAGCAGGTACCCCGTCCCCAGATTCGGGTAGTACTGCCCTCCGGACGAAGTGATGAGGACTGCAGCAATCCCCGCCGTAAGTCCCGCCAGCACGAAGGCGATCACTCTCACGCGCTCGACGGGGACCCCGGTCAGGCGAGCCGCGGTCGGGTTGTCCCCAATCGAACTTGCATGACGCCCGTAGAGCGTCGTCCGCAGGATGACCATGAAGATGAGCGCGACGCCCGCGGCGATAACCGCACGCAGAGGAACACTCGCCACGCGGGTTGTTGCGATGTTGAGGTACGACAGTGAAAGCCCCTCGAAGATCGCGGTCTTTGCGATCGCGAGCTCGATCGCTGTTGCGATCGAGCCGACCGCGAGCGTCGCGATGAACGAGGGGATTCGTAAGTAGGCAACGCCGATCCCGTTCGCGAGACCAGCAGCCGCGCCTGCCCCCAGTGCGACGGCGACAGCGGCCCCTGCGCCCCAGCCCTGGTACGCCATCACCGAAACGCCCGCCGCGCCTGCGAGGCCCGCGACAAACCCCACCGACAGATCGAACTCGTTGATGAGCAGGATCACGGTCACGCCGACCGCGAGCACACAGAGCGGAGACGAGTCGTCCAGGATCGCGCGCGCGTTGTCCCAGGTCAGGAACGTGTCCGGCCGCGCCGCCGAGAAGAAGACGAACGCCCCGAGGAAGGCGAGGACGAGGCTCCAGCGTTCTCCGATCCGCTGAAGGGACCGGCGCCCGCGCTGTTCTGGAAATCTCCCGGCGGCACCCTCCTCGGTCGCTGCGCCCACGGCCTCGCTCTCCCCCGCATGACCGAGGGCGCGCCCGGTGCCCGGCGGGCCGGTCCCGGGCGCATCCTCGATCACTGGATCACTTTGCCGGGAGGTTGTACAGCCGCTTCCACTTCTTGACGAAGGGAGCGAGCATCCTCTTCGTGGGATACGGGTAGCCCCGAGCGGCGCTCGAGCGGTCGACGAGCCTCTGCTTGTACGCGTAC
>JBOHBB010000115.1:0-4191 GCA_050698135.1 Gaiellaceae bacterium
ATGTGATCCTCACTCCCGAGGGCTACAAGCAGCTGAAGGGCGAGCTTGACGTGCTGCGCACGACGAGGCGGCGCGAGATCGCGGAGCGCATCGCTGCAGCCCGCGAATTCGGCGAGATCGCCGAGAACGCCGAGTACGACGACGCCAAGAACGAGCAGATGATGCTCGAGCACCGGATCGCGCAGCTCGAGGAGCGCCTGACCGACGCGCGCGTCATCGACACGAAGGACGTGGACACGAGCGTCGTCTCGATCGGCTCGGTCGTCCGGCTGCGCGACGTCGATGCGAAGGAGACGGTCGAGTACTTCATCGTCGGCTCCGCCGAGGCGAACCCGGCCGAGCGGAAGCTCTCGAACGAGTCTCCGGTCGGCAAGGCGATCATCGGCCGCAAGAAGGGCGAGACGGTCGAGGTGATCACGCCGCGGGGCTCGAAGGTGAAGTTCAAGATCATGGAGATCAAGGCGGCGTAGGCCGCCCAGCCGACCTAGACTCGCGGGCCATGGCCCGTCCCAAGCGATTTCCCGACCGGGAAGAGATCGCCGAGGTCCGCGCCGCGACCGAGGGGATCGACGCCGGCGAGGAGCTGGAGGAGGCCCGACGGCTGGCGGGCCGCGTGCTGGCCCGGCGCGAGATGGGCAAGCTCGTTTTCCTCGACCTCGTAGACCGCTCCGGTCGAATCCAGCTCCTCTGCGACACGGGGCGGATCGGCGAGCTCGACGTCCACCTCGGCGACGTCGTCGGCGTCACCGGCCGACCCGCGAGGTCGCGGCGCGGAGAGCCGTCGCTCGCGGTCGACGAGCTCACGGTGCTCGCGAAGAACCGGAGCCCGCTCCCCGACACGTTCCACGGCGTCACCGACCAGGAGACGCGCTACCGGAAGCGCTACCTCGACCTCCTGATGAACGAGGAGACACGCGATCTCTTCCTTCTGCGCGCCCGCATCGTCACGGCGATCCGTCGACACCTCGACTCCGAGGGCTTCGTCGAGGTGGAGACACCGATCCTCCAGCCCCGGTACGGCGGCGCGTTCGCGCAGCCCTTCGTCACGCATTCGGACGAGCTGGACAGCGATCTCTACCTGCGGATCGCCACGGAGCTCTACCTGAAGCGCCTGATCGTGGGCGGGCTCGAGCGCGTCTACGAGATCGGCAAGGACTTCCGCAACGAGAGCGTCTCGTACAAGCACCAGCCCGAGTTCACGATGCTCGAGTGGTACGAGGCGTACACCGACTACCGCGACACGATGGCCCGTGTGGAGACGCTGGTCGAGCAGGTGGCGCTCGACGTCCTGGGGACGACCCGGATCGTGTTCAGGAGCAACGAGATCGACCTGAAGGCGCCGTGGCGGCGCGTCCGCTTCACGGACACGCTCGAGGCGCACGAGCTGTGGACGCGAGACGAGGCCGAGCTGCGTGCTGCGCTTGCCGCCCACGACGTGGACACGAGTGCGGACAAGGATTGGCCCCAGCTCGTCGACCACGCGTTCTCGCACTTCGTCGAGCCCGTCCTCGTCGAGCCGACGATCGTCCACGACTACCCGATCGAGCTCTCCCCGTTCGCCCGGCTCACGGACGGAGACCCCGCGCTCACCGAGCGTTTCGAGTACTTCGCGGGTGGCATGGAGATCGGGAACGCGTTCACCGAGATCAACGACGCGGAGGAGCAGCGGGCCCGCTTCGACGGCCAGTCCGAACACGTGGAGGGCGAGCGGGGAGACCCGGACTACGTCGAGGCTCTCTCGTACGGCATGCCGCCCACCGGTGGGCTCGGGCTCGGCATCGACCGGCTCACGATGCTGCTCGGCGGGCGCGAGACGATCCGCGACGTGATCCTCTTCCCCGCTCTCCGAGGGCGATGACGGCCGACGCGGCTCTCCGTCCGCTCGAAGGGGCCGATGTCGAGCACGTGAAGTGGTGCCTGTACCAGGCTGTCGCCTGGGACCCGGAGCGGGAGCTGCCCCCGTTCGAGCTGACGATCGAGCACCCGGAGCTCGCGCGCTACCACCGGGGCTGGGGGCGGCCGGGCGATCTCGGGGTCGTGGCCGAGAGCGGCGGTACGGTCGTCGGCGTCGCGCTCGCGAGGCTGTTCACCGAGGAGGATCACGGGCACGGCTACGTCGACGACGAGACGCCGGAGCTCGCGGTGGCGGTCGCCGAGAGCCGCCGTGGAGACGGCCTCGGCACGCGGCTCCTGAACGAGCTCGCCGGGGCCGCCCGCGAGGCGGGCTTCGCGCGGCTCAGCCTCAGCGTGGATGGCGAGAACCCGGCGCTGCGCCTCTACGAGCGCCTCGGCTACCGGGAGCTCGCGCGGGACGAGGACGGCGTCCGCATGCTCCTCGACCTCTAGGAGCGAGCGCTGGGCCGAGCCGCTACGCGGCGGCTTCGACGCGATCCCGCTCGAACGCGATCACGTCGGCGAGGATGTCGTCGAGCGATCGCGTCGGCGCCCATCCGATCGCGGCCGCGATCTTCTCGATCGAGGGCTCGCGGTGCAGCACGTCCTCGATCCCGAGGCCGTAGACCTCGTCGTGGGGCACGAACTCGAGCTCGGACGACGATCCGGTCAGCTCGAGGACGCGGTGCGCGAGGTCGATGATGCGCAGCCGCTCCGCGGACCCGATGTTGAAGATCTCGCCGGAGATCTCCCGGGACTCCATGAGCCCGTACACCGCCTGGATCGTGTCGCGCACGTGGCAGAACGACCGGGTCTGGGTGCCGTCGCCGTGGATCTCGAGCGGCTCGCCCGCGACCGCCCGGCCGACGAACCGCGGGATGACCATCCCGTACTGCCCCTGCTGGCGCGGGCCGACCGTGTTGAAGAAGCGCGCGATCACGCAGTCGAGGCTGCGCTCCTGGTGGAACGCGAGGGCGAGGAACTCGTCCATCGCCTTCGAGTCGGCGTATAGCCAGCGGCGTTCGGTGACCGGCCCGTACACGCGGCGGTCGCCCTCGCGCAGGGGCCGCTCGTCGCGGTGGTCGCCGTAGACCTCGGAGCTCGAGGCGATCAGCGCTCGCTTCCCGAACTTCGTGCAGTACTCGAGCACGATCTCCGTCCCCTGGACGTTCGTGACCATCGTGTGGACCGGCTGCTCGACGATGAGGCGGACGCCGACCGCGGCCGCGAGGTGGTAGACGACGTCGCACTTGTGGACGAGCTCGGAGACGACCGAGCTCGAGAGCACGGACTCGACCACGAGGTGGAACTCGGGGCGCTCGGTCAGGTGTGCGAGGTTCTCGATCGACCCCGTCGAGACGTCGTCGAGGGCCCACACCTCCCAGCCCTCGTCGAGCAGGAGCTCGGCGAGGTGCGAGCCGATGAAGCCGGCCCCGCCGGTGACGAGAGCCTTCCCGCTCACGGGCCGACCGTGGGCCCGTCGGCAGGGAGCGGCGGGGAACACAGGGTTTCCCCCGCGACCGCGAACCGAAGGCGAGCGGTGCTCACGACCGGGGAAGGGTACAGCGCCCGCCGGGCGAACCTGCGCGTAAAGAGCCCGTCACGAGACGCGTCGGCTACGATCAGACGTACACCTTCGACCCGGAGCGCGGCAATAATGTGGCCTCCGGGAGATCTGGGGAAGGAGGGTCGGAGGAGTTGTTCGAGCGATTCACCGAGAGAGCCAGGCAGGTCGTCGTTCTCGCCCAGGATGAGGCGAGGGCGCTCAAGCACAACTACATCGGCACCGAGCACATCCTGCTTGGCTTGCTTCGCGAGGAGGAGGGGCTCGCAGCCCGCGTCCTCGAGTCGCTCGACATCACCGTGGAGGAGGTTCGCGCCCAGGTCGCGCGCATCGTCGGCCAGGGCGACGAGGTCACGACCGGCCAGATCCCGTTCACCCCGCGCGCGAAGAAGGTCCTCGAGCTGGCGCTGCGCGAGGCCCTCTCCCTGGGCCACAACTACATCGGCACGGAGCACATCCTCCTCGGCCTCGTGCGCGAGAACGAAGGCGTTGCCGCCCGCATCCTGCTCGACTTCGACGCGGACGCGGAAAAGATCCGCAACGAGATCATCCGCATGCTCTCCGGCCCAGGCCGTCGTCAGTCCGGCGCGAGCGTCGCTCCCGGCGAGAAGACGAAGAGCTCGAAGCTCCTCGACCAGTTCGGTCGCAACCTGACGAAGCTCGCCGTCGAGGGCAAGCTCGATCCCGTCGTCGGCCGGCAGACCGAGATCGAGCGTGTCATGCAGATCCTGTCT
>JBOHBB010000116.1:0-9106 GCA_050698135.1 Gaiellaceae bacterium
GCGCTACCACGCAGAGCAGATGGCCATCCTCGACAGCGAGCGCGGCTGAGAGCGCGGGTCGGCGCCTCGGCGACGGCCGCTGGCGCGACAATCCCGCCGTGAGCAGTTCTCGAGCACCGTCCGTCGACACGGTCGTCATGAAGTTCGGCGGCACGTCCGTGGCCGACCCCGACCGGATCCGACACGTCGCGCGGCGTCTGGTCGATGCCCGTGAGCGCGGCGTTCGCGTCGTCGGGACCGTCTCCGCGATGGGCAGGACGACGGACTCGCTGCTCGAGCTCGCCGGACGGGTGTCGCCGCACCCCGACCCACGGGAGCTCGACATGCTCCTCTCGACCGGGGAGCGGATCGCGTCGGCGCTCGTGGCGATGGCCGTCCATGACCTCGGGCACGAGGCGGTCTCGTTCACCGGCTCGCAGGCCGGGATCCTCACCGACGCCGTGTACACGAAAGCGAAGATCCGGGAGATCACCCCGGTGCGTGTGCTCGACGCCCTCGAGCGGGGCAGGATCGTCCTCGTCGCCGGGTTCCAGGGCTTCTCGCGCGACACGATGGACGTGACCACCCTCGGGCGGGGTGGCACCGACGCCACCGCCGTCGCACTCGCGGCGGCGCTCGGAGCGTCGTGCGAGATCTACTCCGACGTGCAAGGCGTGTTCACGGCCGACCCGCGCGTCGTCCCCGACGCGCGCAAGCTTCCGGCCGTCTCGTACGAGGAGATGCTCGAGATGGCGGCCTCGGGCGCGAAGGTGCTCATGCTGCGGGCGGTCGAGCTCGCGCGCGGGAACGGAGTGCGCATCCACGCCCGCTCGACGTTCTCCGACGAGCCCGGCACCTGGGTGCAGGGGCGGGAGGAAGGCGTCGCACTGCCGCCCGTGCGCGCGGTGACCCACTCGGACGACGACGTCCTCTTCACGGTGCGCGGGCTCGAGCGTGTCTCGTCGGCGGCGATCCTGCGGGCAGCAGCAGCCGACCACGTGAGCGTCGACACGATCGTTCTGAGCGCGGGCGGCGCGGAGGCCGCGGAGCTCGCTTTCTCGGTCGCCGCAGACGACGTGCCGGCGACGCGCAGCGCGCTCGCGCACGCCGAGGAGCGAACGGGCCCGCTCGAGGTCGAGGAGTCCTTCGACCTCGGCAAGCTTTCCGTCGTCGGCGCCGGGATGCGCTCGCGAGCCGGGGTGGCCGCGCACATGTTCCGAGCGCTCGGCGACGAGCGCATCGAGCCGCGCCTGATCTCGACGTCGCCGATCAAGATCTCCTGCCTCGTCGACCGGGCCGACGTCGAGCGCGGCGTTCGAGCCCTCCACGACGCATTCTCGCTCGGGTCGGAGGCGAAAGCGGCGATCACGGGATAGTCTCCGCGGCTGGAGTGACAGAGATCGAGACAGCAACTGCCGAGCCCCCGGCCGGCAAGCGGCGCGGGCGCGCCATCGGATCCTGGATCGCCCTCGTCCTCGCCGCGCTGCTCCTCCTCCTGTCCAGCTTCGCCATCTGGGTGAACCGCGTCGCGCTCAACACCGACGTCTTCGTCGACACGAGCAGCGAGCTGCTCGACGACGACGCGATCCGCAGTGCCGTCGCCACGAGGGCGGTGGACGAGCTGTACGCCGAGGTCGACGTCGCCTCGCTCCTCGAGGACCGGCTCCCGAACGACTACCAGTCGCTGTCCGGGCCTGCCGCAGCCGGCCTGCGCCAGGCCTCGTACCAGATCGTCGACAGAGCTCTCGAGCGGCCCGCGATGCAGAAGCTGTGGGCGATCTCGCTCGAGGAGTCCCACCGCACGCTCGTACAGGTGCTCGAGGGCGGAGGCGACCGGGTCTCGACGGACGAGGGCGTCGTCACGCTCGACCTTCGCCCGATCCTGCTCGACACCGCCGAGCGCATCGGGCTGCGCGACGAGGTCGCGGACCGGCTCCCGGCCGATGCCGGGCGGATCGAGGTGCTGCGTTCGGACGAGCTCGACACCGCGCAGAACGTGTTCCAGCTCCTGAAGACGCTCGCCTGGCTGCTGCCGATCCTCGCGATCGGTGCGTTCGTGCTCGCGGCCTGGCTCGCCGGGGACCGGCGGCGCGCCCTGCGGCGGATCGGGGTCACGACCATCGTCGTCGGCGTGCTCGGGCTCGTCGCCGTCCGCCTCGCGGGGAGCTATGTCGTCAACGAGCTCGTCGCCGAAACCGAGACGCGCACCGCCGCGAGCAATGCCTGGGACATCCTCACGGAGCTCCTGCGCAGCTCGTTCCGGTGGCTCGTGGTCATCGGCGTGCTCTTCCTCGTCGCAGCCTGGCTCGCCGGCCCGGGACGCCGCGCGATCGCGACGCGCCGCCTGCTGGCGCCGGCCCTCCGCGAGCGCGCATGGGGGTACACGGGCCTCGGCATCGTCGCGCTGATCCTGCTCCTGACCGGCGCGGTGAACGACTTCACGCGGCTCCTCGTCGTCGTCGTGCTCGTCGCCCTCGGAGCGCTGTGGATCGAGCGCACGAGGGAGCAGACGCTTCAGGAGTTCCCGGACGCGAGCGGGCCGGAGCTCTTCGACGATGCGCGGGCCCGCGTCTCGGGCTGGTGGGACGCGCGGCGAGGCGAGCGGGCGGCACAACCCGTGACGGCACCGCCGACGTCCGGCGAAGCGCCCGCCGGCACCGACGTGGCGACGCGGCTCGCCGGCCTGGCCGACCTGCACGCGCAGGGGGCCTTGACCGACGAGGAGTTCGCGTCCGCGAAAGCTCGGATCCTCGCCGGGGACTAGGGCCGAGGCAGGCTCGCCGCGCCGCGCGGCGAACAGACCGGGCGTGGACAGCAACCTCGCGAGGGCGCTCGTCACCGCGGCCATCTGGGTCGTCGTCCTCGTCGTCGTCCGCGCCGCGCTTCGGTACGCCTTCGACCGCTACGAGCAGAGACTCGCCGAGCACGACCCCGCCGTCGCGGCGCGACGCCGAACGACGTTCAGCTTCCTGCTGCGGATCGTCATCGCCCTCGTGGGGCTCATCGGGATCTGGAGCGTTCTCTCCACGTTCCCCGCGACCCAGCAGGTCGCCAGCGCGTTCCTCGCGTCGAGCGCCGTGCTCGCCGTAATCGCCGGCCTCGCGCTGACGACGCCCCTCGGCAACCTCGGATCCGGAGTCCTTCTCGCCTTCACCCAACCGGTTCGTCTCGGCGATCGCATCACCGTCGACGACCACACGGGCATCGTCGACGACATTTCGCTGAGCTACACCGCGCTCACGACCGACGAGGGGCGCCGGATCTTCGTCCCCAACACGCGCATGGTCTCGACGACCCTCGTGAACCGCTCGGTCGACGACCCGAGGCGGCTCATCACCGTCGAGCTTCCGGTACGGCTGGGAGCCCCCCTGGCCGAGGCGCGGCGAGTAGCGATGGAGGCAGCCGGGCAGATTCCGCAGGGCGAGTCGCTCGCCGTCTACGTGCAGGTCGGCGAAGTGTCCGAGAAGATCGCATGGCTCAACGTGGTCGCGTACGCGCCGTTCGGCGCCGACGTCTCCCAGGTTGCGAGCGAGATCCGCGAGAAGGGGATCTCGGCGCTCGGCGAGGCGGAGCTGCTGCCCGCCGGGTAGCCCGCTCCTACACGTCCACGCTCTCGCCGGGACGGAGGACGCGCACGTCGGACGCGGGGGCGACCTCGGCGAGCGCCGCGAGAAACGCGTCCGGCGGGGTCTCGAGGAAGCTCGGCGCGCCGCGCAATCCGAGGTGGATCGGGAAGTACGTCCCCCAGTGGATCGGGACGACGACCCGCGGCCGCAGGAGCGCGACCGCCTCCGCCGCACTCGCCGGATCGAGATGGCCGGGACCGAGGCCCGGCCCCCACCCCCAGATCGGGACGAGCGCGACGTCGAAGGGGCCGAGCTCGGCCATCCCCTCGAAGAGGTCCGTGTCGCCCGCGAAGTACGCCGTCTGTGTCCCTTCGACGACGTAGCCGACCGGCTGGCCGCTCACCCCGAAGGGGGCGCGTCCGGGGTCGTGCTCGGCCGGGACGACGCGGATCGCGAGCGAGCCGATACGGACGGTCTCGCCGATCTCGACCTCGACGACGCTCTCGAAGCGCCGCTTGCGGAGCAACCCGCCGAGGCCCCGGGGCAGGACGACGGGGAGCTTCTTCCCCAGCTTCTCGAGCGAGGGCAGGTCGAGGTGGTCGTAGTGGGCATGGGATACGAGGACGGCGTCCACGCCGCGCAGCGCCCTCGCGTCCACGGGGACCGCGCGCCGCAGGTGCCCGACGCGGTTCCGGAGCAGCGGGTCGGTTAGGAGACGGACCCCGTCGAGGTCGACGACGGTCGTCGCGTGCCCGACGTACTCGATCTGCATGAGGCGGTCATCGTAGGGACCGGGCGCGGCCGGGCCCTGAGCTTTCTGCAAGACCGGAATCAGCTCGCGCTGATTCCGGTCGCCAGAATCCCTGAAGGCGGCCGCTTCACGGCCGCGGCGCTGCTCCGCTCCTCTCAGACGCAGTCGCGAAGGCCCTGGGCCTCCGGCAGCCCCTCGAGCTTCTTCAACGTGTTGTTCTCGATCTGGCGGATGCGCTCGCGGGTGACGCCGAAGGCGCGCCCGACCTCCTCGAGCGTGCAGGGCTGCGAGCCGTCGAGGCCGTACCGAAGCTCGATGACCCGCCGCTCGCGATCGGGGAGCGCCGAGAGCGCGACCTCGACGTCCTCGCGGCGCAGCGACAGCGACGCCGTGTCGAACGGCGACTCCGCCTGCTCGTCCGGCACGAAGTCGCCGAGCGACGAGTCCTCGTCCTCGCCGATCGGCTTCTCCAGCGAGATGGGGAGCTGCGAAATGCGCAGGATCTCGCGCACCTCGTGGGTGGCGATGTCGAGCTCCTCGGCTATCTCCTCCGGGAGCGGCTCGCGGCCGAGCCGCTGCACGAGCTGGCGCTCGATGTGCACGACCTTGTTCAGCTTCTCGACCATGTGCACGGGGATGCGGATCGTGCGCGCCTTGTCCGCGATCGCGCGTGTGACCGCCTGCCGGATCCACCAGGTCGCATACGTCGAGAACTTGAAGCCCTTCCGGTAGTCGAACTTCTCGACCGCGCGGATGAGACCGAGCGAGCCCTCCTGGATGAGGTCGAGGAACGAGAGCCCGCGGCCCAGATAGCCCTTCGCGATCGAGACGACGAGCCGGAGGTTGGCCTCGATCATGTGCTGCTTCGCCGCCAGGTCGCCCCGCTCGATCCGTTTCGCGAGCGTGATCTCCTGGTCGGCGGTGAGGAGCGGGACCTTGCCGATCTCCCGCAGGTAGAGACGGAGCGAGTCGAGCGAGGGCTCGACCGAGAGGTCGAGCTTCGGCGCGACCTTCGCGTCGTCCGGCTGCACTGGCTCCTCGTGCGGGAGCGCCTTGTGCTCGAGCCCCTCGACGAGCTCGATCGAGTGGTCGATCAGGTACGTGTAGAAGTCCTCGACCTGATCCTTCGTGAGCTCCACGTCGTCGAGGCCCGCGACGATCTCGTCGTAGGTGAGGAATCCCTTCTCGAGACCCTGCTCGACGAGGCGGTGGAGCTCCTCTACTTCTGGGAGAGCGATATCGACGGACAGCATGAGCCGGCTTTCTCCTCTCGCGCTCGAACGGATACCGACCTACACCTGCCTACACCTGCACCGAGCCGGTTCCCCTCGCCGCACGCCGGCTCTCCGACCACCAAGCGCGCGAATCCTAGTCCGAACGTGTCCGTTTGGGGAAGGTCCGATGTGGACCTGGAGAAGACGCCTCCTACTCGACGGCGATCGCGCCGACGACATCGCCGTGCGAGTTGCGGAGCGGGACGCTCGTCTCGAGGCCTCCACCGCCGTCGAGTTCGAGCCGCGCGAGGAACGCCGCGCTCGCGGCCCGGACGGCCCGTGTCGCTCCGTCCTCCACCTTCAGCGCGACGCCCAGCCCGTCGGGAGAGGCGGCGCAGAGCAGGCCTTCTGCCCCGCCTTTCGCGATCCACCCGGGAAGGGCCCGCATGAGGATCGTGTCCGCGGCGGTCGGGCCACGGATAAGGTCCGGGTGCGCGCGCATCGCGCCCGCGACGCGGTCGCCCCCGTCGAGGCGCTCGAGGCGCGAGAAGGCGTGCGCCATCCGCTCGAGCGGCAGGGCGAAGGTAGGGACCGCGCACCCGTCGATGCCCGTGGGGACGTCACCGGAGGCGACCTCGGCGGCCGCGGCCACCTCCGCGAGCATCGCGCGCTGGCACGGGTGGTCGGCCAGCAGGTAGCCCTCGCTCGGCCAGCTCCGCGCGCGGCAGAGCGCGAGCATCGCAGCGTGCTTCCCGGAGCAGTTGTGCTCGAGCGGGGTCGGCTCGGCCCCGCACTCGAGCTCCTCCTCCGCGGCCGGCGCCTTCCGGAGCAGGCTCCGCACGGCGTCGAGCTGCTCCGCGCGGGCGAGGTGCGACGCGCATGCGATCGCGACCTCCGCCTCGTCGAGGTCCGGTCGCGCCCGGACGACGGGCAGCGCCTGGAGCGGCTTCGCCGAGCTGCGGAAGAACGTGACGAGCGAGGCGTCGCCCGCCGCCGCGACCACTGCACCGTCCCGGACCGCGACCGCGTGCACCAGGTGCCGAGCCTCCACGACGCCACCGCGCCGAACGACGACCGCGAGCCGTTCCACCGAGCCACCCTACGAGATGGGTGATGCCAAACCCCACCGAGCATCGTAGGGTGGAGGCGTCGACGGCCTGGGCTGCAGGGGGCAGGGCGTCGACGTCACGCCGTCTCGCCTCATATCCCGGAGAACGCCGTACCACAGGTGCCGCTTTCCGCCCCCTCCGTTCGAGCGAGAGGAGTGGACTGTGGACCGACCAGCCCTGACGGCCAGACGCTCGACCGTCGCCCTGCTCGGAGCGGTGACGCTCGTGCTCGTGGCGCTCGCGCTACCGGCTTCCGCCTCCGCGATCCCCAGGGTCGCCTGCGAGAACCGCACGAACAACACCTACGCGAAGCTGCTCGAGTGCGTGACGCTCGACGGAGTGCGCTCCCACCAGGAGGCCTTCCAGGCGATCGCCGACGACAACGAGGACCCCTCGTACCCCGGCACGCGCGCGGCGGGAACGGCGGGGTACCAGGGCAGCGTCGACTACGTCGCGGGCTTGCTCGAGGACGCGGGCTACGAGGTCACGTTGGACGAGTTCGAGTTCGAGTTCGAGTTCCCGGCGCTGCTCGAGCAACTCACCCCGGTGGCCGCGACGTATCCGAGCGGCTCCTTCACCGGCGCCGGCTTCGGAGAGGTCACCGGCGCCGTGATCCCCGTCGACATCAACCTCGTCCCGCCACGCGCGAGTACGAGCGGCTGCGAGGCGGCCGACTTCGCGGCGCTCGACTTCGCGGGCGCCTCGGACATCGCGCTCATCCAGCGCGGCACGTGCAGCTTCGCGATGAAAGCTCTGAATGCCGTTGCCGCAGGCGCCGAGGCCGTCGTGATCTTCAACCAGGGGAACACCTCGGCCAGGGAAGGCCTGATCGTCGGGACGCTCGCGCCGGACAGCGTCGCGATCCCCGTTGTCGGCGCGAGCTTCGCGAACGGCGTGGCACTGGCCCAGCCCGGGTCGACCGCCCACATCGAGACGGTCGCGCCCGAAACGCGGACGGACGTGAACGTCCTTGCGGAGCTGGCCGGCGTGAACACCGGCAACGTCGTGATGGCGGGCGCGCATCTCGACTCCGTCGGCGACGGTCCCGGCATCAACGACAACGGCTCCGGCTCGGCTGCGATCCTCGAGACCGCGCTGATGATGTCCAAGCTCAAGCCGCAGAACACGATCCGGTTCGCCTGGTGGGGCGCGGAGGAGTCCGGGCTCATCGGCTCGACCGCGTACGTGGAAGGCCTGTCGCAGGCCGAGCAGGACCGGATTGCGCTGTACCTCAACTACGACATGGTCGGCTCGCCCAACTTCGTCCAGATGGTCTACGACGCGGACGAGTCGACGTTCGAGGCGCCGGTCCCGGTGCCACCGGGCTCGATCGCCCTCGAGGACCTGTACGAGTCGTACTACACCCTCGTCGGGGAGCCCTACGACGACGCCGAGTTCTCGGCGCGGAGCGACTACCAGGCGTTCATCGAGGCCGGCATTCCGTCCGGAGGGCTCTTCACCGGCGCCGAGGGCATCAAGTCGCCGGCGCAGGTCGCGATCTGGGGTGGCACGGCAGGAGCTCAGTTCGACCCCTGCTATCACCTCCTCTGCGACACGGTCGGCAACTTCAACGGTCACGCGCTGGGCGTGAACAGCGACCTGATCGCGTTCGCGCAGCTGACGTTCGCGTACTCGACCGAGTCGGTGAACGGCGTTCCGGGCGCACGGGTGCCCGGGCCACCGCTCGTCCTCCCGGTCCCGGCTGGGCCGGAAGGGACGTTCGGGCCGTAACAAAGCCTGCAGCAGCGGGCCGCTCAGAGGCTCGCATCGGAAGGCGGGCAAGGGGCCGGGTAGCACCCGGCCCCTTGTCGTCCCCCGTTTGCGAATGGTCGGCATTTCCCGTATGTTCCGCGATTATCGACCGTATTCCCGACTACGAGCTCGACGGCGTCCTCACCGTCGAGGACCCGAAGCAGCTCCGCGCGCTCGCCGACCCGCTCCGCGCCAAGATCGTCACCCTCCTCCGCCAGCGTGCCGCGAGCACGACCGAGCTCGCTGGGGTGCTCGACACGCCGAAGGGGACCGTCGGCCACCACCTGAAGGTGCTCGAGAGGGCCGGTCTCATCCGCGTCGTGCGGACGCGAAAGGTGCGCGCGCTGACCGAGAAGTTCTACGGTCGGGTGGCCAGGCTCTTCGTCCTGAAGGGCACGGACAGCGCCCCCGACGACCTCCGCGGAGGCGCCCTCACCGCGATGATGCTGCGCCAGGCGGCGGACGAGGCGATCGCGTCGGGCGGCGTGGAGAAGGACCTCTCCGCGCTCGTCCACGTGAGGCTCGCGCCGAAGGACCTCGCGCGCTTCCAGCGGCGCGTCAACCGGCTCGTCGCCGACCTGCACGGGTCCGAGGATCCCGACGGCGACATGCACGCGCTCGCGTGCGCGCTCTTCCCCTCCACGGTCGTGCTGCCTCCACGCGGGCCCGATGCCTAGGCTCTGGCCGACCGGTGGCCTGTGGCGCCACGCCGACTTCCTCAAGCTCTGGTCGGCG
>JBOHBB010000117.1:0-19257 GCA_050698135.1 Gaiellaceae bacterium
ACTTCGCGCTCGTCGCGTTCGGCGGCGCAGGGCCGCTGCACGCGTGCGCCCTCGCGAACGAGCTCGGGATGACGACGGTGCTCGTCCCCGCGGCCGCCGGCGTCCTCTCGGCGCTCGGGCTCGCCGCCGCGGACGAGCGCCGCGACTTCGTTCGCTCGTACGTCACTCTGCTCGCCGAGGCGGGCGAGCTCCCCCGCGAAGGGGAGGCCGACCTCCGCTACGCGGGTCAGTCGTTCGAGCTCACCGTGCCACTCGGCGCCCGGCTCGCCGATCGGTTCCACGAGGCGCACCTGGACCGGTACGGGTACGCCGACCCGGATCGCGCCCTCGAGCTCGTCGCGATCCGCACCGCCGAGATACGGGTCGCCCCGCCGGTGAGCATCACCGGTCCGCGGTTGGCGACACGGGGGCCCGAAGTGCTCGAGCTCGAGGGCTCGACTGCCTGGGTTCCTGCGGGCTGGTCCGGCGAGACGGACGCGCACGGCACGCTCGTGCTCGGGAGGACGGCGTGATCGCCGTCGAGCTCCAGGTCCTCGGCAGCGGCCTGCGCGCGATCGCGGAGGAGATGGGCGCGGTACTCGTCCGCTCCGCCTTCTCCGCGAACATCAAGGAGCGCCGCGACTGCTCGACCGCGCTCTTCGACGAGCGGGGGCGAATGGTCACGCAGGCGGAGCACATCCCCGTGCACCTGGGGGCGATGCCCGAGGCCGTCGCCGCCGTGCGCGCGAACGATCCCTCTCCGGGCGAGCCGTGGATCCTGAACGACCCGTACACGGGCGGCACGCATCTGCCGGACCTGACGATCGTGTCGCGGACGGAGCTCGGTTTCGCCGTGACGCGGGCGCACCACGCGGACGTCGGCGGCGTCGACCCCGGAAGCCTTCCCGCCGGCTCGACGACGCTCGCCGAGGAGGGCGTCGTGATCCCACCTACGCGGCTCGGCGACGCGGTGCTCGACGACCTCGTCGCGCAGATGCGCAACCCGGACGAGCGCCGCGGCGACCTCCGCGCGCAGCTCGCGGCGCACCGCCTCGGGGAGCAGCGGGTCTCCGAGCTCTGCGCCCGGCGCGGGCGCGAGCGGGTCGTGGCGGCGATGGAGGAGCTCCTCGCGTACTCCGAGCGCGTCGTCCGGGACGCGCTCTCCCGGCTCCCGGACGGCCGCTACGAAGGCACCGATGCGCTCGAGACCGCGGACGGGCTGCTCGAGCTGCACGCGGCGGTCACCATCGCAGGCAGCGAGGTCGCGATCGACTTCGCCGGCACGTCGCCCCAGCACTCGGGGAACCTCAACTGCCCGCTCGCGGTCACCCGCTCGGCGTGCTTCTACGTCGTCCGCTGCCTGACGGCGCCGGACCTTCCGGCGTCCGGCGGCGCGTTCGCCCCAGTCACCGTGAGCGCACCGGAGGGCTGCCTCGTGAACGCGCGGCCTCCGGCCGCCGTCGCGGCCGGGAACACGGAGACCTCGAGCCGCATCGTGGACGTCGTCTTCGCGGCCCTCTCGCGCGCGCTCCCGGTCCCGGCGCAGGGTCAAGGCACGATGAACAACGTGGTCCTCGGGAACGAGCGCTTCACGTACTACGAGACGATCGCGGGCGGGCAGGGCGGCTGCCCGGACTCCGACGGCCCGTCGGGGGTCCACGTCGCGATGTCGAACACGCTCTCGACGCCCATCGAGGCGCTCGAGCTCGCATACCCGCTCCGCGTCGAGAGCTACGCGCTCCGCGTCGGATCGGGCGGCAAGGGCGGCTTCCGGGGCGGCGACGGCGTCGTCCGCGAGCTGCGCGCGCTCGAGCCGTGCCGCCTGTCGCTGCTCACGCAGCGGCGCGCGCTCGCCCCAAGGGGGGCCGACGGCGGAGGAGACGGGCTCCCCGGCCGCAACCTGCTGAACGGAGTGCAGCTCCCCGCATTCGCCACGGTCGACCTCGAAGCGGGGGACATCCTCCGGATCGAGACGCCCGGAGGGGGCGGCTACGGCGACGAAGGCATCCGGTAGAGCGTGAAGCGCTCGTCGCGGTAGAGCTCCTGCAGGTCGAACGAGCGCTCCGTCCGGTCGCGGTCGACGACGAGGTAGCCCGCGCCGTAGGACTCCGGGATCGCGAGGTCGCCGGTGCGGAGGAATCGCCTGGCGTCCTCCGCCCGCTCGAAGGGCCGGTTCGCCTCGGTGTTGGCGACGTGCCCGGGGGGAGCGACCGCGACGTAGACGGGTGCGAACGCGGCCAGGCGGTAGCTCGTGTCCTGGTCCGAGAACACGATCGCCTGCGCCGGGACCTGGGCACGGACCGCCTCGACGAGGCCCGGCGAGAGCGCCCTTCCCGAGGGCGCCTCCTCCGGGGTCCAGCGGCCGAGCCCGACGACGACGACGGGCAGGAGGAAGAGCGCTGCAGCCAGTCCCGCGGCGGCCTCGAACGGCGGCGCGCGCCGGACGAGGCCGACCACGAGGGCGACGACGGCGCCGACGACGGCGTACCAGGTGATCCATGGAGGGCCGGGATCGTCGAGGACGTACCCGAAGTCGCCCGGGAGAGCGATCTGGAGCGCGATGCCCGCGGCGAGCGCTGCAAGCGGGAGGGGCGGCCCGACGATGCGCGACAGCACGCCGAGCCCTCCGGCGAACGCGAACGCGAAGGGGAGGAAGCCGGCGGCCCGCCGGGCCTGTGAGATCGAGACGAGGTCGGCGAGGCTCATGAAGAGGAACGGAACGAGCATGACCGCGAAGACCGCGAGCGAGCCGCCGACGACGAACGCCGCCCACCGTCGCCGCGACGCGAGCGCTGCGAGCGGGAGCAGGAGGAGCGCGGCGACCGGGATCGCCCCACGCCGTGTGAACACCTCGGCGGCGAGGCTGTAGCTCGTCTCCGAGCGGACGTCGAGCTGCCCCGCGTACTGCTCCAGCGCGCGCTCGACCTCCTCCGACCCCGGCGAGACGGACGCGGTGTCGCGCGCGACCGGGAGGAGCCAGAGCATGAAGAGCGCCGCGGGCACGACGAGCGCCGCGAGCGCGGCGCCTCCCGCGCGCAGGTCGTCCCTCGTCCAGAGAGCGCGGACGAGGAGGAACCCCACGAACGGGATCCAGAGGAAGATCGCGTAGGTCGGGTGCACGACCGCGAGGACGAAGGCGGCCGCGGCGGTCGAGGCGATTCGTCCCGGTGTCGGGAATCGCAGCGTCGTGAGCGCGAGGGCGAGAGCCGCAGGCACGAGCAGCTGGATGGACGAGGTCGCGGGCAGCGCGAGGAGGGGGTAGGAGCCTCCGTGGCCGGGCGCGAAGCAGGCGAGGGCGACCTGCGCGGCGCCCGCGGCGCCGGCGGCCCACGTCCGCCGGAAGAGCGCCCAGCCTGCCTCGTACGCGACGACGACGGCGAGCGGTGCGAGGAGCGACGGCAGGTGGAGGACGACCTGCTCGGGATCGACTCCGGAGATCCTCGCCACGAGCGCGACGAAGCCGTGCCAGAGCGGGAAGGCGTACCCGGGATGAAGGCTCGCGTCCGCGAACTCCCCGATGCCCTCGAGCGACAGGTCGTCGAGCTCGACCAGCTTGCGGATCCGGGCGAGGTGGAAGAGGCCGTCGCCCTCGACGGTGCTCGCCAGCCGCCAGAGCAGAAGACCGAGCGCGAGACCGGCGGTCGCCGCCCAGCCGCGTCCGGGCGTCGGCGGGTTCGCCGGGACCCGGCGGATCACCGCCGCAGCGAGCGCGGCCGCGCCCGCGACGAAGAGCAGCGCGAGCGTCAGCGAGAGCGGCGCCTGGAGGGCGAACGTCGCCGCGAGGCACGCGAAGAGGATCGTGAGCGACCAGGCGAGCGCGGCGGGGACGCCCCGGACTCCGAGCGCGCGGGCGAGCAACCAGCCCGGCAGAAGGAGGACCCCGAGCCCGAGCGCGAGCCTGAGATAGAGCTCGACGGCGGTCATCCGTCGAGGAGCTCGGCGGCGCTTCCCGACGCGAGCCAGACAGCGGTCTCGCGGTAGACGCGCCCGCGCTCGCCCCGGAAGAGCGTGCCGCGCAGGCGGAGGGCCGCCAGGAGCAACACCCGGGCGCGCTCGGCAGCGCGGGCGCCGTCGTGCTTGCGGAGGAAGCGGAGATGGCCGAGGAGGTTCTCGCGATAGAGGCGGCCTCCGTGCGCCGCCCCGCCGACGTGCACGCACTCCGCCCCCGGGAAGAACAGGACCTCCCAGCCCGCCTGCCGGAACCGGTAGCACCAGTCCGTCTCCTCGCTGAACAGGAAGAAGTCCTCGTCGAGCGGCCCGACCGCGTCGATCGCCTCCCGCCGAACGAGCATGCACGCGCCCATGACGAACTCGGCGTCGCGCACCTCGTCGTGGTCGAAGCCGCCCGCGTAGAAGGCATTGAGCGCGGACGTGTGAGGCCCGAGCCTGCGGAGGAAGAAGTACTCCGTCGCGAGCCGCCACAGGGTCGGGAAGCCGCGCACGGAGCGTTGGAGCGTCCCGTCCGGGTACAGCAGGCGCGGCCCGACGACCGCCGCGCGCGGGTGCTCGTCGGCGAACGCTACGAGGCGGGTCAGCGCGTCCCCGAGGAGCCACGCGTCGGCGTTCAGGAGCAGCACGTACCGGCTCGCGGTCTCGCGGATGCCGATGTTCCAGCCGGCTCCGAGCCCGCGGTTCTCCGACTCGACGACCCGGACCTCGGGGAACCGCTCCCGGACGAGAGCGACGGTGCCGTCGCGCGAGCCGTTGTCGACGACGACGACCTGCGCGCCTCGCACGCTCTCGAGGCACTGCTCGATCCAGGACAGGCCGTCGTACGTGACGACGACGACCGCGGCGTCGTCAGCCATGCTCGACCCGAGGACGCGTCCCTCCGCGGAGGCCCTCCCAGAGCATGATCGCGCCTCCCGGCAGCGCGAGCGCGAGGGTCACGAGAAAGTAGAGGAACCCGGCCGCGAACGCCACGTCGGCACCGACGTCGAGGCTCCCGAGGAAGCTGACGAAGAACGCCTCGCGCACCGCGAGGCCGTTCAGGGTGAATGGCACGAGCATGACGAGGAAGAGCAGCGGGCCCATCACGTAGTACACGCGGACGTCGAGATCGATGCCCACTGCCTTCGCGGCCGCCCAGATGGAGAGGATCCGCACGGCCTGCACGGCGAGCGTGACCGCGAGGACGGCGAGGAGCAGTCGTGGCGTCCCGCGGTAGTGGTGGATGCTCTCGTAGAAGCCTCGGACGACGCGGTCCAGGCGCAGCCGCCGGAGCAGCGGCTCGGCCCGCCGCAGCAGCGGCCGGGCCGAGCGGGCGAAGAAGAGGAACGCGAGCACGATCGTCCCGAACACGAACACGCCCTCGAGCCAGAGGTACGCGCTCACGTCGAAGTGCCCGATCGAGAGGAGGAACCCGACCGCGCCAAGGAGCACCGTCGCCGCGCCGCCGAGACCCCGCTCGAGCACGACCGTTCCCGTCACGGCCGTCGCGCGCCCTGCGTGCCGGCGCGCGGTCTCGAGGATCCGCACGGCGTCGCCGCCGAGCGAGGTCGGGAGCACCTGGCCCGCGGTGTAGGCGACGAAGTACGCCCGCGTCAGCCACGGCAGCCGCTCCTCCATCCCCTGGGCGCGGAGAAGCCACCCCCAGCGCAGGGCGAGCACCGGTACGGTCAGGACCATGATCGCGACCGCGAGCGCGAACCAGCCGAGGCTCGCCTCGGAGAGGATGTCGACCGTCGTCCCGAGCTCGATCTTCCAGACGAGATAGGCGATCGCGGCCGCGGTGAGGACGAGCGTGCCGACGAGGCGGACCGCGCGCGTCACACAGCCTGCCCGAGGACATCGAGCGTCAGGAGCTCGAACGCGACGTTCGCAGCCGCGACCGCAGTCGCCTGCCCGGGCCCGTCGTAGGGCGGGCTGACCTCGACGACGTCGTACCCGGAGAAGCGCAGGCCGCGCAGGGCACGCACGTAGCCGAGCGCCTCCCGCGTCGAGAGGCCGCCAGCCTCCGGAGTGCCCGTGCCCGGCGCGAACGCCGGGTCGAGCACGTCGACGTCGAAGGACAGGAAGAGCGGCCCCTCGCCGACGCGCGCTCGCGCGCGCTCGCCGTACTCCTCGGGGCCGAGCGAGGCGAGCTCGTCGCAGGGGATCGCCTCGAAGCCGAGGTCGGACGGCATCGCAGCGTCGGCCGGGCCGTACACCGGGCCCCGCATCCCGGCCAGGAGCGAGCGTGCGGGATCGAGCAGCCCTTCCTCGAGCGCACGGCGAAAGGGGGAGCCGTGGTAGTAGCGCTCGCCGACGTACGTGTCCCAGACGTCCGCGTGCGCGTCGAGGAGCACCAGGCCGAGCGGCCCGTGGACGGCGGCGTGGGCGCGCAGTTCCCCGAGCACGACGAGGTGGTCCCCACCGATGCAGAGCGTCCGTGCGCCCGCGCGGACGATCGGCTCGAGGGCCGAGGCGATCTGCCCGACGGTCCGCTCCGCGTTCCCGGGCGTGACCGGGACGTCGCCGAGGTCCGCGACCGAGAGCGCGCCGAAGACCTGCGCGTCCTGCGCCGGGTTGTACGGACGCAGCGCGATCGAGGCGGCCCGGACGGCCTCGGGCCCGAAGCGAGCGCCGGGACGGTTCGTCGTCGCAGTGTCGAACGGGATGCCGAGCACCGCGACGTCCACGCCGTCGGGGTCGTCGACGAGCGGGCAGCGCGCGAACGTCTTGACGCCGGAGTACCGCGGGGAGGTCAGCGCGTCGGGCGGCCCGTAGCGTGGCGAATCCTCGGTCGGCACGCGGCGACCGTACCAGCGCGGGAGGAGCGAAAACCTCGCTCCTCCCGCACGCGCTCGCTCGGCTACGCGGCCTCGAGTTGAGGCACGGTCTCGGCGGCCTCGGCGACCGCGATCTCGCCGGCCTGCCGCTTGCCCGGGACGAGGAGCGCGACGAGCGCGCCCACCCCGACGACGACGGCTCCGACCCAGGTGGCGACGACGAGACCGTCGGTGAACGTCTCGGGCGACGCGTACCCGCCGTAGCGCGTGAAGATCGAGGCGAGCACGGCGACCCCGAGCACGCCTCCGACCTCGCGGATCGCGTTGTTCGCGCCGGACGCCTTGCCCTCTTCCTGCGGCCGTACTGCCGAGAGGACGACGTTGGCGACCGGGGCGAAGAACATGCCCATGCCGATGCCCGAGAGGACGAAGGGGCCGACGAACGAGGCGTACCCGGCGGTCGCATCCGAGACGGCGGCGATCCACGCGAGCCCGACCGCCTGCAGCGCGAGCCCCAGCGCCATGAACGGCCTGCCGCCGATGCGGTCGGAGAGCGCGCCCGCGATCGGGGCGACGACCATCGGCATCGCCGTCCACGGCAGGACGCGCAGGCCGGCGTCGAGGGGCGAGTACCCCTGTGCGGTCTGGAAGAACTGGGTCAGGAGGAAGATCGACCCGAACATCCCGAAGTACATGAAGAGCGACGCCCCGTTGGCCGCGCTGAACGCGCGGCTGCGGAAGAGCCGCATCGGCAGCATCGGCTCCGGCGTCCGCAGCTCCCAGGCGACGAACGCGACGAGCAGAGCCGCCCCGGCCACGAGCGAGCCGACGATCTCCGGGCTCGTCCAGCCCTCGCCGTTCCCGTGCACGAGGCCCCAGACGATCCCGAGCAGGCCGAGGCTCGCAAGCGCGAGCCCGGGGAGGTCGAGGGCGCGGTCCGGCCCGTGCGTCTCCGCGAGGCGCGTCGCGAGCGGAAGCAGAACGAGCCCGACGGGGACGTTCAACCAGAAGATCCACTGCCACGAGATCCCGTCGACGACCGCTCCCCCGACGAGCGGCCCCGCCGCCACGGCGAGGCCGGCGATGCCCGACCAGGCGCCGAGCGCGAGCCCGCGCCGGTCGCGAGGCACCGCCGCGCTCAGGATCGTGAGGGTCAGCGGCGTGACGAGCGCGGCGCCGACACCCTGTACCGCACGGGCGGCGATGAGCCAGTCCATCGAGGGCGCGAGTGCGGCCGCGGCGGACGCGACGGTGAAGACCGCGACTCCGACCGCGAACATCCGCTTCCGCCCGAAGCGGTCGCCGAGGGCCGCGCCCGTGAGCAGGAAGACGGCGAAGGTCAGCGTGTACGCGTTCACCGTCCACTCGAGCTCCTCGATCGTCGCCCCGAGGTCGGTTCGGATGACGGGCAGGGCGGTCGAGACCACGAGGTTGTCGAGCACGACCATGAAGAGTGCAGTCGAGGTGATCGCGAACGTCCAGAAGGTTCTCGCTCTCTGCGTCATGATGCCCTCCTCATGACTAGTGATTGCTTACTCACACCAAATCGAAAAAGAGAGGTCATGCGTCCTCCCCGCGGCAGCCGGTCAGGAGTCGGTACGCCCAGGGCTCGGGCTCCGCGTCCTCGTGGAATCCCATCGCGGCGATGACGTTCAGCAGCATCCCGTTCGCGAAGAAGCGGGCGAGTCGCCTGTCGGAGGCGCCGGAGACGCGCTCGGCGTATGCGTACAGGTCGCCGTACCCCTCGCGCACCGCCTGGCGCACGTCGTCGTCGTCGAGCGCCGCCGCATAGGTCTGCAGCTGCGCCTGCAGCATCAGCGGATCCGAGCTCAGCAGCTGGCCGTAAGCGCGGCCCATCGCGCGAAGCGCGTCCTCGCCACGGAGCCCCTCGGCGGCGCCCTGCATCGCCTCCAGCGTCCGCCGGAAGCAGCGGCGCACTCCGGCGAGGTAGAGGTCCTTCTTCGACCCGAAGAGGCGGAAGAGGTACGGCTGCGAGATCCCCGCCCGGCGGGCGATCGCGTCGGTCGAGGCGCCGTGGAAGCCGGCACGGCCAAATTCCTCGACTGCGGCAGCGAGGACCTCCTCGCGCCGCTCCCGCGCCGTCTGTCTCGTCGTCGCCATGAGGAAGTGATTATTCACTCACTAGTGTCCACGTGTCAAGTCGGTACGCTCGAGGAGTGCGGAGCGTGCTCGTCCTCGTCGTGGTCGCCTCGTTCCTCGCAGCGTCCGGCTCGGGCTCGTCGGCCGGCACGGGCGCCGGGACGTCGTTGACCATCAGCTACTGGCCGAACGGGCAGCGTGGCGGGGCGATGACGGCGTGGCGCCTCCGCTGCAAGCCAGCGGGCGGCACCCTCGCACGCCCGGCCGTCGCCTGCAGACGGCTCGCCGCCGGTGGCGCCGCGCTCTTCGCCGCCGTGCCCAAGGACGTCGTGTGCACGCAGATCTACGGCGGCCCGCAGACGGCGCGCGTCGTCGGCATGCTCGACGGGAAGCGGATCTCGTCGGCGTTCAGCCGGGTCGACGGGTGCGAGATCGGCCGCTGGAACCGCCTCTCGCCGTGGCTCCTCCCCCGTGCCGGCGTGACGTAGCGGCCGCAGCACCGCCCGACGGCCTGCTCGCGCTCTACTCTCGCCGAGGATGGCGCTCGGCAAGGAGCTCAGGCGGCTCGGCAAGCACTCGGCGATCTACGGCTTCGGCGGGCTCGTCCAGCGGATCCTCGCGGTCCTCCTGCTCCCCGTCTACACGCGGTACCTCACCCCGTCCGACTACGGGATCGTCGAGACGCTGATCGCGCTGACGACCGTCCTCGTGATCACGCTCCGCCTCGGGATCACGAACGCGTTCTTCCGCTTCTACTTCGACCGCCCCGACCCCGCCCACCGCCGCCTCGTGCTGCGCACGTCCTTCTGGTTCACGATGATGATGGCGACGCTCGGCCTCGTCGTCGGCGTCGCCTTCTCGCGGGAGATCTCGAGCGTGCTCTTCGGCTCGTCGGACCAGGCCGAGGTCGTGGCCGCTGCGTTCGTCGGCCTGTGGGCCCAGATGAACTACGAGCAGCTCATGTCCCTGTTCCGGGTCGAGGAACGGTCTGTCGCATACGTGACGGCGAGCCTCGCGAACATCGCGCTGACGATCGCCGCCACGCTCGTGCTCGTCGTCGCGCTCGACGCGGGGCCGCTCGGCGTCGTCGTCGGCAACTTCACCGGCACGCTGCTCGTCTACGCGGCGCTCGTCGGCTATCGGCGCGAGCAGCTCGGCCTCCAGCTCGACCGCGGGCTCCTCCGCGAGATGAACCGCTTCGGCATGCCACTCGTGCCGAGCGCCCTCCTGCTCTGGGTCACGAACTTCAGCGATCGTTTCTTCCTCGTCAAGCTCGCGGACACGCAGGAAGTCGGCCTCTACTCGGTCGGTGTCCGCATCGCCTCGGCGATGGCGCTCCTGCTGACCGCGTTCCGCACCGCGTGGCCGGCGTTCGCGTACTCGATCGAGGACGACCGCGAGGCGAAGCGGACGTACGCCTTCGTGCTCACCTACCTCGTGTTCCTCACGAGCTGGGTAGCGACCGGCCTGGCGCTCCTCTCGCCGTGGCTCGTGGACTGGATCGCGGCCCCGGCGTTCGCGAGCTCCTCGCGTGTCGTCGGGCCGCTCGCCTTCGCGGTCGTGATCTTCGCCGGATACGTCGTCATGGTCATCGGCGTCGGCCGTGCCCGGCGGACGCAGTTCAACTGGGTCGTCACGGGCGCGGCCGCGATCGTCAACGTCGTCCTCAACCTGCTCCTCATCCCGCGCTACGGGATGATGGGCGCCGCGGTGGCGACGATCGCCGCCTACGCGACGATGTTCGCCGGGATGACGTGGTGGGCGCAGCGGATCTACCCGATCCCGTACCAGTGGCGCCGCGTCGTCACGGCCGTCGCTGCGGGGCTCGCGCTCGTCGCCGTCGGGAAGCTCGCGGGCGGGGGGCTCCCGGTCGCGGTCGCGCTCTCCCTGGCCTACCCGCTCCTGCTCTTCTTCGCCGGCTTCTATCTCCCCGCCGAGCGGAAGGCGATCGGCGCGCGCCTGCGGCTCGCGCGCTGACGCACGGCGGGGGGCGTCTCCCGCGTGGAACACTTGCGCCGTGCCCGACGCGCCTCACGACCCCGAGGAGCTCGAGGCGACGGGCGCGCCCGCGAGCGCGGAGATCTCGGCGCGGACCACGATGGGCCCCGTCCATCTCACCGTCTCCGACCTCGAGCGCTCGCTTCCGTTCTACAGCGATTTCCTCGGGCTCGTCCTGCTCGGGCGGGACGACGGCCGGGCGTCGGTCGGCGCCGGCGAGCGCGAGCTGCTCGTGTTGGCCGAGGAGCCCGGGGCACGGCCCGCGTACGGCCACACGGGCCTCTACCACTTCGCCCTGCTCCTGCCGGAGCGGGCCGACCTCGCGGCCTGGCTCGCGCACGTCGCCCGCGAGCGCGTCCCGCTGGCGGGGCTCTCCGACCACTTCGTGAGCGAGGCGATTTACCTATCCGACCCGGACGGCCACGGGATCGAGGTCTACTGGGACCGGCCGCGAGAGGTCTGGGAGGGCCAGGTCGGTGCGCGGTTGACGACCCTCCCGCTCGACACCCACAGCCTCCTGGGGGAGCTCGAGGACCCCGCGACTGCCTCGTTCGACGGGCTGCCGGCGGGCACGGTGATGGGGCACGTGCACCTGAAGGTCGCCGCTATCGCGGATACCGTCGCCTTCTACCGCGACGTGCTCGGCTTCGGGCTCATGGCCCAGCTCGGCGCGCAGGCGGCGTTCCTCGCAGCGGGCGGCTACCACCACCACGTCGGCGCGAACACGTGGGAGAGCGCGGGCGCGACGGCGCCGCCCGAGGGCACCGCCGCGCTCCGCCGGGCGACGATCGTCCTGCCCGACGCCGGTGAGCGCGACCGCGTGGTCGAGCGGCTCCAGAGCGCTGGGCACGAGGCTCGGACCGGCGACGACGGCACCGTGGCGGTCGACCCGTCCGGGAACGCGCTCGTCCTGGCCGTCGCCTGAGGTCTAGGCGGCGAAGCGCGCGTGCACGCGCCGGAGCGCGTCGATCGCGTCCTCGACGTCCCGATCCGAGTGCGCCGGGGAGAGCGGGAGGGACAGCACCTCGTCCCCCGCCTTCTCCGCGACCGGGAGCGGCGGCTGCTCCGGGAAGCGCTCGCGGTACGCGGTGAGCCGGTGCACGGGGAGGAAGTGGATGCTCGTCCCGATCCGCTCCTCGCCGAGTGCCTGCTGGTACTCGTCCCGCGACGCGCCGGCCCGCTCCGGGTCGATCCGGACGATGTAGAGGTGGAGTGCGTGGACGTCGCGCGGGTTCCGCGCGAGCGGCTCGATGCCGTCGAGCTCGGCGAGCGCCGCGTCGTAGGCGGCGACGTGGCGCAGGCGGATCTCCCGGTGGCGCTCGATCTTGTCGAGCTGGCAGAGGGCGATCGAGGCGAGCACGTCGGAGAGGTTCGCCTTGTAGCCCGGGACCGGGATGTCGTAGCGCGAGCCGTGCCCGCGGCGCATGACGCGGAGGTCGTCCACCGCCTCGGCCACGTCGTCGCGGTTCGTGGCGATGATCCCGCCCTCGCCTGCGGCGACGTTCTTCGTCGCGTAGAGCGAGAAGCAGGTGGCCTCGGAGAGGCCGCCGATCTTGCGTCCCCGGTAGGCGCTCTCGACGGCGTGCGCCGCGTCCTCGACGACCGGGATCCCGAGGGCCCAGAGCGGGTCGAGGTCGGCCGGCTGCCCCGCGAGGTGGACGGGGAGGATCGCCTTCGTCCGCGGGCCGACGAGCGAGGACGCGTGCTCGGGGTCGATGTTGAGGTCGTCGGCGCGGACGTCTGCGAACACCGGCGTGGCGCCCACGTGGACGATGACGTTCGCGGTCGCCGGCCACGTGATCGGCGTCGTCACCACCTCGTCGCCGGGACCGATGCCGAGCGCGGCGAGCGCGAGGTGCATCGCGGCCGTGCCGGAGGTGACCGCCAGCGCGTGCTTCACCTCGAGGTACTCGGCGAAGCGGCGCTCGAGCTCCGCGGCGGCGGGGCCGGTCGTGAGCCATCCGGAGCGCAGCGTCTCGGCGACGGCGGCGATCTCCTCGTCGCCGATCGCCGGCGGCTGGAAACCGAGGAAGGTCTCGCGACGTGTGGCCTGGGTGCCGTCCATGGGCCACCGAAGCCTACTCACGAGGAGGTGACGAGCCGGACGCGTGCGAGCGCGGACTCCGCGCGCGCGAGTGCCTCCTCGGAGGTCGCGCCGACGGCGAGCGCCGCTCCTGCCCGGTCGGCGCCGCGCCGGAGCTCGCCGAGCGTCGATCCCGGTTCGCGGTAGATGCGGACCCAGGCGACGCCCTCCACCGCCTCGGCCTCCACCAGCCCCCCGACCGCCTCGAGTGTCCCGATCGGCGGGACGAGGAACCGGACGCACGCCCCGCCCGGGCCGGGACGTTGCCGCAGGCGCGACTCGTCGATCGGCTCCCCGAGCGCCGCGGAGAGCGCGAGGCCGTTCAGGTCGACGGATAGCGCGGCCTCGCACAGTTCCGCGTCGTGCCCGCCGCCGAGGCGGGCCGCGAGCTCGCCCACCCGGGAGCCGTCGGGGCCGACGAGGACCTGCGTGTAGGTCGGTCCGTTGCGCACGCCGACGGCCTCGGCGGCTGCGCGGGCGGCCTCCACGATCCGTTCGACGACGTCCGCCGGAAGCCCGCACGGCCAGACGTGGGCGAGCGCCACGCCGAAGGCCGGCGGGTCGGCCACGACCCGAAGGGTCACGGTCAGCGGGTGAAAGCGACCGTCGACGGAGAACGCGTTCACCGTGACCTCCGGGCCGGCGACGAACTCCTCGACGAGGACGACGTCGCCGCGCGCCGCCTCGAGGGCGGTCGCGAACCCGCCAGGGACGTCGGCAGCGCCGGTCACGACGGACAGCCCGCGCTGGCCCTGCCGGTCGGGCGGCTTGACGATGCAGGGGAAGCCCACCTCGCACGCGGCATTCTCCGCTTCGGCGAGCGTCGTGCACGCGTGGAATCTCGGCTGCGGCACGCCCGCCCGGGCGAACAGCTCACGCTGGCGTTGCTTCGAGGTCGCGGCGACCGCCGTCGCTCCATCGAGCGGGTGGGGAAGCCCGAGCCGGCCGGCGACTCTCGCGGCGACCGCGACCGGGAAGTCGGTCCCGGGCGCGATCACGCCGTCGGGGCGGAGTGAGGCGACGAGACGCTCGATCTCGCCCTCGTCCTCGATGGACACGACCGCCCGCTCGTCGGCGAGGCGGAAGCCCGGGGCGGAGGGGTCGTGGTCCGCGGCGGCGACGTGGAGCCCTCGCTTCCGGGCCGCCTCGAGCAGTCCGAGCTGCGCAGGCCCCGCGCCGAGGACGAGGATCGTGGCCATCCGGGTGCCGCGCGGCCGGGTCGGCGCCTACGCGTGCAGGGGCGTCTCGGACCGCTCGAGCACGCCTCTCCACCACGCCTCGTTCTCGCGGTACCACGCGACCGTCCGCTCCAGCCCCTCGGCGAACGGCGTCCGGGCCTCCCAGCCGAGCAGGCGCCTCGCCTTCTCCGTCGAGCCGATGTGCCGGTCCACCTGCCCCATCCGCTCCGAGACGTTCACCTTGAGCGAGGCCGACTTCCCGAGCGCATCGAGGACGAGGTCGGCGATCTCGTTCACGGAGATGTCGACGCCGGTGGCGATGTTGATCACCTCGCCGGCCACGAGGTCGAGGTCGGCCGCGATCGTCGCCTCTATCGCCTCGGCGTCGTCGTCGACGAAGAGCCAGTCCCGCGAGGCGTGCCCGTCGCCGTGGATCGTCAGCGGACGGTCCGCGAGCGCGCTCGTGACGAACTGCGGGAGGACCTTCTCCGGATGCTGGCGCGCCCCGTAGTTGTTGAACGGCCGCAGGATCACGATGGGCAGGTCGTAGGTGACGAAGTACGAGTACGCGAGGCGGTCGGCGCCCGCCTTCGTCGCCGCGTACGGGCTGCGCGGGTTGAGCGGGTGGCCCTCGTCCATGGGATCGCTCTCCGCGGTCCCGTAGACCTCGCTCGAGGAGATGAGGATGAAGCGCTCGACCGGCGAGGCCCGCATCGCGTCGAGCAGGATCTGCGTGCCCTCGACGTTCGTCGTCACGAACTCGGACGCGCCCTCCTCGATCGACTTCTCGACGTGCGACTCGGCGGCGGCGTTCACGATCACGTCGACGTCGGCCACGACCTTGCGGACGAGCTCGGCGTCGCGGATGTCGCCGTGCACGAACGAGAGGCGCTCGTGCGCGAGCACCTCCTCGAGGTTGTCGAGGTTGCCCGCGTAGGTGAGCGCGTCGAGCGAGACGACCTCGTAGGGAGTCGTGTCCAGCAGGTGCCTGACGACGTTCGACGAGATGAACCCGGCTCCGCCGGTGACGAGGATGCGATTGCGACTCAAGACCGGCAGAGGATATAGACCGTCACTTGACCAGGAAGGCCATCCCGCGGCCGATCGCGATCGGTTCGCGCCGCTCCTGGCGGGCGAAGCGCGGGAACGCCTCGGTCGAGTTGACGTCGTCCGAGATGAGCACGCCGCCCTCGCGGAGAACGGGCCAGGCGCTCGTGAACTCGAACCACATGCAGTCGAACGAGTGCTCGCTGTCGTGCATGAACGAGTCGATCGCCCCGAGACCCTCGAGCAGCGGCGGCACCTCGTCCTGGCTGCGGCCGAGCCGGAGCGTCCAGCGCTCGCGGAGGTGCTCCGGCACGAGCCACCCGGGCATGCTCTCGGGCGGGATCCCCGCCTTCCCCGTGCCCTCGTAGAACGCCTCGGCCTCGTCCTTGCCGATCGCGCGCGGGAAGTCGACCGAGTACAGGTGCCCCTCGCCGTTCCGCTCGAGCGCGAGCAGCGCGAACGCCGTCGAGAACCCGTTCGCGACCCCGGTCTCCACCGCGACGCGCGGCCTCAGCGTCCGCAGGATCGCGTACAGGTACGTGCGCTCGGCGAGGCCGATCCCGCCCGGCGTGTAGCCGTCGCCCCCGGACGCGCCGACGATCGCGTCGTACTCGCGGCGCTTGTCGCGGATGTGCTCCAGGAGCCCGCTCTGCCGGATCTCCTCCTCGTACGTGGCCAGCGCATGCGGATCGCGGAGGAACGAGCCCTCGAAGCCTCTCCGGATCCGGCGCTGGAATGCGAGCTCCCGCGGATGTGCCGCCTTGCGCAGCGTCCGCCGGAGCGAGCGGTAGGCTCCGGACCGGGCGAGCGTGGAACGAAGGGCAGACACCGCCCGATTCTCGCAGCTCAGTGCGGCCCGGCTTCGAGCTCACCGGCGAGCTCGCCCGCCGAGAGGCAGACGCCTCCGCGCTCGCGGACGGCGTCGAGCAGCCGGAGATAGAGGCGGTCCCAGCCCCGCGCGGTTCCCGGATCGAAGCGATCGGTGTGCCACAGCACCGAGAAGCCGCCCCCGTGCTCGGCGGCGAAGTCGAGGAGCTCGAGCAGGCGGCCCTCCGCCTGCGCCGTGGAGAGGCCGAGGTACCGCTCCTCGCCGAGCGTGACGTCCATCGCCGCGAGCGGGATCTCGACCAGGTCGAGCGGGCGGGCGGCAGCGACGTCCCAGGGACGGAACGGGTGCGCGATGCCCGCCCGGAAGCCGGGGGCGTCGGGGAACCCCAGGGTGGTGTCGTAGCGCAGGCCGAGCGCAGGAAGGGGCGCGAGGTTCGCGTGCGGGTCGACCCGCAGGTAGTGGTAGCGCTGGCCGCGGACCTCCGCTCCCAGCTCCTCGAGCGCGTTCGCCTCCACCGCGAGCAGGCCGGCGTCGCGGGCCGCGAGGTAGCTCCCGTGTAGCCCGACCTCGCCGCCGCTCTCGAGAATCGTCTCGACGAGGCGCGGCCGCAGGCGGTCGTAAACCTCGGGCGAGGCGCCGTCGTGACGGTCCGAGTGGCCAGCGAGGAGGAAGAACGTCGACGACGCCCCACGGTCGCGCTCGGCGTCGGTGATCTCGCGGAAGCGCCAGTTCGGGTCGGTCCCGCGCAGGCGGTGCACCGGCATTCCCGCGAGCGCCCTCGCCTCGCGGACCGCGCCAGCTCGCCGCCGCGCGAGGACGTGGGACTTGAGGCGCGCTGCCGAGCCGCGGACGCCCAGGCGCGTCCAGCGCCAGGGCACGTCGACGTCGTGGGTCAGCGCGACCGCGAACCGCGCGCCCCGCCAGCGCGGCGGCTCGAACCCGAGCGCGCGCCGGAGGCGCTCGACCGGCGGGTCGAGCGGGTCGACACAGGACGCCGCGGCCAGAAAGCGGCCGTGCTCGTCCCGCTGGCCGGCGAGTTCCTCGATGCGGGCGAGATGGAAGAAGGCGTCGGCGAGCTCGTCGCCGACCGGCCGCTCGCCACGGTCGACCTGCTCCCAGGCCGCGGCGACGTACGGAAGGTCGGCGCCGAGCTCGAGCTCGCGGCCGCCGATCGTGTCCAGCACCCAGCGGGCGCGGCGCTCGACGCTCTCCGGGATCAGCGGACGAAGCTCCGGACGACGCGGGCGGCGTACACGGCGGCGGGGCGAAGGTCGTCGAGCGCGAGCACCGCGTCGACGTACGGAGGCCGCTGGAACGCCGGCTTCTCGCCCGCGAGGAACGTGATCGCCCACCGCTTCCCGCCGCCGTTCATCGAGGCGGGAGGGGTCGGCAGGCCGAGCAGGTCGCGGTATGCGAGACGCGGGAGGTCGACCCCGCACGCGGCGGCGAGCCCGTGCCACTGGTAGAGGCGGGGGTTGATCTCCATGAGCTTGTAGCGGCCGTCTCGCGGGTCGCGCTTGAACTCGACCTGGGAGAGCCCGCGGTAGCCGAGCGCCGAGAGGAAGCGGAGCCCCGCGTCGACGACCTCCTGCACCCACACCGCCTCGCCGACCCGGCACGTGCCGACGAGCCGGGGCGTCTGGCGGAGCTTCCGTCCGCTGAAGACGCCGAGCGGCTTTCCCGTCGCGTCGAGGTAGCTCCCGAGCGTGTACAGGGTCTCGTCGCCGCCCGGGATCAGCTCCTGCACCATCGGCTCGTGCGGCTCGGCCTTCGCGAAGGCGCTCTCGAGCTCGGAGGCCGTCCCGCAACGGAACGCCTGGCGCCGGTGCCGCCGCTTGAACTCGACCGGGTCGGCCGGCTTCACGAGCACGGGGTAGCCGAGCTCGCCGGCCGCCGCGAGCGCCTCCGCCGAGCTGCGCGGGTGCGCCGTGCCGGGCGTGTCGATTCCCGCGGCCGTCGCGGCCTCGAGCTGCGTGCGCTTGTTCTGGATGCGCGCGAGGACGTCCCAGGCCGGGAAGGGGTAGAGGAAGCTCCCCCCGAGCGCGGCCTGCGCGCGCGCGACAGCGTTCAGGCCCGGGTCGTGCGTCGGGAAGACCGGCGTGGGCCGTTCGAGCGCGTCCCCGAGCACGGCGAGGAACGCGACGAAGCCGTCCTCGTCCACGGCGGGGTCGGGCGACGCCACGGGGATCGCGTAGCGGGAGCGAAGGCCGAGCGCCCAGGGTCGGTGGTCGACGGCGAGGACCGGGGCGCCCGCCCGACCGAGCGAGCGGATCGCGGCCAGCCCGTTCACCCAGCCGACGTCGACGACGACCGCGGGAGGCCGGGCCCCGGCGCGCGCGGCCGCTGCGGCCTCGGCCGGCGCGAGAAGGCTCTTCACGGCTCCGATTCTAGAATCGCGCCGATGGTCGGCCGGATCCTCCATTGCCCCGTCAACCTCGCCGGCACGGGCTGGTCGAACGTGCGCGCGCTCCGGCGCAAGGGTGTCGATGCACGGTTGCTCGTCTTCCGCGACCAGCCGTGGCGTCCCGGGGAGCACGACATCGACCTCGGCCTGCGCGGCAAGCCGCTGTGGAGGCGCCAGCTCGCCCAGTGGCGCGCTCTGGCCAGGTACCTCCCCGAGACCGACGTCTTCCACTTCTACTTCGGGCAGACACTCGTGCCGAAGACGCTCCAGTTCCCGATCCTGAAGGCGACCCGCAGGAAGTGCATCATGCACTTCCTCGGGGACGACATCCGCGGGAAGACGCCGGACGAGCTCGCGTACGGCAGGCGCGCGGACCGCCAGATCGTCGGCTCGTTCGCCGCGACCCGGTGGGTGCCCGAGGCGGTCGTCGTCCCGCCCGGCCTCGACCTCTCCGAGTACGAGCCCGTCCCGCCGGTCGAGCGCGAGCGCCCGCTCGTCGTCCACGCGCCCTCGAACCTCGAGAAGAAGGGCACCCGCTTCGTCGTCGAGGCCTGCGAGCGGCTCCCGGTCGACCTCGACGTCGTCCACGGTGTGCCCCACGACGAGGCCGTGGAACGCTTCAGGCGTGCCGACATCGTCGTCGACCAGATGCACTACATCTGGCACGGTGTCTTCGCGATCGAGTCGATGGCGTACGGGAAGCCCGTGGTGACGTCCCTCGACGAGACCGCCGTCCGGCAGACGGAGGAGGCGTTCGGGGTCGAGGTTCCGATCGTCTCCGCGACCCCCGAGACGCTCGTCGAGAAGCTCCGCCCGCTCGTGGTGTCGTTCGACGAGCGCCGCCGCCTCGGCGAGGCGGGCCGCGCCTCCGTCGAGCACGTGCACGACATCGACAAGCTCGCCGACCGCCTGATCGAGGTCTACGAGGG
>JBOHBB010000118.1:0-18843 GCA_050698135.1 Gaiellaceae bacterium
TTTCAGAGGTCGAACGCGAAACGCGCTCGCGCGTGCGCATCGTCGAGCGTGCGAGCTCGACGAAGCGGCACAGCGCGAGCGAGCCGCAAGTCGTCAGGCCGAGGGATACCGCCTCTTCGGCGGGGACGGCTCTGAATCTGAGTCGAAGGAGTTCCGGGCGCTAGATCTTCGCGCGATCACCGAGATCGTCGCCGACGTCGTCAGGTGTCGCCGTCTTCGTCTTCATCTTCATTCGCATCTTCAGCTTCTCGGCATCGTCCTCGCCGGGCTCCTCGGACACGAACTTGTGCGCTTCGACGTCCTCGTCGTCGTCGCGAATGTCGGTCTGCTCGTCGGACATGTCGTCCTCCCTCGGGCGGAGTGGCGGCTCATCCGCCACTCTCGACTACCTGACACGAATCGCACCCGGAATCTTCCGTCCGGCCGCTGAAAGTTGCAAGGGAGACATGACATGCTCGCCCGGTGCGCCTGGCCAGGGCACTCACGGAACCGTTCCACCTCTTCGGGCGGATCGTCCGGAACCCGGATGTCCGGCGGCTCGAACTCGCGTGGGCGGCGTCGAACCTCGCGAGCCGCGCGTCGGCGATCGCCGTCGCCGTGTACGCCTACGAGACCGACGGCATCGGTGCCGTCGGGATCGTCGTGTTCCTGCGGCTCGCCATCGCCGGCGGCGCATCGCCGTGGCTCTCCGTCTTCGCCGACCGCAGACCGCGCCGCCTCGTCCTGATCACCTCGGATCTCGTCCGCTGCGTGATGCTCGGAGCGATGGCCGCGCTCGTCGTCCTCGACGCGCCTTCCCTGTCCGTCTACGTCCTCGCCGTCCTCGTCGCCGTCGCCGAGCCGGTCTTCCGGTCAGCGCAGGCGGCATTGACACCATCCCTCGTGCGGACGCCCGAAGAGCTCACCGCCGCGAACGTCGTCGCGAGCGCAGTGGAGAGCGTTGGCCTGTTCGCCGGCCCCGCGCTCGGAGCACTCTTGCTGGTCGTCGCGGGCAGCGGGACGGTGTTTGCCGTCACCGGTCTGCTGCTGCTCGTGTCGGTCGCGCTCGCTGCCCGGATCAGCATCGCGGGCGAGCCGTCCCCGGAGGCGAGCGTGCCGCGATCGGAGACGCTGCTCGCCGGCTGGCGGGCGATCGTCTCGGAACCCGGGCTCCGGGTCGTGATCGGGCTGTCCACGGCGCAGACCCTCGTCGCCGGGCTGGTCCAGGTGCTCGTCGTCGTCGTGGCGATCGAGCTCCTCTCGCTCGGGACCGCCGGCGTGGGCTGGCTCAACGGCATGATCGGCGTCGGTGCGACGCTCGGAGTGCTCGCCGTCGCCGGCGTTGCAGGGCACAGGTCGATCTGGCGGTACTTCGCTGTCGGGCTCTTGCTCTGGGGCGTCCCCCTGATCCTGATCGCGGCCTGGCCCGAAACCGCGGCCGCGTTCCTCCTGCTCGCACTGCTCGGCGTCGGAAACACCCTCGTGGACGTCACGGGGATCACCCTCATACAGAGGACTGCCTCGGACGCCGTGCTCGGCCGCGTCTTCGGCGCCTTCGAAGCGCTCGCGCTCCTGGCCATGGGGATCGGCGCGCTGCTCGCGCCACTTCTCGTCTCGTCTCTCGGCTCGCGCGGCGCGCTGCTCGTCGCCGGCCTGATCATGCCCGTAACGCTCCTCCCCTCCTGGCGCCGCCTGGCCTCGATCGACGCAGCGGCCCCGGTGCCGACCGAGCTGGTCGAGCTCCTGCGTGGCATCCCGATCTTCGCCCCGCTACCGGCGCCCCAGCTCGAGCGACTGGCCCAGGCTCTCGTCGACGTGCGGATCGAGCCCAGATCGGCAGTGTTCGAGGAGGGCGACCCCGGCGACCGCTTCTACGTGATCGCCGACGGCACTGCCGCCGTCGAGGTCGGCGGCGAGCCCGTGCGCACGATGGGGCCCGGCGACTTCTTCGGCGAGATCGCCCTGCTCCACGACGTGCCGCGAACGGCGACGGTTCGGGCGGTCACCGAGCTGAGCCTCTACGCGCTCGATCGGGACACGTTCGTGGCGACAGTGACCGGGCATGCGGCAAGTGCCGAGGCCGCCGGCAGCATCGTCGCGGCCCGGCTCCCGAGCCCGGTCGTCAACTAGGCGAGCGCTGCTGCGCGCGACTATTGGTCGCCGGCGGGAAGCTCGAAGACCGGAACGTCCCAGACTTTGTACTCGACGACCTCCAGACCGACGGAGGCGGCGAGCTGTTCGCGCATGGTCGTGCGCCCGTGGCGCGTGCTCGCCTCCGCCTCGTACGAGTCCCAGAAGGTGATCACGCGCGCGACGTGCGAGTCCTCGTGACTGAGCATCACGAGCCCGCGGTAGCCGTCGTATTCGCTCAGCCAGCCCTCGATCGCCTCCCCTGCGATGCGCGTGACCTCCGTGAGCCCCGTCACCGGGCCGGTGAACTCCGCCATCGCCGCGACCATCGGCCCGGAAGGCTAGCGCCCCGCGCACCTGGGCGGGCTTTGCTTGGCGTGCGGAGAGGCGCATACTTCGGCCGAGGCCGGGCGCGTGGCTACCCGTCACAGAGGGGGGCCACGGTCTTCGGGGAAAGAGGAACGGCCGTCGGTTCCATTTCGCCAAGCGCCCGGCCTCGCCACTCACGAATCAGCGCCGGTACACCTCGCGTCTACGAGTGACGCGCGCGACGAGCACTACCTGCTCGTCGTCGTCGACCGCGTAGACGACGCGATAGTCGCCGACGCGAACGCGGTAGTCGTCACGGCCCGCGAGCTTCAAGGCACCTCCTCGCGACGTCAACTCCAGGCGAGCTCGACGCGCCTGCGCTTGCTGGTGCTAACACACTGTGTCACACTGGGTGACATGAAGCGGTCCACCTCGAGAAGCGTCCATCGATCGTTCCGACTGGGGACTTCGCTCAACGAACGTCTGATGCGCCGCGCCGATCGCATCGGCGAGTCGTCGAACAGCCTTGCCGCCCGCTACATCGAGGAAGGGCTGCGCATGGACGACCATCCGCTGATCCGCTTCCGGGACGGTGCCGCCGGCCGGCGCGCGGCGCTCGCGGGGACGAGGCTCGACGTCTGGCAGGTTGTCGAGACGTTGCGCAACTCCGAGAGCTCACTCGAGCGGACAGCGGAGTACCTGTCGGTGCCCCCGGCTTGGGTGCAGGCAAGCGTCCGCTACTACGCGGCCTATCGGGACGAGGTCGACAACCTGGCCGAACGGGAACGAGCAGCCGCAGAGCACGAAGAGGAGCTCTGGCGCGCGCAGCAGGCCGTCCTCTCTTGAGGCGCTGCCTCGACGAGCACTACTCGCACCAGATCGCCAAGGCGCTGCGCGGCCGGGGTCACGACGTCGTCGCGGTCGGCGAACGGCTCGAGCTACGTGGGCTCGGCGACGGCGAGCTCGTGAATGTCATGCAAACGGAGCGGCGCGCGCTCGTCACCGAGAACGTCGGCGACTTCATGCCGCTCGTGCACGAGCTCGCCGCGCGCAGCGAAGATCACTGGGGATTCGTCTTCAGCTCGCCGACCTCGATGCCCCGCGGGTCCGGCACGATCGGCTCGTTCGTCGAGGCGCTCGATCGGCTCCTCCGCGAGCGAGCGGGCGACGACGATCTTCTCAACCAGGTGACCTGGCTGCAGGCTCCGACCTGAGCTCGTCGGCGAGCTCGACGAAGCGGCAGAGCGCGTTCACGAGCCGCATGTCCTCGACCGAGCGGCAGTCGGCCTCGAGCAGCCGCGGCGAGCAGACGAGCTCGACGCGGCACTGCGCGCGCGAGGTGGCGACGTTGATCCGGTTGCGGTTGAAGACGAACGCGAGGCCGCGCGGCGCCTCCTCCCCGCTCGAGCTCGCGAGCGAGACGATGACGACCGGCGCCTCCTGCCCCTGGAACTTGTCGACCGTTCCCACGCGCACGTCTTTGGGCACCCGGTGCCGGAGCGTCCGCACCTGCGCGTTGTAGGGCGTCACGACGAGCACGTCGTCCTCGGTCAGCGGCCGCGTCCTCCCCTTCTCGTCCGTGTACGCGGTTCCGAGCAGCGCCTCGACCGCCTTCGCGACCTCGTCCGCCTCCTCCCACGAGAGCTGGCCGTTCCCCACGTGCGGAACCGGCCGGAACACGAGCCCGTCGCCGGCCGCGACGCTCCTCCGCTCGCACACGCCCGCGTACTCGAGCCGCCCCGCGTAGTACGCGTCCGAGGTGAACGCCGTGAGCTCCGGCCGCAGGCGCCACGTCTCGGCGAGGAAGATGCCGCGGCCCGGCGGCACCGTCCGCTCGTCGCCGAGCAGGTGCTGGAGCACGGACTGCTTCGCCTGCTCGGGCATTGCGCCCTGCGAGACCTGCGGGAGCTGGTTGGGGTCGCCGAGGAAGAGGAGGTTGCGCGCCGCGTGCCCGACCGCGACGACGTCCGCGAGCGCGACCTGCCCCGCCTCGTCGACGATGAGCGTGTCGACGAAGCCCTCGAACTGCGGGTACACGAAGAGCCAGGACGTCCCCGCGACGAGCTGGAGCTCGGGGTCGAGCAGGTCCTGCCAGTGGTCGGACGAGTCGATGAAGTCGCCCTCGAACCGCGAGTCGTCGTCCCCCGACGACTTCTTGCGCCCGCGGAAGCGGAAGCCCTGCTCGCGCGCCTCGCGCTCGATCTCCGCGAGCAGCTTGGCGATCGCCTTGTGGCTGAGCGAGGTCACCCCCACGCGCCGGCCGGCCTTCATGAGCGCGACCGCCGCGTTCGCCCCCTGCCACGTCTTGCCCGACCCGGGCGGCCCCTGCACGAAGAGGTAGCTCCGGTCGAGGGACAGCGCGGCCTCGGGCACGGGCACGTCGAGCCGCGCCCGCGGCGCCTGCCGCTCGAGCACCTCGACGAGCGGCCCGCCCGCCTCCCCGTCCCGGTAGGCCTGCGCGAACCGCGCGATCGAGTCCCGGTGGCGCCAATCCGGGATCGGCGGCCCGGGGATGAGCGCCGCGGGGAGCGGCTCGTCGGCGAGGTTCTTCGACCGCCGGAGCGTGACGGTGCCGAGCTCGTCGTCGACCCGGACGTTGTACGTCCGCTGCGTCGCCGGGTCGACGCAGCGGCCGTCGATCTTGTGCTCTTGCGGCGGGAACGAGAACGTGTAGCGGAGCGACTGGCCGTCCTCGACCGCCTCCACGAGCTTCAAGCTGCCGATCGTGTCCGTGTCCTCGAGGAGCTCGTCCTCGTCGAGGCCCAGGTGGTGGAACCACTCCCACCACTGCGACTTCGACTCGCGCCGGTGGTAGTAGAGGAGGTGCCCGAGGAGCCAGCGCGGGCTCCGCTCCTCCTCCCCCTCCAGCAGCGATTCGTGAAGCGCCGCCCGCTCCGCGTCCCGCTCCTCCGCCTCCTCCGACACCTCGCGCTCGTCCGGGTGCGGGCGCCACGGCATGTCCCGCGGGCGCAGCGAGAGCAGCCACTCGTGGAGCTCGACGGTCGAGCGGCAGTCCTCCTCGTTGTAGGCGCGGATCCCCTCGAGCAGCGCGTCCTCCCCCGACTCGAGCCACTGCTCGAAGAGGACGATCGACTCGTCACCGCCCGAGACCGGGGCCGTGCGCTCGAAGCCGTACAGGTTCTCGATCTCCTTGATCGAGTAGCTCGGGACGCCCGCGCGGAGCGCCTGCTTGACGACGCGGTAGAGGTCGACGAGCACCTCCTGCCGCAGCCAGTCGTCGATCTCGGCCTCGCGCACCGAGTGCTCGCCCATGAGCCGCCGGAGCGCCGTACGCTCGTACGCGGCGTAGTGGTAGACGTGCAGGTCGGGGTAGCGGCGGCGCCGCGCCTCGAGCCAGTCGACGAAGCGCTCGAAGGCGGCCTTCTCGCCCCCGCGGTCGAGGCCCCAGACCGGCTCGTAGCGGAGCTCGCCGGCCTCGTCGCGGTAGCAGTAGCCGAAGAGGTACTCGAGCCCGCGCGCGACCTCGAAAAACGGGTGGCCCTCGAGGTCGAGCCAGACGTCGCCCGGCGAGGGCGGCGGGAGCAGCCGGAAGCCGCGGTCCTCCTCGTCCGGGAGGAGCTCCCAGCGGCGCTCGCCCGTCCGGTTGAAGTGGAACTGGAGCTCGGCCTGGTTCCGGAGCCTCTCGAACGTCTCCGGGCGGATGCGGTCGACTCGCGTTTCGGGCGCGGTCTCGCCGAGCGCGGTGAGCGTGGGGATGTCCTGGGCGATGAGCCGCTCGGCGTGGAGCCGTCCGAGCCCGGCGACGGTGACGAGGTGGTCGTCGTCCACGAGCTGCTGCCGGCAGAGGTGCCGGAAGTCGCAGATCCCGCAGTGGTAACAGGGCCAGGGGTAGGTCTCGATGCTGCCATTGCCATCGAGCGCGGCGAGGAACCGCTCGCGAGACCGCCGGAAGAAGGCGATGAACTCGGCCGTCCGGAACGTTTCCCGCACGCCCGTGCCGAGCTCGACGTGGACATGCTCGGGCAGCCGGCCCTGGATCCGCCCGAGCTGCTCGGCGTAGAAGCAGAGCTGGAGCAGGTGGAGCGGCTTCGCGGAGCGCGCGAGCTTCGTGTCCACGGGCTCGTAGGAGCCGTCCGGCTGCCGCTCGAGGAAGTCGGCGAACCCGCGCCAGATGCCGTCCGAGAGGTACGCCTGGTAGATGACGTCCGCTTCGCCGGCCCGGATCGCGTCCTCGGTGTCGCGCCGAGCCTCCTCTGCGTCGAAGCCCTCGTCCTCGTACGTGAGCATGCGAGCGACGCGGGTCCCGTCCGCCTCGAGCCCCGCGAGGTACGCCCGCTCGTGCTCGTTCCCCTTGTCCATGATGATCCGGCCGTAGGGGTCGTCGAAGTGCGGCCGCGCGAGCTCGCCGCGCTGCACGCGGAGCTCGAGCTGCGTCAGGTGCGCGCAGGCGAGGTGGTTCCCGAGGTCGGTCGGGGAGAGGCGAAGCCTGCCGTCGGAGTCGAGTCGCATCATCCTCAGTATCTGCCGCCCGGGTGCCTCTCCTTACCTCAGTGCATGCAGGTTGGCCAGGCAGCAGTCGAGCCAGCGAGTACAGTCGCGGCGTGACGCGGCATGAACTCGATCCCGAGAGCTCGGTCGCGACCATGATTGGACCGGGAACAACGCGGCGTTCACCTGCCCGTGTGCCGGAAGGTTTACGTCATCAGCGCCGTGCTGCACCGCGACGCTCGCAAGTGCCCGGCCTGCGGCAAGTCGCATGCCGATGGTTTAGTGGAGGCGCCAAGTCCGGAGGAGGCATGGATCGACGTCCACCACGTGACATCACAACCGAGCCCGTAATGACCTCATCAGGCATGACCTCATCAGTGCGACACCCTCGGATGCCAGATCGGTGGAGGCTTGTTGGGTCTCGAGCCGGCGAGACGTACAGCTGGCCCGGGCTGCTCGAGGAGTACACGAGTTTCGATGTCTACGAGGGCGTCGCCGAGACGGGTCTCAGGACCACTTGGGCGATCGGGAAGTGTGCTCGCTACCGCGTCTTCGAGAAGGATCGGCTCTACTTCATCGTCTTCCGCCTCGGTGACGGGCTGGGCTCGAAGCAGCCGATCTCCGAGTTCCTCGAGACGGACGACTATGACGAGACAGGCGATCTGATCGCAGTCATCCGGGGGTCAGGAGGACCGCGGGGACAGCGTATGTTCGATCCCAGGGCGACGCTTCCGCCCTACTACGAAGGCATGCGGATCGAGACGTATCGCGACCGGATCCCGCGGCCGAGGAGCTACAACAAGCTCGGAGTCGTCGCCCATCAGGATGACTTCGCGTCGATGCTCCGCCGTGCCGCGATCCAAGTATTGCTGCGCCACTGACGCCGCACCTCGCCAAGAGTCGCAGGTGAGTGCCGAGGCAGCCACACATCCCGGTCTTGCGCCTTCTCCGTCCGGGAACTCGGCTAGCCTCGCGCGATGCAGGTCAGCCTCTTCGACACAGAGACGTCAGCGGCGCCCATCGATCTTGATCACGACCCCTACGACGAGCTTCGCGAAGGAGCGGCTCGTCTCGCGGACGAGTACGCAGTCGAGCAGGACGAGGCTCTGGACGCCATCTTGGCATTCGGGTCTGAGTCCGGCGCGCGCCGTATCCTCCGTCAACGATGGTGGAACGGCGAGGTCGAGCTGCGCGAGGAGCTGGAGGCGGCCTAACCCCGTCCGCCGGAGCGTCCGGGGAGCAGGGCGCCCGGCTCGCAGCCGCATTCCGCGACGCGGCAGACCGGCACCCACGCGACGAGGCCGGCTTCCGCGCTCTGGCCGAGCGCGCTCTCGAGGACATCGCCGCCGAGCGAGGGGCGGCGCTCGACACACAGCGTGAGCTGACACTCGCGTACGGACGCGCGGACGCCGTCTTCAACCGGATGATCAACGAGTGGGAGCCGCCCGGAACCATGTCGGCTCGCCGCGATCACCGCGCTAACCGGCACGCCGTGGGGCAGTTGCAGGGCTACGTCGACGAGCTTGCGCAGCGCGAGCGCCGCGAGCTCACGGCTGATCTTCCACGTGATCACCTGGTGGACGACGACGCGGACGGCACGCGGTAGCGGCGGCCCCGCTTCAGCTCGCCCAGGACTCTGACGACGACTTCGTGCGCGACGTCGACCGGGTCGCCGCGCCGCACGCCAGCCGCACAGCGGCCGAGGATCACGCCGTAGTAGCCCTCGACGAGGAGGCCGTACTCGCCGGCCTCGAGGAGTCGTGTGTCCTCGGCGTCTCTCGCATCGTGCATCGACGACGTAGTCGAGCTGGACACGTGCTGATCTTACGAGGCTGCCGGCGTCATCTTGCGCGGGGCGCCCTCGCGCAGGCACCCTGGCTGTATGGACGAAGAGCAAGGCATCTATCGCGGTGAGGTGACGACCATGATGGGTGTATTGGCCGATATCACGTCCACGTGAACGGGATCCTCGCCTACATCGAGGGAGATGAAGACGATGAGTGGGAAGAGGAGGAAGAGGAAGAAGATCCCTCCTGAGGTAATCGAGCGGATCATGGCCGAGGACGAGAATCACCAAGCACTCCTCCGGCTGATCGAGCGAGCCAAGATCGAGCTCGCGACGGGGAAGCGACCGCCGCCGGATCCCGCACCGGGCCGCGGCTAGCTCGCGCGCCCGACTGCCGCGGTTGGTACTCGTAGGATTGCGCGAGTGAGCGTCGAGGAGTACCGCCGCCAGGCCCTCGAGACCTGGGAGGCGATGGCGCCCGGCTGGGAGCGCTGGGCCGACGAGATCGAGGAGACGTCCGCGCCCGTCCGGGAGTGGCTGATCGCCGCGCTCGCGCCGAAGACCGGTGACACGGTGCTCGAGCTCGCGGCCGGGCCGGGAGGCACCGGGTTCGCGGCCGCGCCGCTCGTCGGCGAGGAGGGCCGCATCATCTCGACCGACCTCGTCCCGGCGATGGTGGAGATTGCGCGCCGACTCAGCGAGGAGCTGGGCCTGACGAACGTCGAGCACCGCGCGCTGGACGCAGAGAGGATCGACCTCGAGGACGACTCGGTGGACGGCGTCTTCTGCCGCTTCGGCTACATGCTCGTACCGGACTGCGCCGCTGCGCTCGCGGAGACGCGGCGTGTCCTGCGCCCGGGTGGGCGGCTCGCGCTCGCTGTCTGGCGCGGAGCCGAGCTGAATCCCTGGATCTCCGTCGCCGGGCGGTTGCTCGTCGAGCGCGGGCACGTGGAGCGTCCGCAGCCCGGTGTGCCCGGGATCTTCGCCCTCGCGAACGAGGAACGTCTCCGCGGGCTCCTCGAAGGAGCCGGGTTCACGGTCGGCCGCCTCGAGGACGTCGCGGTGCGCTTCGTCTACGGCAGCGTCGAGAACTACGTCGGTCGGGCGCAGGACACGGGCGGCGTCTTTGCACGAGTCTGGCGCGAGCTGCCCGAGGACGAGCGCGAAGCGATCACCGCGCAGCTCGCCGAGGCATTCGCGCCCTTCGAGGCCGACGGCGGCTACGAGCTCCCGGGGGTCGCGCTCTGCGCCGTCGCGAGCTGAGCGTCGTCCCGGAGGGCGAGCTCCACCGCGTCGTCGAAGGCCAGCGCACGGCCCTCCGCCCATACGGCATCCGCCTCGTCGCCGAGCTGCTCGCGCGCGAGATCGAGCCACCGCTCCAGGAGCGCGTCCCAGAAGGCGACGGAGATCGACGCGCCGAGGGACTCCCACAACGCCTCGACCGACCCGGCCAGGAGCAGCGCCTGCCGGGCCTCCCCCGCGCCGGCTTCCGCCATCGCCACGCCCTGCACCTCGAAGCTCGTCTCGATCACGTCACCGATCGGGAGCGCCGCCCGCAGGCTCTCGCGGTAGCGCTTCCCGGCTTCATCCGCATCGCCGCGGATGAGCGCGCAGTCGGCGAGGAAGTGGAAGCCGAAGTGCGCCGTGCGCGGATCGCCGCCGGCCCGCTCGAGCAGCTCTCGTGACAGCGGTTCCGCGCGCTCCGTGTCACCCAGCGCGACGAGCACCTGGCAGGTCCCGACGAGCGCGCGCGTCTCGCCGGCCGAGTCGCCCAGTTCCCGGCGCAGCGCGAGACTCTGCTCGAACGCCTCCAGGGACGCGCGGTCGTCTCCAGCGTCGTAGACGAGGAGCCAGCCGAGCGCATCGAACGCGGAGGCCAGCTCGTCCCGGTCGCCCAGTGCCCGCCAGGCGGCGATCGCCTCGTCGAGCTGCGCGCGCCCCGCCAAGGCATCTCCGACGCGGGCCGCGATCGCACCCGACGCAGCGAGCGCGCGTGCCCGGGCACGACCGGTCGCGTCGGATGCCTCGAGCGCGGCGGCCAGCCGTCCCCGCCCTTCGACGAGATGCCCGTGGCTGAGCCAGAACCAGCCGAGCGCGCCGGCGAGCTCGAGCACCCGCTCCGGGTGACTCGCCTCGAGCCGATGGAGGGCGGCTCGTAGGTCGTCGTGGTCGGCCGCGAGCCGGTCCGACCACTCGGCCTCCGCGTCGAAGCGGTCCTCGTACGCTTGCTCCGCGAGCCGGAAGAAGAAGTCGGTGTGCCGATCCCGGACCGCGTCCGCGTCGTCCGAGCCCTCGAGGCGCTCGAGCGCGTACTCACGGATCGTCTCCAGCATGAGGAAGCGCTCGTCGCCGATCGGCTTCAGCAGGCTCGCGTCGACGAGCGCGGCGACGCCGTCGAGGTCGGCGTCGCAGACCTCCTCCGCGGCGGCGAGCGGGAACGAGCCCGCGAAGATCGCGACCCGCGAGAAGAGCTCCCGGCTCTCGGGAGCGAGCAGGTCGTAGCTCCACTCGATCGTCGCGCGCAGCGTCCGCTGGCGCTCCGGGGCGTCGCGCGCGCCTCCCGTGAGGATGGGGAGCGCCGAGTCGAGCCGCTCGAGGAGCTTGTCCGGCGCGAGCAGCTTCGTGCGGGCGGCCGCGAGCTCGATCGCGAGCGGGAGGCCGTCGAGCCTGCGGCAGATCGTGGCCACCGTCTCTCCCGCGACGACCTCGCGTCCCACCCTCCGAGCGCGCTCGACGAAGAGTGTCGTCGCGTCCGCGGACGGGAGCGGCTCGAGCCGGTACTCCTGCTCGCCGGCCACGTGGAGCGGAGCCCGGCTCGTCACGAGCACGCGCACCCGGGCGCACGCTGCGAGGACCGCGCTGACGGCGGGAGCGGCGTCGAGGACGTGCTCGAAGTTGTCGAGCAGGAGCAGGAGCTCCCTCCCGCGGAGGAAGCCGGTGAGGTCGTCAGGCGCGCCGATCGTCTGGGCGACCTCGGACGGCAGGAGCTCGGGATCCGTGAGCCCGGCGAGCGACACCCAGAAGACGCCGTCGTGCAGCCTCCCCACGAGCTCGGCTGCGACCTGGAGCGCGAGGCGGGTCTTCCCCGTGCCGCCCGGGCCGGTGAGCGTGAGCAGCCGCGTGCCGTTCGAGAGCATGGCGACGAGCTCCTCGAGCTCACGCTCGCGGCCCACGAGCGGGATGGAGACGACCGGCAGGTTCGTCGCGTCGAGCGTGCGGAGCGGCGGGAACTCCCCCGTGCCGAGCTGGAAGAGCCGCTCCGCGCCGATCAGGTCCTTCAGGCGGTGCTCGCCGAGATCGCGGAGGGCTACGCCTGGGTCGAGCAGCCGCCGCGTCGTCTCGGAGAGGACGATCTGGCCTCCGTGCGCGGAGGCTGCGATCCTTGCCGCGCGGTGAACATCGATCCCGACGTAGCCCTCCTCGGCCACGATCGGCTCTCCGGTATGGACTCCAATGCGGACCCGGATCGGCCCGGGCGCAAGTGCGAGACGGGCCTCGTCCGCAGCCGCGACCGCATTGCCGGCCCGCGGGAACGCGACGAAGAACGCGTCGCCCTGCGTGTCGACCTCGACACCCTCGTGTCGAGAGAAGGCGTCGCGGAGCACGCGCCGGTGGTCGGCGAGGAGGTCGGCGTAGCCGCCTCCGTGCTCGTGGAGGAGGCGCGTCGAGCCCTCGACGTCGGTGAAGAGGAACGTGACGGTGCCGCTCGGCAGGTCGGGTCGGCTCACGGCCCGATCATCTCACCGGCAGACCGGTAGCGACTGCCCGGGCTATTCGGGACGGAGCTCGACGAAGCCGGCGGCGGCGAAGTCACCGTCGAAGGCGAGCGCCTCCCGGATCCGGAGCTTGCGCATCAGCGCGAAGCTCGTCGCGTCGACGAACGAGTACGGCCGCTCGTCGTGGATGCGCAGCCACTCCCAGGCCTCTGCTTCCACATTCCGATCGACGTCCTCCACGACCACAGGCTCGGCCCGCAGGCCGTCGAGCCAGCGAATGGCCCTGTGCTGGCCGGCTCTGTGTGAGAGAAGCGTCCACGTCTCGCCGAGCACGAGGTTCGACGTGACGATACGTGCGCCACGGAGCTGCTCGCCGAGCTGCGTTGCGTCCGCGTGTCTGCTGTCACGCGTTACTGCTCGGGCGAACCAGAACGACGTGTCGACGAAGGCCACGCCTCCTCCGAGATCGGTCCGTAGAGGAACTCGTCGATGTCCTCGACCGGCTCCACGTCATCGAAGCTGGGAAGCCTCCAGAGGCCGTTGTCGAACGGCTCCGAGAGCTCGTGCTCGACTGCCACACGGATAAGAGCGCTCTTCGATGTTCCGCGCGCCGCCGCCTCCCGCTCGAGTCGGTCGTCGAGCTCGGGGTCGATCACGACCTGGATCCTGCGCATCCGCGCCATAGTACACACTACCTCGTAAGAGTGTGTAACGCAATCGTCGCGTAAGAGACGCGCGCCGACGTCGCGACTCCTCCTCGACACGAAAGGAGCCGCATGATCCAGAGCCTGATCCAGATCGGCGAGCCCGTGGAGCACCGCGGGATCGTCGTCGCACCACTCTTCCCGCGCCGGGACCCGGTCGCGGCGTACATCACGCTCGACGAGGCGCTGTCGCAAGGCCTGCGCATCGCGGAGACGAGCGAGTCTGGGAGCGTGCCCGAGCTCGTCGTCGAGAACCCGCTCGCCGAGCGCGTCCTCCTGTACGACGGCGAGGAGCTCGTCGGCGCGAAGCAGAATCGCATCCTCAACGTGAGCGTGCTCGTCGATGCGAAGTCGAGCCTGACGATCCCCGTCTCCTGCGTCGAGCAAGGGCGCTGGAGCCGGCGGAGCGCGCACTTCGCGACCGCGCCGCACATCTCGCATGCCGAGCTCAGGCGCCGCAAGGCCGAGTCGCAGGCCGCCAGGCCACTCGCCCGCGGGGTCGCGCAGGGCGAGGTCTGGGACGCGGTGCGCGACAAGTCCGTCCGCATGCAGGTCTCGTCCCAGACGGGGGCGAGCTCCGACATCCACCGCGCCTACGAGCGGGACATCCGCGCGCTCGAGGACGCCTTCGCGGCGCAGCCGGGGCAGTGCGGCGCCCTCCTCGCGATCGGCGGCGACCTGTGCCTGGATGCCGTGTCGCGACCGGATGCGTTCGCCCGCCTGTGGCCGAAGCTCCGCGCGGGCTACCTGCTCGACGCACTCGAGCGCCTCGACGGCAAGCCGACCCCGCGCGAGAGCACGAAGGCGTTCGTCGACGCGATCGGCGGCGCGCTCACGACGCGACAGCCCTCGGCCGGGCTCGGCGAGGACGTGCGCCTGCGAGGCGAGCGCATCGTCGGCTCCGGGCTCGAGCTCGACGGCGAGCTGATCCAGCTCTCCGCCTTTCGGAGCGAGGACGGCGGGCAGCGGGCTTTCGGGCGGATCGCGCGGCCGAGCCGACGCAGCTGAGACGTCAGCCGCGCAGGAAGACGACGGCGCTCGGCGCGGCCTCCTTACCTTGGAGGAACGCGTCGAGCGCGGTCGTCATCGTCCCCACGACGCCGGGGCGTGCGCGGTCGAACGTCGGCCGGAGCGCGAAGACGACGCCACAGTGCGGCTCGCCGCGGCCCGACCGGTCGGCCACGATCGGCATGAAGTCGCGCACGTTGTCGGTCACGACCGTGCGACCGTCGTCCTGAGCCCTGCGGAAGAACTCGTCGTCCGGGATGCCGCGATAGCGTCGAGGGGCTTCGGTCGCCGCGATGACGTCGAAGCCGCAGCCGCGGAGCTGCCGGGCGATCTCGGCGGACCACATCTCGTTGAGGACGAGCCTCACGCGGCGCCCGCGAGCAGCCTCTCGGTGAGCGCTTCCTCGGCAGCGATGCGCTCGTCGATCTCGTCCGGATACGCCGCGTAGTACGCGGACGCCAGCCGTACCTGCGCCTCGGAGAGATCGCTCGTCTCCGCGACCAGGGCGACCGCATCGTCCGCTCCCGCAGCGCGTGCGCCCCGGAGGTCGCGCACGATCTCCCACACGTCGGGACCGCCGACGAGCCCGGCCCGGCGACCGGCCGGGCCGGGTCGGAACGTGATTCCGGGGAACTCCTCGCTCCGCAGTCCCTCGTCGATATATCGCTCCGCCACCTGCGAGGCGGAGATGCCCTCGCGCGTCCCTGCGGCCTTCAAGCGCTCGACGAGCGAGGCGGCGAGCCGGGCGGAGAAGGGCGTGCGTTCGCTCGCCATCGGTTCACTGTAACACAATGTCCGACATTGTCCGATCGAGGCGTGCCCGACCCGCCCAGGCCTCACGCGAGCGGGCTCACCTCGCGTACGTCGAGGTGAGCCCTGGCGTGTCTGTGTCGGGGACTCTCGGTCGGTCCGCCACCTCCTTTCGTCGGGTCCGCGCCTGTTGTTCGAGCGCACCCTCACCGTGCCGCCCGAGCATGAGACGCGGCTGAGCCGCGGCTAAGAAGGCGCGAAGAGCGTCACTCGCGGCTCGAAGCGGCCCAGAGGTTGATGCCAGCGTCGGTCGCGTGGCGGTCGATCTCGGCGAGCTCGTCGTCGGTGAAGCCGAGGCGCTCGATCGTGCGCACGTTGTCCTCGAGCTGCTCGACGCTCGAGGCACCGACGAGCGTCGAGGTCACGCGCGGGTCGCGGAGCGTCCAGGCGAGCGCCATCTGAGCGAGCGTCTGGCCGCGACCGGCGGCGATCTCGTTCAGGGCGCGGATCTTCGCGAGCGACTCCTCGGTGAGCTGGTCGGGGGACAGTGAATACGGGCGATCGGCCCGCGCGCCCTCGGGGATCCCGTCGAGGTACCGGTCGGTCAGCATCCCCTGCGCGAGTGGGGAGAAGGTGATGCAGCCGACCCCGAGCTCGCCGAGCGCGTCGAGGAGGTCGGGCTCGATCCAGCGGTTCAGCATCGAGTAGGAGGGCTGGTGGATGAGGAGCGGCGTCCCGAGCTCGCCCAGGATCGCGGCCGCCTCGCGCGTCTTCTCGGCCGAGTAGGAGGAGACGCCCGCGTACAGGGCCTTCCCCTGGCGCACGGCGGTGTCGAGCGCGCCCATCGTCTCCTCGAGCGGCGTCTCGGGGTCGAAGCGGTGCGAGTAGAAGACGTCGACGTAGTCGAGCCCGAGGCGCGCGAGGCTCTGGTCGAGACTCGCGAGCAGGTACTTGCGCGACCCCCACTCCCCGTACGGGCCCGGCCACATGTCGTAGCCCGCCTTCGTCGAGACGACGAGCTCGTCGCGATACGGCCGGAGGTCCCGGCGCAGGAGCCGCCCGAAGTTCTCCTCCGCGGCGCCGTACGGCGGCCCGTAGTTGTTCGCGAGGTCGAAGTGCGTGACACCGAGGTCGAACGCGCCCCGGACGATCGCCCGGCTCGTCTCGAACGGGCGGTCGTGGCCGAAGTTCCACCACAGGCCGAGCGAGACCGCGGGGAGCTTCAGCCCGCTGCGGCCGGTGCGCCGGTACGGCATGCGCCCGTAGCGGTCGTCGGCAGGTGTGTAGGTCATGAGTCGCTCCAATGGCTGGAAGGGATCGAAGAAGTCACGGATGGCTCGAGCTCGACCGGAACGCCCGTTTCGGCCGAGCGGCGGAGGGCATCGAGTGCGCGCGCCTGGCCGATGGCGTCCTCGCGCCCGAGCAGCAGTGGCGCGGCGCCACGGATAGCGTCACTCACGTTCTCCAGCTCGAGCTGGTAGGAGTTCGCCGCTTCGGTCAAGATCTGCGCGACTTCGATCTTCTCGGGCTCAGGTTCTCGTCGGAGCTCGATCGAGGGCGAGTGGATGTGCCAGGGATCGTCGACGAAGACGCTCGCTTCGTCGCCAATCACCTCGAGCTCGTCGCGATACGGGAGGGTGAAGCCGCAGTCGAAATGGGCCACGATCTCGCCCGGGAATCGCAGGGTTGCGGCGAAGCAGACGTCGACCCCGCTCGCTCCGACAACCTGCTCCGCATAGACGCGCTCGGGCTCTCCCGCGAGGAAACGTGCAGCATTGACGCAGTAGGAGCCGACATCCATCAGGGACCCGCCGTCGAGCTCGGGCTGGAAGCGAGCGTCGTCCGCGCCGTGCACTGCCGCGAGCTGGAAGCTGAAGCTCGCGCGGATCATTCGCAGCCGGCCGATCTCGCCTTCGGCGACCAGCTTCGAGAGCGCTTCCGTCTGCGGATGGTGCCTCCACATGAATCCCTCCGAGAGGACGAGTTCCGCCCGCTCCGCGACATCGAATGCCTCCTCGACCTCCGTCGGGCGCCGAGAGAGAGGCTTTTCACAGAGCACATGCTTGCCCGCGCCGAGCGCCCGCAGCGTCCACTCCAGGTGCAGTGAGTTCGGAAGCGGAATGTAGACCGCCTCGACGTCCGGATCGTGCAGCAGCGCGTCGTAGTCGCCGTACGCACGCTCGATCACGTGCTCGCGTGCGTACGCGTCTGCCCGCCCGCTCTCGCGACTCGCCACAGCGATCACCTGCACACGATCGGAGTTGCGGGCTCCCTCGAGGATGCGCCGGTTGACCCGCGCGGTCGAGAGCAGGCCCCAGGCGGTCATTCCCGCTCCACCGCAGCGCCGGTCATGATCGCCACGGCCTCCGGCATCGAATGGGACTTCGGCGTCACGACCGCCACCCGCCTGCCGAGCCTCATGATCTGGATCCGGTCGGCGAGCTCGAACACGTTCGGCATGTCGTGGCTGATGAGGATCACGGGCAGACCGCGCTCGCGCACGCGCAGGATGAGGTCGAGCACCTGGCGCGTCTCCTTGACTCCCAGCGCGGCGGTCGGCTCGTCCATGATCACCACGCGCTGCGCCCAGGTCGCCGCACGCGCGACTGCGACGCCCTGCCGCTGTCCACCGGAGAGGGTCTCGACCGGCTGTGACATGGAGCGGATGCCGATCTTCAGCTCTTCGAAGTGGCGCTTGGCCTCGCGCCGCATCCCGCGCTTGTTGAGCATGCGAAGCACGCTGCCCTGTGGGCCGCGTCGACGCATCTCCCTCCCGAGGAAGACGTTGGTCGCGATGTCGAGCGCCGGGGCGACGGCGAGGTCCTGGTACACGGTCTCGATCCCGGCCCGCCTTGAGTCGAGCGGCGAGCGGAAGTGCACGCGCTCGCCGTCGAGGCTGATCTCTCCCTCGTCCGGCTGCAGAGCGCCAGAGAGCGTCTTGATCAACGTCGACTTCCCCGCGCCGTTATCGCCGATGATGGCGAGGATCTCTCCCGGGTAGAGCTCGAGGTCCGCGCCGTCCAGGGCCACGACGTGGCCGAACCGCTTGACCAGCCCCCGCGCCTCGATGATCGGCTGCGCGCGCCCCTCGCCGGTGTCGGCTGCCGCCGTGCTCACGCCACTCTCCGGTGCGTCAGCTGATCGACGGAGACGGCGAGGATCACGAGGATGCCGGTGACGAGATACTGGTAGATGACCTCGACCCCGATGAGCGTCAAGCCGTTGCGGAACACGCCGACGATCACGGCCCCGATGAGCGTTCCGATGACGGCTCCTCGCCCTCCGAATAGGCTCGTGCCGCCGAGGACGACGGCCGTGATGCTGTCGAGGTTCTCGGTCGTCTGGCCCGCGTTCGGATCGCCGAGCTCCGTGCGCGCGACGAGGAGCAGCGCCGCCAGCCCGGAGGTCAGCCCGGCCAGCGTGTACACGCTGAGTAGGACGCGGTTCGTGCGGATGCCCGTCAGGCGAGCGGCCTCGGGGTTGTCGCCGACCGCGTAGACGTGACGGCCCCAGGCGGTCTGCGACAGCGCGAACCAGGCGATCGCGTACAGCACGAGCATGAAGACGACGCCGTAGGTGAAGTTCGCGCCTCCGACCGCGAAGGTCCGGCCGAAGAAGAGCATCTCGCTGGGGAGACCCGGGAACGTCAGGTCGTTCGAAACGATGTGGGTCAAGGCAAACGCGATATTCAGCGTCCCCAGGGTGACGATGAAGGCCGGCAGCCGAACGAACGTCACCAGGCTGCCGTTCAGGACGCCGAACGCCACGCAGACGAGGAGCCCAAGGGCGATGGCGAGCAAGGGCGTCACGCCGTTCTCGATCGCGAGCTTCGTCATGACGATCTGCCCGAGCGCCATCACCGTCCCCACCGAGAGGTCGATGCCGGCGGTCAGGATCACGAGCGTCTGGCCGATCGCGAGGACGCCGACGACCATCACCTGCTGGAGCACGAGCGAGAGGTTCTGGGCGTCCAGGAAGCGGTCGGACTTGAGCGAGAAGAAGGCCATCGCCA
>JBOHBB010000119.1:0-2328 GCA_050698135.1 Gaiellaceae bacterium
GACCTCCGCCTCGGCGGCGTGACGATGGAGGCGACCGTGATGTTCACCGACCTCCGCGGCTTTACGTCGGTGTCGGAGGCGCTGCCGGCCACCGAGGTGATCCAGATCGTCAACCACTACCTCGACCAGATGACGAAGGCGATCCACGCCCACGGTGGGACGATCGTGTCCTACGAGGGCGACGGGATCATGGCCGTCTTCGGCGCGCCCATCGAGCAGGACGACCATGCCGATCGCGCGATCGCGACCGCCCGCGAGATGCTCGAGACGCGGCTGCCGGGCTTCAACGAGTGGCTCCACGAGCGCAAGACCGCGAGTGGCTTCTACATGGGCATCGGGCTGAACAGCGGGGACGTGATCTCCGGCAACGTCGGCTCGGAGAACCGGCTCGAGTACACCGCGATCGGCGACACGACGAACACGGCCGCGCGCCTCCAGGCCATGACGAAGGGAACGCTGCATTCGGTCTTCATCTCCGACGCGACCGTGCAGCTCCTCCAGCAGCAGGTGCCGGATCTGGTGTTCGTGGACGAGATGGAGGTGCGGGGGCGCCAGGCGAAGGTGAAGCTCTGGTCGCTGCCGGTCGGCGTGAAGACGAACCCGTAGCCCTTACTCGGCGAACAGCGGCCGGATGAACTCGTCGAACGTCTCGCGGTCGCAGCTCGCGATGGTCGAGAGCGTCATCGGCGAGACCGATGCGGTACGCGGCAGGTCCATCGTGAGCGCCACCTCGCCGAAGTAGTCGCCGGGCTTGAGGATGCGACGCAGGCCGCGGTCGTTCTGGGTCACCGAGAGGAGCCCGTTCAGGACGACGTAGAAGCGGTCGCCCTCGTCGCCTTCGCGGAGGAGCGGCTGCCCCGGGCCGATCTCCTCCCGCCGCATCCGGTGCGCGAGCTTCGTCAGCTGCTCTCCGGGAAGCTCAGCCAGGAGGCCGATCCGCGACAGCTCGGTCACGGAGGCCGGGACGTGTCTCACGAGTCCGGGTCGTCCTCGGGGAGGTCGTCGTCCTCGTGACCGGGGCCCTCGGCCGCCTGGGATTCCGGCAGTTGCTCGGGCGCCTGCTCGTGCTCCTCGGGTGTGGGTGCTGGATCCTCGTGCACGGCCCTATTGTTGCGATCCGTGGGAGAGCTCGACGCCTGGAGGCGCTGTCCGGCCTGCGCGGCCACCCTGCGGCACGATCAGGGCCGTATCGAGTGTCCGGAGTGCGGCTTCGTCCACTACGCGAACCCGAAGCCGACCGCGTCGGCCCTCGTCGTCGACGACGAGGGCCGGGTGATGTTCGCGAGACGTGCGCACGAGCCGTCCGTCGGCAAGCTGGATTTGCCGGGCGGCTTCGTCGAGGAGGGCGAGCACCCGCTCGACGCCCTGCACCGGGAGCTGCACGAGGAGGCGGCGATCGGCCTCCGCGACACCGAGTTCGTCGGCATCTTCATGGACTGGTACCGGGTCGAGCCACGGGAGATCTCGACGATGAACCTCTATTGGAGCGCCCGGATCGCCGACGGGGTGCCCACGCCCGACGACGACGTCCTGGAGTTCACGTTCTTCGACCCGGACGAGATCCCCTGGGACGACGTCGCGTTCCCGCACATCCCCGATGTGATCTCAGCCTGGCGCGGCCGGCAGCAGGACGCGTAACACGAGCGGCTCGATCGTGAACTCGAGCGGCGTCTCGAACTCGGCGGGCTCGCCGTCGACCGCCGCCTCGATCCGGTGCCGCGCCGCGTCGATCGTCAGCGTCGTGCACGCGCGCTCCTCCCACTCGGAGAACCGCCAGCCTGTGGCGAGGTAGAGATGGAGCTTCCCCTCGTCGAGGCGCTCCCGTTCGCCGATCGACAGGAGCTCGAGCTTGTAGTCGTTGTTCGAGACGAGCGCGACGCTCGCCTCGACCGGCTCGCCGTCGATCGTCAGTCCGAGGGGCTTGCGATTGGTGAGTGTCATCAGCAGCGCACGCAGCCGTGCGAATGCGTCCCTCCGCCGGCGGTGGTGCTCGCGCCGGTGGACGAGCGTCGCGTAGTGGCCGAGGCTGACGTTGTTCAGGAACACGTCGCCCGCGATCCTGCCCACGTCGATGCGCCGCTCTCGCCCGCCGAAGGCGTCGAGCGCAGCGATCGGGTCGTCCCGGTCGAGCCCGATGTCGCGCGCGAAGTGGTTTCGCGTGCCGAACGGGACGCAGACGAACGGGAGCTCCCGCTCGATCGCGACCTGCGCGACCTGCGCGAGCGACCCGTCGCCGCCGGCCATCCCGAGCGCCTGGGCGTCGGAACCGCGTGCGAGCTCGGCGGCGGTGTCGTCCTGACCCAGGACGTGCGTCGTGATGCCGTGCGC
>JBOHBB010000120.1:0-2345 GCA_050698135.1 Gaiellaceae bacterium
GGGCGTAGTCGCGCTCGCCGGCGGCGTCCGCGCTCGCCGCCTCGGCACGAGCGCCGAGAGCGCCGATCGCCGCGATCGGGACGAGTGCGATCAGGGCACCGAGCAGGACCGCCCGCCGCCGCCCGAACCGCCTGGCATGGCCGCGAGCGTCCCCCGACGCCATGACCGCGGACGCGGCGCCGAGCGCGACGAGCGTGAGGACCGGGAACTCCCAGTCCCAGTCGACGCCCGCATGCACGGCGTAGATCGCGAGGACGCCCGCAGCCGCGGGGACGAAAGGACGGCGCCGGACCCGGACCGCGACGCCGAGCGGCACGCCGAGGATCGCGACGACGAGAGCGAGGCCGAACGGCCCGTACTCGGCGAGGGACTCCAGGTAGAGGCTGTGCGCGTCGCGGATCGAGGCGGCGTACGGCCGCTCGGCCAGCCAGTAGCGCTTGTAGCTTCCGCCCCCCGATCCGAGGACCGGGTGCTCGCGCGCGCCCTCGAGCGCGACGCGCCAGCCGTCGACGCGCCCGTTGCCGGACAGGTCGAAAAGGCGGTCGTTGAGGTTCTCGCCCGATTCGACGGGCGGCGCGGCGAACGACCGCGCGATGCGCGACGGCCCGCCGAGGGCGGCGAGGGTGAGCACGAGAGCGGCGGCCAGGCCGGCCGCCAGCGCGACGTTCCCCGCCGTGGAGACGCGCGCAGAGACCGAGATGCGTGGGGCGAGGCCGGCGGCGAGCGCGACGGAGCCCGCGGCGAAGAGCGCCAGGCCGGCGGCAGTCGCGGCGAGGGCACGTCCGTCCGCAGCCGCGGTGGACAGCGTGTGGCCGGTCTCCGTGAGCGGGCCGGACCGCGAGGCGAGCCAGACGGCGAGCGTCGACCAGGGGGCCACGACGAGGAAGATGACCGTGAGCTGGAGCCGTCGCGGGTCGAGGGCGAGTGCAACGACGAGCCCTGCGAGCAGTGCGAGCCAGGCGCCGCGGCTGAACGTGAAGTACAGGGTCAGCGCGAGCGGGACGGTCGAGGCGGCCGCGGTCAACCGCACGACGAGGCTCTCCGACCGCGCGGCAAGCGACAGCGCGAGGAGGACGCCGAACGCCGCGAGCACGCCGAGTGCGTTCCAGTAGCCGACCGGCTCCGAGAGGCGGTAGACGCTGATCGGGTCGTACTCGCCGAACCGCTCGGGGAAGAGCCGACCCACGAGTGCGTCGACGCCGACGATGCAGATGCCCGCCCAGAGCCCGATCAAGAACCCGACGACGCGCTGTTGCCGGAGGACGAGGGCGAACGCGAGCGCTCCCGCCGCGTACGCGAGCGCGCGCTGGGCCTCCGGCACCGCTTCCGTGGGCGTCCCCCAGGCCGTCGACACCAGCGCCCACAGCGCGAACGCCCCGAGAAGCACCGGGAGGGCGAGCTCCCGCAGGCCGAGGTCCGCGCGTGGCGGTACGACGAGCGCGATGCCGGCGACCGCGAGGAAGGCGAGGGTCAGGGGGCCCCAGGCAGTTGCGAAGTAGCCGCCGTGCGAGAGCCCGAGCCCGGCGACGAGCACTGCGGCCCCGACCACGGGGAGGAGCGACTCGAGCGCGCGGGCGTGTGCGGAGACGCCCTCGGAAGGACGTTCGAGCGCTCGCGACGCCGCCGGCTCCACCGCTTCGCCGTTCATGGTCGGCTCTCAGAGTACGCGCCGATTTCGGACGAGGCGCGCCCGCCGCAACCGGAACGCGATAGAACGTCCCTGTGACCGAGGGCCCAGCGTGGCTGAAAGCGATCGGCCCGATCTTCCACGTCATCCCGGACCTCGCGACACCGGAGCAGGTGCAGTCGTCCCTGCGCGAGATCCTCGCCGACCCGGCGCTCGAGCTCTTCTGGTGGAGCCGCGACGATCTCTGTTACGTGGACGTGCACGAGGGTCGCCGCGACTCCCTCGCGGAGAGCCCGGGACAGGTCGTGACGCTCGTCGAGTACGAGACGCGCAAGGTCGGTGCGATCGCCCACGACGCGAGGCTCCTCGAGCAGCCCGAGTTCCTCGACTCCTTCGTCCCGACGATGCGCATCGCGATGGAGCGCGACCGGCTGCATCGCGACCTCCTGCGGACCATCGACCAACTGAAGGCCTCTCGGCTGCGCATGGTGACCGCCGGTGACGCGGAGCGGCGGAGGCTCGAGCGCAACCTCCACGACGGCGCCCAGCAGCGCCTGACCGTCGCGCTCGTCGGGCTGCGGCGGCTCGAGCGCCACGTCGAGCGCGACCGCGGCGTCCGTGCGCGCCAACGGCGTGCGCAGCTCGCAACGGCCCTGCGCACGCATGTGCAGTCGCGCCCGCGCCGGCCCGTCGGCGATCTCGCCGCTCAGGCGCAGAT
>JBOHBB010000121.1:0-6767 GCA_050698135.1 Gaiellaceae bacterium
GGAGCCCGATGAGGTTCGTCGGCGAGGCGGGGATGACGTTGTTGGACACGGCGAGCTCGACAAGGGACGAGTCGTGCTCGAGAGCGGCGCGCAGGAACGTCTCGTCCGGCAGGAACATGACCACGAACTCCGGGGTCGCGGGAAGCTGCCTCCAGTACGCCTTCTGGCCGAGCTTGTGCACGTGCTCGCGCACGTGCCGCGCGTGGTCGGCGAGCCGCGCCCGGCGCTCGTCGTCGGTGGCGTCCTCGCGGAACGCCTCCAGGTACGCGACGAGAGGCGCTTTCGAGTCGATCACGATGCTCTTGCCGCCGGGCAGGCGGACGACGACGTCGGGCCTGAGCACGCGCCCCTCTTCGTCGACGGTCGAATGCTGCTCCTCGAAGTCGCAGTGCTCGACCATGCCGGCCAGCTCGATCACGCGGCGGAGCTGGATCTCGCCCCAGCGGCCGCGGACGTGCGGCGCCCGCAGCGCCGTGACGAGGTTGCCCGTCTCCGCGCGCAGGCGCTCCTGGTCCGTCCGCAGCTGGCGCACGCCTTCGGTGAGGGAGCCGTAGGCCTCCTGGCGGACGCGCTCGACTCCCTGGAGCTGCCGGTCCATGCGCTCGAGCGACTCCTTGAGGGGGAGCACCTGTCCCGAGAGGCGGGCGTCGGCGAGCTCGAGGAACCGCGCGCTGTTCGCGTCCAGCGCCTCGGCGGAGAGAGTCTTGATCGCGGCAGCGACCCGGTCGTCGAATGCCCCGCGCTCGACCGCGAGCTCGGCCTCGGCTCCGGCGAGTGCGCGCTCGAGCTCGATCACCTCCTGCGTGCGTCGCCTGCGCTCGACGAGAGCCGGGCGTACGACGAGGAGGACGCCGAGCGCGCCTACGAGGAGGCCGATGAGGAGCGCAACGATGACCATCGGGTCGACGCACGGTAGTCGGGCGGGCGGACGGCTCCGCTTACGACCAGGCCCTAACGGGGGCGCAACGGAGGCTGTTGCTACCCTCGCACGCGGCATGGCCGACAAGCCACGTGTGAAGGCCCCGGCGCAGCGATCGACCCCCAAGCCGGGCACCGACGGCGGCAATCGCCGCATCCTCTACCTCGTCATCGGCGTGGGCGCGGCTCTGGCCGTCGTCGCGGCGCTCGTCGCGGTCGTCGGCTTCGGAGGAGGCAAGGACGCCCGAGGCGCCCTCGACGCCGCGGGGTGCACGTTCGAGGAGTTCCCGGGCGTGTCCCGCGCCCACATCAACGACCCGTCGGCGCGTCCGAAGTCGTGGAACTCGTTCCCGCCCACCTCGGGACCGCACTACGTCACACCGGCGGTGTACGGCTTCTACGACGAGCCGGTCGAGCTCGCCCGGATTCTCCACGGCCTCGAGCACGGCGGCGTCTATCTGCTCTACGGCCCGAAGGCGCCCGCGGACACAGCGGCGCAGCTCCGCGCGATCTATGACCGCGACCCCCGCGGGCTCGTGGTCGCGCCGTTGCCCGCGCTCGGCGACACGATCGCGCTCGGCGCCTGGACCTCCGACAACCCCGGCAGCGAGGAGGCGGGCACGGGTCATCTCGCGAAGTGCACCGAGGTCGACCGGGGCGCGTTCGACGCGTTCGTAGACGCGTATCGTGCGCGCGGCCCGGAGGGCACGCCGCTCGAGCTGCTTCAGCCGGGCAGCACGTAGGCCGCGCCGACGTACACTCGTTCAGCCGGGGTGGCGGAACGGGTGAGACGCGCCCGCCTTAAAAGCGGGTGTCCCCTCTGGGGGCGTGCGGGTTCGAGTCCCGCCCCCGGCACCTTGGAACCGTTCTCCGACCGCCGACCGTGAGGAGCTGCACGGGAGTGCCCGACCCGAACGACGTGGCCGCGTACGACGCGCTGCTCGCGAAGGTCACGATCGGGGCCGAAGCCCCTCGCGGGCAGGATCGAGATCAGCGACTACGACACCGCGTGGCCCGAGCCGTACGAGCGCGAGAGGCGAGGATCCGCTCCGTCCTCGGCGATCGGGTCGTCCGGATCGAGCACACGGGCTCGACCTCGGTGCCCGGGCTCCCGGCCAAGCCGATCGACATCTCGCTCGAGGTGCCTGACACGACGGACGAGCCGGCGTACGTCCCGGATCTCGAGGTCGCCGGCTACCCGCTTTCCATCCGCGAGCCGGAGTGGTACGAGCACCGTCTCTTCAAGGGCCTGGACACGAACGTGAACCTGCATGTCTTCTCGGCCGGCTGCGACGAGGTCGACCGGATGGTCCTCTTCCGCGAGCACCTGCGCACGAACGCGGCCGACCGCGAGCAGTATACGACGGCGAAGCGGGCGCTCGCGGCGCGCGACTGGAAGTACGTGCAGCAGTATGCGGACGCCAAGAGCGACGTCGTTCGCGAGGTCGTGGCTCGCGCGGAGGCTGCGTCGGCGGCCGAGGAGGGTAGGAGCCGACGGTAGACTCGGCGCGCCGATGGCGAGCGTCCCCGACGAGCTAGCCCATGCCCAGCTCGAGTGGGACACGCCGCTCTACCGCATGGCGGTCGCTCAGTTCGACCAGGCGCTGCCGGTGGCGGACATCCCCGACTGGATCGCCGAGCGCTTCCGGTACCCGGAGCGCGCGGTCATCCTCAGCATCCCGGTGCGGATGGACGACGGCCGCCGCGTCGTCTTCCCCGGCTACCGCGTTCAGCACTCGAGCATCCTCGGCCCTACGAAGGGCGGGGTCCGTTACGACACGGAGGTCACGCTCGGCGAGTGCGCCGCGCTCGCGATGTGGATGACGTGGAAGTGCGCGCTCCTCCGCCTCCCGTACGGCGGGGCAAAGGGAGGCGTGCGCTGCGACCCGCGCTCGCTGTCGTCGGGGGAGATCGAGCGGCTGACCCGACGCTTCACCTCCGAGCTCCTGCCCATCATCGGGCCGCAGGAGGACATCCCCGCGCCGGACATGGCCACGAACGAGCAGACGATGGCGTGGATGATGGACACGTACTCGATGCAGCGCGGGTACGCCGTGCCCGAGATCGTGACGGGGAAGCCGATCGCGATCGGCGGCTCGGTCTTCCGCCAGGAGGCGACCGGAGCAGGCGTCGTCATGGTCCTCGCACGGGCGTGCGGCCGGCTCGGCTGGCCGTTCGCGGAGCAGCGGTGCGTCGTCCAGGGCTTCGGCAACGTCGGCTCGGTCGCGGCGCACGAGCTCCACGAGCTCGGCGCGACCGTCGTCGGTGTGTCCGACATCTCCGGCGGGATCCACGCCGAAGCCGGGCTCGACGTGCCCGCGCTCCAGGCATACGCGCGCGAGCATGGCTCCCTCGAGGGCTTGGACGCGGGGAGGCAGATCACGAACGAGGAGCTCCTCGAGCTCGACTGCGACGTCCTCGTGCTCGCCGCCCGGGAGGATCAGATCACGGCGGACAACGCGCTGGACGTGCGCGCGAAGCTCATCGTCGAGGGCGCGAACGGCCCGACGTCGTTCGAGGCCGACGAGCTCCTCGCGGAGCGCGGGATCCCGATCCTTCCCGACATCCTCACCAACGCCGGTGGGGTGACGGTGTCCTACTTCGAGTGGGTCCAGGACCTCGGGCGCATCTTCTGGACCCGGGACGAGATCCGGGCGAAGCTCGCCGAGAAGCTCTCCGACGCGTTCGACCGCGTCTGGGACCTCTCCGAGCAGCGTGGCGTGACGCTCCGGCAGGCCGCGCTCGCCGCGGGCATTCGCGAGGTCGCTGCCGCGCTCGACGCGCGAGGGATCTTCCCATGAGGCGGGGATGAGCACCGTCCGCGAGGCGATGGTGTCGCACCCGGGGCAGCTCCCTGCCGACGCGACCGCACAGGCCGCCGGCGAGCTGCTGCAGCGTCCCGAGGTGCGGGCGGTGTACGTGACCGAGGACGAGCGGCTCGTCGGCGTCGTGACGCGCAAGACCCTCGTGCGCGAGGTCGTGGCGGCCGGGCGCGACCCGGGTGTCACCCCGCTCGGCGCGATCGCCGAGGTGCCCCACTACTCGATCGGCCCGGATGTCCTCCTCGAGGATGCCTTTCGCTTCCTCGAGGAGGAGGACGCCGAGCGTGTCCCCGTGGTCGACGAGCACGACCGCCTGATCGGCGTGCTCTCGCGGAGCGTCCTCCAACGTCGCCTCGCCGAGGACGAGGAGCCCGATGAGAACGACGGGGACGAGCCTCCGGACCTCCTCCCTGCGGCGTGAGCACACGCATCGGTCCCACGACCGTCCTCGGCGCCGTCATCGTCGGCTAGCAGCAGGTGTACGCGCCCGGCGGTGCGGCGCCCTCCTCGGGCTCGGGGAGCTCGGCTGCCGCGAACGCGGCACCGTGGAGGATGTCCCGCTCGGAGACCTCGATCTCGTCCAGGTCGTACCGCCGCAGGACCTCGCGCAGGACGACGGCCCCGGCGACGATGACCGGCGCGCGGCCCGGCTCGAGGCCGGCGACTTCCACGCGCTGCTCGAGCGTCATCGCCGCGAGCCGCTCGAGCTCCCGCTCGACCGACCCCCGCACGATGCGGTGGCCGTGCGTCCGCTCCGGGTCGTACTCGGCGAGGCCGAGGTCGAGGGTCGCGAGCGTGGTCACGGTGCCGGCGACGCCGATCGCCGCCCGCGCGTCGAAGGGCGGCAGCAGGGAACGCACGTGCGCGGCCGCCGTGGCGAGCTCGGTCGGCGTCGGCGGATCGGAGGCGAGGAAGCGCTCGGTGACACGCACACAGCCGACGTCGAGGCTCGCCGTCGCCTGCGGGCCGCCGTCCGAGCCGAGCACGAGCTCGGTCGAGCCTCCGCCGATGTCCACGAGGAGCGTGTCCGCGGCCGGTGGACGCCCGGCGGTCACGCCGCGGTACATCATCGCCGCCTCCTCGGTGCCGTCGAGCAGGCGCGTCGTGAACCCGTAGCTCCACTCGATCTCCCCGAGGAACGCCTCGCCGTTCTCCGCGTCGCGAATCGCGCTCGTCGCGATCGCGAGCGTGCGCTCCGCGCCGAGCGACTCGAGCTCTCGCCGGTACTCGGTGAGGCAGTTCCGGACCCGGGTGATGGGGAGGGGGAGCAGGCGCCGGCGCTCGTCCACCCCCTCGCCGAGCCGCGTGATCGTCAACTTCCGGACGATCTCCTCCAGCCGGCCGTCCTCGACGTCGGCGACGAGGAGACGGGTCGAGTTCGTGCCAAGGTCGACGGACGCGACCCGGGTCACAGGGGGAGGAACGCGCGCAGCCAGCGAACCTTCGCCCGGGAGCCGTCGAGCGCGGAGCGCAGCACCTGCAGCCGCGCCTGTGATACGCGGAGCCGTGCGAGCGCGGCCTCGAGGTCGCGGCTGGACGTCTCCGCCCTTGCGAGCAGCTCCTCGGTGCGCGCTGTTCGTTCCTCGAACGCGATGAGCTCGGCCTCGAACGCCACTCCGGATCGCCTGGCGTCGCGCCACAGGCCGACGCCGCGCACGGTCGTGAACGTCGCGGCGGCGAGGGAGAGCACGAGTGCGACGAGGAACGAGGCGAGAACCATGGCCGAGGCGATCGTACCAGCGTCCTTCTAGGGTCCCGCTTCGTGGTTTTCGGATCCGATCATCCGGGTAGATGTGGACACGTCTGGAACAACAGACGGGTTTGCTACCGTCCGCAGCGAGCTTTAGGATCCGAAGTCGTTCACAATTGGACACAATCGAGCGGGAGGAGAGGCGATGACGGGGAACGGATCAGGCGTGCGGGACCGCTGGGAGGGCATCGAGCGTCCGTACTCGGAGGCCGATGTCGAGCGGCTCCGCGGGCGCTTCCGGATCGAGCACACGGTCGCCCGGCTCGGCGCCGCGCGGTTGTGGCGCCTGCTCCACGACGAGCCGTACGTCGCTGCGCTCGGCGCACTGACCGGCGCCCAGGCCACGCAGATGATGAAGGCGGGCCTGCAGGCCGTCTACGTCTCCGGCTGGCAGGTGGCCGCCGACGCGAACCTCGCGGGCCACACGTATCCCGACCAGAGCCTCTACCCGGTGTCGAGCGCGCCCGCCCTCGTCGAGCGGATCAACAACGCGCTCCTCCGGGCCGACCAGATCGAGGCGGCCGAGGGCCGGAACGGGACGTACTGGCTCGCGCCGGTCGTGGCCGACGCCGAGGCCGGCTTCGGCGGCACGCTGAACGCGTTCGAGCTGATGAAGGCGTTCATCGAGGCCGGCGCCGCCGGGGTGCACTTCGAGGACCAGCTCTCGTCGGAGAAGAAGTGCGGTCACCTCGGCGGCAAGGTCCTCGTCCCGACCGCCCAGTTCGTCCGGACGCTCGTGTCCGCGCGCCTGGCGGCCGACGTGCTCGACGTGCCGACGGTCCTCGTCGCTCGCACCGACGCGCTCTCGGCGACATTGCTCACGAGCGACGTCGACGAGCGGGACCACGAGTTCCTGACCGGCGAGCGCACCCCGGAGGGCTTCTACCGAGTCACCGACGGACTCGAGCCCGCGATCGCACGCTCGCTCGCGTACGCGCCGTACGCAGACGTGATCTGGTTCGAGACCTCGACGCCCGACCTGGAGGAGGCGCGCCGTTTCGCCGACGCGATCCACGAGCGCCACCCGCGCAAGCTGCTCGCGTACAACTGCTCGCCGTCCTTCAACTGGCGCAAGCACCTGTCCGACGCACAGATCGCGACCTTCCAGCAGGAGCTCGGCTCGACGGGCTACCGCTTCCAGTTCATCACGCTCGCGGGCTTCCACTCGCTGATCGCGGCGATGTTCGAGCTGGCGCGCGGCTACGCTGCGGAAGGCATGACGGCCTACGTCCGCCTCCAGGAGCACGAGTTCGAGCTCGAGCGTCACGGCTATACGG
>JBOHBB010000122.1:0-4523 GCA_050698135.1 Gaiellaceae bacterium
CCGGCCGCGGCGAGCCACGGCCCGGCCCGGACGAGTCGCCTCACTTCACCGGCTGGAGGAAGTTCTTGTCGAGCCAGTGGGCGACGTCCCGGCCGATGCCGGCTCCCTGAACGTCAGATGCTCGGAAGTGGATCCCCTGGTAGACGCGTGCGTCGATCACGTCGTCGACCACGTCCGTGAACTGGTTGTACGTGCGCGTCACGTCTGCGGCGCCCGTCACCTTCCTCACCAGGTCGAACGTCATCGGCTTCTTGCCGAAGAAGGCACCGGCCGTGTGCATGAAGGCACCGGTGACGCAGTTGTACCCAGACGAATGTTCGGGATACGGAGGGTTCCCCTCGAGCGACGTCCACGTCGGATCGCCGACCGTCTTCGGATTCCCGTCGTCGTTCCCCATGCGGATCGCGGTGATCGGACGCCAGAAGCTCCAGAACGCTTTGTCGTCCCAGCAGTTGATCAGCGTGTCCGCCCCGGCCATGTTCAGCATCCCGAAGAGGCGCGCCTGTTCGGCGAGCGTGAGCCCGGCGTCGTCGGAGATCACGCGGAACGTGCGGTTGTACCACTCGGGCGGGTGGGTGCTGTTCGTGAAGAAGCGAACGAGCGCTTCCTGCTCGGGGGTCCGCGAGCTACCCGGCGCCCCGAGGCTCTTCACCTCCTCGTACTCCTTCGCGTAGGCACCGCTCGTGAGCGAGTGCGGCCCCTTCGTCCGGAACTGCGACGTGCTCTCCAGCACGAACGGCTCGACCCTCGCCACCCACGCGTTCGGGTCGCTCGGGCCTGACGGCGTCGTGCAGACCGTGGAGGTGGCCGGCCGCCACTCCCCGGCGTCCTCGCCGCATGTGAACCGGAACGGCCCGTAGCGGCCGTCGTTGGCCCGCTCCGCGAGCATGGCCGCCGCGGCAGCCTCCCCGGCCGCGATCCCGGCGCTCTTCGCGGCGCCGTTCGGGATCGCCGCGAGCGAGTCCGCATAGAGCCCGTTGAGCCGGTCGACGATTCCGGTCGCCAGAGGCGGCACCATCACCATCCCGACGAGCACATGGTGGGCGGCGGTGGCGACCGCAGCGGGCATCGAGGCGGACGCAGGCGCCGACGGAAGATCGTCGAGATACGGCTCGTAGCCGCCGTCGATCATGTTGACCGCGTCGTAGACAGCCCCTTGCACCATGGCGAGATGGATCATCGCCACGGTCGGCCCCTGTCCGGCGTTCGGCACCGGTCCGTTCGGTACGTTCACGAGCGCCTCGACCGCGTACTGGTTCCAGTCGAGGACCGCGTCCTCCGGTGGCCCCGCCTGTGCTGGGGCGGCGGCGCCGACGAGGAGCACGGCAAAGAGCGTGGCGACGGCTGCGAGTGCCGCCCACGCGACCTGTGGCTTCCTTCGCATTTCCCCTCTCCCTTCGGTTACTCGTCCAGACGTGTTGTGCGCTCTGTTGCTTCCCTCCCGGACCGGGTCGCCTCGACGACGCGGAGCGGCCTGAGCTCTGCTACCCCATCAGCCGCGCCGCCACCTCGTAACCATGGCCGCAGGAGGGGCCGACGACACGGGGCGGCGCCTGCACCCGCGCTTACGTCAGTCCTCACCCTCCCAGTACTCGGCGTCCTGCCCGCGGAACTCCCGGAAGAGCCGCTCGCCCTTCGCGTCCACGACCGAGACCTTGCCGCTGTCCAGGTACTCGACGACGTCCGGCGCCAGCCTCGTCGAGAGCATGAGGACGCGGAGCGGCCCGTCTGTCCGGTTGAAGACCTGGTGCGCGCCCGCCTTGCCGCGGGGAAACGCGACGACGTCGCCCTCGTCGAGCTCCTGCTCGCCGTCCGGCGTCCGGAGGGTCGGCCGGCCGCGGAGCACGATGATCCACTCCTCGTTCGCGTGGTGCGTGTGGTACGGCCAGAGCCGGTCCCCGGGCTCGAGCTCGTACATGCTCCCTCCGATCAGCTCTGCGTCGATGTGGGCGCCGACCCACGCGTCCCTGCTGCGCCAGCCCGGCCGGTCCTCGGCCCGGTCCCACTCGTCCCCGTTGAGGTTGAAGACCTTCACGGCGCGAGCCTAGACCGCTAGCCCCCGCAGCGCGAGGTCGATCGCTGTCCGCTCGGCGCGCTCGACCTCGGCGTCGTCCGTCGGGAGGCTGCCCATCACCCAGCCGGTCAGCACCTCCTCGAGGCCGCCGTACAGGATCCAGCTCGCGAGGCGTGCGTCGAGATCGCGTCGGAAGGCGCCGTCGCGCTGCCCCTGCTCGACGACGCGCTGGACGATCGCGAACGCCTCCCGCACCTCGACGACCTGGCTCTGGAGCTGCTGGCTGCGCGCGACCTCGCGCACCATGACGGTGACGAGCTCGGGCTCGTTTCGCCACGTCCGGAGGAGGATCTTCGCGATGCCCTCGAGCTTCTCGGAGGCAGGCTCCTCGGCTGCCTCGACGGCGCGGAAGCGCTCGATCAGCTCGCCCCAGTTCTCGCGGAAGATCGTCTGCAGGACCTCCTCCTTCGAGGAGAAGTAGTGGTAGAGGAGGCCGTGCGCGACGCCGGCCTCCTCGGCGATGTCTCCGACCCGGGCGCCGTGGTAGCCGGCCCGCGCGAAGACCCGCACCGCGGCGTCGAGCAGCGACTTCCGCTTCTCCTCGGATGCGATTGAACGGTCAGTCAACGCCGCCGAGGATAGAGGTACGCTCCCGCGCGGTGCAACCGCTCGCCGGAACCCTCGTCGTCGACCTCACGCGTCTCCTCCCAGGCGCGTACGCGAGCCGCGAGCTTCGTCGCCTGGGCGCCCGGGTCGTCCGGGTCGAGGCGCCCGGCGGCGACGCGATGCGCACGACCGCGCCGGCATGGGACAGGGCGTTGCGAGCGGGAACCGAGTCCGTCGTCTGCGACCTGAAGGAGGATGCGGCGTTCGCGAAGAGCCTCTGCTCCCGCGCGGCCGTCGTCCTCGAGGGCTTCCGGCCCGGTGTCGCCGAACGCCTCGGGATCGGGCCGCGGGACTTCCCGGACACGGTCGTCTACTGCTCGATCACGGGCTTCGGGCTCGATCCGGAGCACGCGCAGCGGGCTGGTCACGACCTCAACTACCTCGGGTGGGCGGGCGTCCTCGAGGACACGGCGCCGGGGCTCCCCCCGGTCCAGGTGGCGGACCTCTCGGCCGGGGCGCTCGGCGCGGTGACGAGCATCCTCGCCGCCCTCCTGGAGCGGGCGCGCACCGGCCGCGGGCAGCACGTCACCGTCTCGATGACGCACGGCGCGCACGACCTGGTCGCGCACCGGCTCGGCGGAGACACCGTCCCGCGGCTGCTCACGGGCGGCCTGGCCTGCTATCGGGTCTACGGGACAGCGGACGGGCGCCACGTCACGGTCGGGGCCCTCGAGCCGAAGTTCTTCCGACGGCTCTGCGAGCTGCTCGGGCGCCCGGACCTCGCGGAGCGGCACTACGCCGACGACCAGGAGGCGCTCGCGGCCGAGCTCGCAGCGGTCCTCGCGGGGCGGACCCTCGCCGAGTGGCTCGAGCTCGTCGAAGACGAGGACGTCTGCGTCGGGCCCGTGTGGACGCGAGAGGAAGCGGCGCCGGGGTTCGGCTCCGGGGAGGTCGCCGAGGCCGTTCCGCTGGGCGCCCACACGGACGCCTGGAGGAACGAGCTAGCGGGCGAGCCCGAGCGCGGCGGGTAGGGCGAGCAGCGTGTCGATCCGGTCGGGCTCGGCCGGTCGCAGGCCTTCGCGGTCGAGGAAGATCGCGCGCATCCCGAGGGCCCGCGCGCCCTCGATGTCGTCCTCGTAGGAGTCCCCGACCATCGCGGCGTCGTCGGGCGCGACCTCGAGCTGGCGCAGCGCGGCGACGAAGATCGACGGATGCGGCTTGATCCGCCCGTGCGCCCTCGAGCCGACCATCGCGTCGACCTCCAGCCGGTGATGCCGGACGAACTCCTCGAGATCGCGCTGGCCGTTCGTGACGAGCCCGATCCGGATGCCCCGTGCCCGGAGGTCGGCGAGGACGGGCAGGGCGTCCTCGTACAGGGTGAAGTTCTCGTGCCTCTCCCACTCCCGCACCATGTCGATGGCGCAGGCGCGCGCGCCGCTCGGATCGCCGCCCATGCCGAGCACGATCTCCTCCGTGAAGGCGATCCAGACCTGCTCGTCGTGGACGAGGTCGCGCTCGCGGTTCAGCTTCTCGATCGATCCGACGCGCGCCTCCACATAGCGATCCGGGTCGAGCGTCAGCCCGTGCCGCTCCCCCACCCGCCGGTACCCCTCCGGCCCGAGCTCGGGCCCGGGCCGGAACAGGGTGAAGTCGACGTCGAACAAGACTGCGCGAAGCACGATTTAGACCATAGCCCGCTCTGCTGCGCACTACCGGTGGCGGCCGGAGGCCGGCTCCGCCGGCCGAGAGGCCAGGTGCGGCGCAGGCCATGGCAACGACCAGGAAGGGGGGTCGGCGGGGGGGCGCAAGAAGTTGCAACCCCCAAACACCGCGCGACAGGTTGACGACGAGGTGGACCATAGCCCCCCACGCACCGCTCCCCCCAGCAAGGCCACCACCCCCC
>JBOHBB010000123.1:0-6613 GCA_050698135.1 Gaiellaceae bacterium
GTCGGGAACTGCCGGCGAGAGCTTCGCGAAGAGCGGCTTGCGCGTTGCTACGCGCGCACGGGCGAGGATCTTCCCGACGCTCTCAGGCGCCTCGTCGACGTTCGGGCAGGAGACGTTGAGCTCGAGCGCCTCGATCGCGCTGTGGTCGTCGAGCACCTCGCAGAGCCCCGCGTACTCGTCGGCGGCGAAGCCTCCGACGGAGACCCAGAGCGGTACGCCGAGGGTCCGTAGGGTCGGCAGCACCGTGTCGACGAAGAGGTCGATGCCAGGGTTCGCGAGGCCGATCGAGTTGAGCATCCCCGCGTCTGTCTCGGCGATGCGCGTCGGCGCGTTTCCTTCGCGCGGCAGCGGCGTCACCGTCTTCGTCACGAACGCGTCGAGCGATCGCGCGACGTCGGGCGCCGTCAGTGCGTCGAGGCAGCCGGAGGCGTTAAGCAGCCGCAAGGACAGGACCTTTTACGCACAGCCTCTCGAGCTTGCCGCCGACCTCGACGACGCACCCGTAGCACGCGCCGTAGCCGCATGCCATCGGCGCCTCCCAGGCGAGCTGCGCGTTTGGCTCGAGCGCGCGCACGGCGTCGAGCATCGGCTCCGGCCCGCACGCGAGGACGTCGAAGCCGGACGGCAGCCCCTCGGTCACGTAGTTCGGCTCGACCACCACCACGGCGTTCGGCACGAGCGCGGCGGCCTCGGCATGCCAGTCCGAGCGGAAGCCGAGGAGCGCCGGCGGGCCGCCGAGCGCCTCGGAGAGGTACGGGAGCGGCGCGATCCCGATCCCGCCGCCGACGAGGAGCGGCCGCGGGACGTCGAGGCGGAAGCCGTTGCCGAGCGGGCCGAAGCCGATGCTCGAGGCGTTGAGGGCGCTCGTCCCCGGCTCCCAGCTCGCCTGGGAGGCGCCGATGGCGTGCGGTTACGGCGCCTGCTACGGCTGCGTCGTCGAGGTCGAGGGGCGCTACGAGCGGCTGTGCGTGGCCGGCCCCGTCCTGCGGGAGGCCGCGTGAGCGCGCAGCCTGTGCCGATCCTGAACGCCTCGGGCTGCCTGGACGCGCTCACCGCCCCCGACGTCGCGAGGAGCCTGGACGCGTTCGTGACGAAGACCGTGACGCCGCTCCCGAGGGAGGGGAACCCCCCGCCGAGGATCGCGGAGACCGAGCACGGGATGCTGAACTCGATCGGGCTCCAGAACCCCGGGATCGACGCGTTCGTGCGGGATCACCTGCCGCGGCTCGAGCTTCTCGGGCTCCCGCTCTGGGTCTCGGTCGGCGGTTTCTGCGCCCCGGACTACACGGACGTGTGCGCCGTCCTCGACGAGTGCGACGCAATCGCGGTGGTCGAGCTGAACCTCTCCTGCCCGAACGTGGAGGAGGCGCCCGAGCCGGCGGCCGAGCTCGTCTCCGCAGCGCGCGCCGCCACGACGAAGACGCTCTACGCGAAGCTGTCGCCGGCGACCTCGAACATCGCCGAGGTCGCCCGCTCGGTGGCGGACGCCGGCGCGGACGGCCTCTCCCTCGTGAACACGATTCGGGGTCTCGCGCTCGACCCGCGTGCTCTGCGGCCGGTGCTCGCACTCGGGGCCGGGGGCTACTCGGGGCCTGCCCTCCGGCCGATCGCGCTCGCCTGTGTGCACGCCTGTGCAAACGCGGTCGAACTGCCCATCGTCGGTATGGGGGGCGTCGCCGGCGGGCGGGACGCGCTCGACCTCGTGGCGGCAGGAGCGAGCGCGATCGCCCTCGGCACGGTGCTGTTCGCGGACCCGTCCGCACCCGTCCGCGTGCGCGAGGAGCTCGCGGCCGAGATGTGCGCATGGGGGGTAGAGCGAGCCGTCGAGCTCCGAGGCGCAGCGAGCGGAACACCCCTCGGCTCAGGATCGTAAGCTGCTCGGGCAACGCAAAAAACCCTGCAAATCGACTAAAACGTTACAGCTTGACCACGACCCGAGTCTTGGTAGACTCGTCCGGCTCATGGTCACGTCGAAGATGCACGCCCAGGCGCCCGCCCGCTCGCTCGACCAACGGATGGAAGCGCTGCAGAGGGCGAACGACGTACGCGTGCGCCGTGCCCAGCTGAAGCGGGACCTGAAAGCGGCCCGCGTGCACATCGAGGAGATCCTCCTCGACCCCCCCGAGTTCGTCTCGACCGCGAAGGTGTTCGACATGCTCATGGCCGTCCCCAAGTTCGGCCGGGTGAAGGCGGCGCGCCTGCTCAACCAGTGCCGCATCAGCCAGTCGAAGACCGTCGGCGGCCTCTCCGAGCGCCAGCGCACGGAGCTCGTGGAGCTCTTCAACCACCGGTCCTAGCCTCGACCGTGCCGTCACGGCCCGTCTTCGTCGTCACCGGGCCGTCGGGGGCGGGCAAGGGGACGCTGATCAGGGGGTTGCTCGAGCGGGTCGCGGGCCTCGAGGTGGCGGTCTCGGCCACGACGCGGCCACAGCGGCCGGGCGAGGTGGACGGCCGGGAGTACTGGTTCCTCCACGACGACGAGTTCACACGGAGGGTCGACGCCGGCGAGTTCCTCGAGTGGGTTCCGTACGTCTCCGGGCGGCGCTACGGGACGCTCCGCTCCGAGATCGAGCGGATCGCCGACGAGGGCAAGGTCTGCGTCCTCGAGCTCGAGCTCGACGGGGCGCTCAAGGTGCAGGACGAGGTGCCGGGAAGCGTGACCATCTTCATCGCCGCCGACGTGCCCGAGCTCGAGCGACGGCTTCGAGACCGGGCGACGGAGAGCACGGGCGAGATCGGCGAGCGAATCGCGCTCGCCCGCGAGCAGCTCGAGCAGGCGCACCGCTTCCGCTACATGGTGCGGAACGACGACCTCGAGCGGGCGACGACCGCGCTCGCCGCCGTCGTGGACTGCGAGCTCGCGTTCGCAGGTACCATGGCGCGGCCATGATCCATCCCAGAATCGACGAGCTCCTCGACCGCGTCGAGGGGTCCCGCTACGCGCTCGTGATCATCGCGGCCAAGCGGGCGCGCCAGATCAACAACTACCACCACCAGCTGGGCGAGGGAATCGGCTTCGAAGAGGCCCCGCCGCCACTGATCGAGTCCCGCTCGAAGAACTACCTCACGATGGCGATGGAAGAGATCGCGAGCGGCAAGATCACGTACCACGCCCCGCCGGTCTAGCCGGGTCCGTCGTGGCACGCATCCTGCTCGGCGTCACCGGGGGGATCGCGGCCTACAAGGCGTGCACTCTGGTGCGCCTGCTCGTCCGAGCGGGCAACGACGTGCACCCCGTGGTCACCGCGGGCGCGAAGCGCTTCGTCAGCGAGGAGACCTTCCTCGCGCTCGCGCGGAGGCCGAAGAGCGAGACTCCGTACCCGCATCTCGAGCCCGTCGACCTGCTCGTCGTCGCGCCCCTGACGGCGAACACGCTTGCGCGGCTTGCGCACGGGCTCGCCGACGACCTCCTGACCGAGGCGGCGCTCGCCCACCACGGCCCGGTCCTCGTTGCGCCGGCGATGAACACGCGGATGTGGGAGCACCCGGCTACGCAGGCGAACGTCGCAGTGCTCCGGGATCGCGGCGTCGAGGTAGTGGGGCCGGCCGAGGGTGACCTCGCGGAGGGCGACGTGGGCATGGGGCGGATGGCCGAGCCCGAGGAGATCGCCGCCCGCATCGCCGAGCTTCTCGGCGAGCCGACCTCGCCCGGCCCGCTGCGGGGCCGTCGCGTCCTCGTCTCGGCGGGCGGGACGCGCGAGCCGCTCGACTCCGTGCGCTTCGTCGGGAACCGCTCGTCCGGGAGAATGGGCGTGGCCCTCGCCGAGGAGGCGCGCGGCCGCGGCGCGGAGGTCACGCTCCTCGCGGCGAACCTCGCCGTGCCGGCTCCGCCGGGCGTCGCCGTCGTCGACACGCCTACCGCCGCGGACCTGGAGCGGGAGGCGCTCGCCCGTGCCGATGCGGACGTCATCGTCATGGCCGCCGCCGTCGCGGACTACCGGCCGGTGGCGGCACGGCCCGACAAACGCCCGAAGGACACCGAGCCGTGGACGGTCGAGCTCGAGCCCACCCGGGACGTCCTGGCGGCGCTCGGCTCGAGCCGCAGGCCGGGCCAGGTGCTCGTCGGCTTCGCGGCCGACGGCGCGGCTGCCGGCCTCGAGCGGGCACGCGAGAAGCGGAAGACCAAGGGCACGGACCTGTTCGTGTTCAACGACGTGAGCAGGGGCGACATCGGCTTCGACGCCGAGGAGAACGAGGTCGTCGTCATCTCTGCTGCAGGGGAGCGGCAGGTGGAGAAGGCGCCGAAGCGGGCGATCGCCGCGGCCGTGCTGGACGAGGTGGAGCGGCTACTCTCGGCGGAATGAGCGACGCCGTCCCCGCTCGCAGGGCGGTCGGCTCCGCCGTGGCGGCGGGCGTCGTGGAGCGCGTCGTCGCCAATCTGGCACTGGCCGTCCGCGCCCCGCGCGAGACGCTCGAGCTGTGCGTTCTCGGCCTCCTCGCCGAGGGCCACCTGATCATCGAGGACTTCCCGGGCGTCGGGAAGACGATCCTCGCCAAGTCGCTCGCCCGCTCCCTGCACCTCTCCTTCTCGCGCCTCCAGTTCACGCCCGACCTGCTCCCGACGGACGTCACCGGTGTGAACGTCTTCAACCAGAGGACCAACGAGTTCGAGTTCAAACCCGGCCCGGTGTTCGCGAACGTCCTCCTCGTCGACGAGATCAACCGCGCGTCGCCGAAGACGCAGTCGGCGCTCCTCGAGGCGATGCAGGAGTGCCAGGTGACGATCGACGGCGTCACGTACCCGCTCGATCTCCCCTTCCTCGTGGTCGCGACCCAGAACCCGATCGAGTACGAAGGCACCTACCCGCTTCCGGAGGCCCAGCTCGACCGCTTCTCGGCACGGCTCTCGCTCGGGTACCCGCCGCTCGCGGAGGAGGCGCGCATGCTCGCGGAGCAGACGACTGCGCCGCCGCTGGAGCGGCTGCAGGCGGTCGCCACCCACGACGACGTGCTGGGTGCGATCGCGGCCGCGCGGAATGTCTACGTCGAGGAGAGCGTCGGCCGCTACGTGGTCGCGATCCTCCGTCACACGCGGGAGAGCCCGAGCCTCGCACTGGGCGCCAGCCCACGAGCGGGGATCGCGCTCCTGCGCATGGCGAAAGCGCGCGCGGTCGCGGACGGCCGGGACTTCACGCTGCCGGAGGACGTGCAGGCGGTCGCCGTGCACGTTCTCGCACACCGGCTGATCGTGGCGCCGGAGGCGCGAGCCTCTGGGGTCACGGGCGAGGACGGCGCGCGCGAGGCACTGCACGACACCCCGGTGCCCCTGTGAGCGACGCTCGCGAACGGGAGCGGTGAGCCGCCTCGGAGGAGCGCTCCTGCTCGGCGTCGCGGTCACGGCGGCCGCGGTGGCGTTCAGCTCGCGCCCGCTGGGAGTGGTCGGCGTCGGCCTGCTCGTGGCCGCAGGGACCTCCCGCCTGTGGGCCAGATCCGTCGGCACGGCCACCGCGGTGCGCCAGGTCGCGATCCCCTCCCCGGCGGTCGAGGGGAGCCGCGTGCGACTCGTCGTCGAGGCGAAGCTCCGGTCGCGGATGCCGGTCGCATCGTCCGTCCTGAAGGGCTCCCTGGGCCGGATCGGCCGCTACGAATGCCGCCTGCGCGGACGGGGGCGCACGTTCGCGGGCTCGATCGACCTCGGCCGGGTCCCGCGTGGCCGCTTCCCGTTCTCCGATGCCCGCCTCGTCCTGGGCGACCACCTCGGGCTCGAGACCGTGACGCTGCCCGTCGACGCGCCGGGTGCGATCGTAGTCCACCCGCGCCTCGTCGAACTGAGCGCCCTGTTCAGCGAGGCCGGGCGGCAGGGTTCGGACGGGCGACGCCTGATGCTGCGCCGGCCGGCCGGCTTCGGCCTCCACTCCGTCCGCGAGTACGAGCAGGGCGAGTCCCTGCGACGCGTGCACTGGCCGACGACGGCGAGGCGCGGCCAGCTGATGGTCAAGGAGCTCGACGACGCTCCGCGAGACGCCGTCGTCGTGCTGCTCGACTGCGACCCGAGCGGCGATGTCGGCGACCCGCCCGACTCGAGCTTCGACGCTGCCGTGCGAGCTGCGGGCTCGATCGTCAGGGTGTACGCCGCCCGCGGGCGCAGGTCGACCCTGGTGACCACCTCCGCGAGCCCGGCTGCGGTGAACGTGTGCTCGCTCGACGGCGACTTCCGCGCGGTGCTGGACACGCTGGCGGCGGTGGAGCCCGATGCGGGGCATCCGCTCCGCCGCGCACTCGCGCACGACGACGCGCGTGTGGCCCGCGCGGGAGAGCTGGTGGTCGTGACGGCGACCCTCGACCCGGCGTCGCTCCGGGCCCTCGTCGCAGCGGCGACGCGCCAGCTCCTGTCCGTCGTCTGGGTAGACGCCCCGAGTCATGCGGGGCGCCCGACGCCCACGCTTCCCGGCCTGCTCCAGCTCACGGCTGCAGGCGTTCCTGTCGCGGTCGTGCGCCGGGGCGCAGACCTCGCGGCGGCCCTCGACTCCGCCCGCCCGTCCGCGCACGCGCATGGGTAGGACGCTGGCAGCGTGTGCGCTCCCGGCGCTCGCCGTCTCCGTCGCCTGGCTGCGCGTCGAGGATCCGCGGACCACCGGCACGGCCCTCGCCGTCGCCGTGCTCGCCCTGGCGC
>JBOHBB010000124.1:0-13263 GCA_050698135.1 Gaiellaceae bacterium
CTCGAGGGCCGGGACATCTACGTGGTGAACGCGTTCGCGGGCGCCGATCCGGCGCATCGGCTGGCGGTTCGCGTGGTCACGGACTCGGCCTGGCACGCGCTCTTCGCGAAGACGCTGTTCATCGACCCGACGGCTGACGAGCTGAAGCTGTTCGAGCCGGAGGCGCTCGTCCTCCACGCGCCCGCCCTGACGGCCGACCCCGCCGCCGACGGGACGCGGACGGGGACGTTCGTCGTCCTGCACCCGACGCGCGCCGAGGTGCTGATCGGGGGCACGTTCTACGCGGGCGAGATCAAGAAGTCGATCTTCACGCTGATGAACGACCGCCTCCCGCTCGACGGCGTCTTCCCGATGCACTGCTCGGCGAACGTCGGGCCGAAGGACAAGGTGGCGATCTTCTTCGGGCTGTCCGGGACGGGGAAGACGACGCTCTCCGCCGACCCCGAGCGCTCGTTGATCGGCGACGACGAGCACGGGTGGGGGGACGAGGGCGTCTTCAACTTCGAGGGTGGCTGCTACGCGAAGGTGATCCGGCTCTCGCCGGAAGCGGAGCCCGAGATCTTCCGGGCGACGCACTCGTTCGGCACCGTGCTCGAGAACGTCGTCGTGGACGAGGGCGGCTTCCTCGATCTCGACGACGACTCGAAGACGGAGAACACGCGCGCCGCGTACAAGCTCGAGCGGATCGGGAACGCTCTGCCGGAGAAGCGCGCGGGGCATCCGAGCGCGGTCGTCTTCCTCACCGCGGACGCCTTCGGCATCCTTCCGCCGATCGCCCGCCTCACCCGCGACCAGGCGATCTACTGGTTCCTCTCCGGGTTCACGTCGAAGCTCGCGGGCACCGAGATCGGCGTCCAGGAGCCGCAGCCGACCTTCTCGACGTGCTTCGGGGCTCCCTTCCTCTCCCAGCCGCCGTCGGTGTACGCAGGGCTCCTCGGCCGGAAGCTCGGCGACCACCCGCACGTCGAGGTGTGGCTCGTCAACACCGGGTGGACCGGCGGCTCGCACGGCGTGGGGCGGCGGATGCCGATCCGGGCCACCCGCGCCCTGCTCCGGGCCGCGCTCTCGGGCGCGCTCGACAGCGCCGAGTACCGTATGGACGACGTCTTCGGCCTCGAGGTCCCGGTGTCCGTGCCCGGAGTCGACTCGTCGCTCCTCGACCCGCGCGGCACGTGGGCCGACCCGGCCGCCTACGACGTGAAGGCGCGGGAGCTCGCGCAGATGTTCCGCGACAACTTCACGCGGTTCGAGGACGTCGCTCCGGGCGTGGCCGCTGCCGGCCCGCGCGCCTGACCCGGACCGCGACTCTTAGGCAACCTTTACGTTGCTGCTCCAGACGTGCGGGTATAAGGGTTTGATGGTGGTCTCGCGCGGGCGGCTGCCCGCCGTTCTCGTCGCGACAGCGCTGCTCGCGGCCGCGATCGCGGGGGCGGCTCGCTCCGGCCCCGTGACTGCGGCTCCCGCGCAGCCTACGAGCGCGCGCTCGATCGACGCGCAGCCCGGGACGGCTCTTCGCGCCGACCGGGTCGTGCGCACGACGGCCACGTGGCGCGGCGGCCCTATCACGACCTCGACCGGAGAGGTCGTCCAGGTCCAGGTCTCCGACTCGCTGCCGACGGTGACGCCCGAGTACTGGGCCGAGTTCCTCGCCCAGCTCACGCACGGCGCCGAGCTCGCGCGTGTGATCTCGTACCACGCGACCCTCGCCGAGGTGCAGGAGCTCTGCGGCGCGCGCGCCCTCGGGTGCTACTCGAGGAACACGATGATCTCCCTCGCCGAGCCGACGATGGACGGCACGACCCCCGAGGAGGTCGTCCGCCACGAGTACGGCCACCACATCGCGCTCTACCGGGACAACACGCCCTGGCGCGCGATCGACTGGGGCCCGAAGAACTGGGCGACGGCGGCGACCGTGTGCCCCAAGGTCACGCGCGGCGAGGCGTACCCGGGAGACGAGGGGCGGAACTACGCGCTCAACCCGGGCGAGGCCTGGGCCGAGGTGTACCGCCTCCTCGAGGAGCGGAAGGACGGCATCACGACCGGCGCCTGGCCGATCATGGCGCCGAGCTTCTATCCGACGGACGCGGCATTGCAGGCGGCCGAGCGGGACGTGCTCCAGCCCTGGATGCGTGGGTCCCTCCGCTCGTTCGCGAGGACGTTCGGGAGGCGGACGGCGAAGGTCTGGTGGATCCCGCTCGCGACGCCGCTCGACGGGAACCTCCGGATCACGGCGGCCGTCCCCAGGGGCGGACAGTACGACGTCGCGCTCGTCGGCGCGAGCCGCAAGACCGTGATCCGCCGCGCGTCGTGGGTCGGGCAGCGCGTGAAGCGGATCGAGACCACGGTGTGCGGGCAGCGCTCGCTCTTCGTGCGCGTGACCCAGGCGGGCGCCCTCGGGCGGGTCTCGGTCACGACCTCGACGCCGTGAGCCATACCTGAGTCGGGCCGTCGGCCATCAGGTAGCGTCCGTTGAAGTGGATAAGGGGCCCCGTCACGGCATGATCAGCCATGCCGCCACGTCGCGCTCGCAGACGCGAGACCGCGTCCTCGGGCGCGCCCATATGTCCGATATGGACGCGCCCTGCGTCCTCGTCTCGCATCTGCGAGCACACCGTGGACGACGGGTGACCACACCGTGACGGGCCCCATGCACGACGTCGTGGTCGTCGGGGCCGGCTGCGCGGGCATGCGCGCTGCGATCGAGGCGTTCGACACGGGTGCGGACGTCGGCATCGTCTCGAAGCTCCACCCGACGCGAAGCCACTCGGGAGCGGCCGAGGGCGGCATCAACGCCGCGCTCGGGAACCGTGCGGAGGACAGCCCGGAGCAGCACGCGTTCGACACCGTGAAGGGCTCTGACTACCTCGGCGATCAGGATGCGATCGAGATTCTCGCGACCGAGGCGCCGGGCGACATCTACCAGCTCGAGCACTGGGGCTGCGTTTTCTCCCGTGACGAGAACGGCAGGCTCGCGCAGCGTCCCTTCGGCGCGGCCGGCTCTCCACGCACGGTGTTCTCGGCCGACATCACCGGTCACGTGCTCATCCACGTGCTCTACGAGCAGCTGATGAAGCGGATGGAGCAGGGGCCGATGGCGGTGCACGAGGAGTACTTCGCCTGGCGGCTCGTCGTCGACCACGGCCGCTGCGTCGGCGTCATCTGCTGGGATCTCGTCCGGGGTGGCCTGAAGCTCGTGACCGGGCGCTCCGTCGTGCTCGCCACGGGGGGGATGGGACGGATCTACCGCGTGACGACGAACGCGTACGCCTGCAACGGCGACGGGATGGCCATGGCCCTCCACGCCGGCGTTCCGCTCAAGGACATGGAGTTCATGCAGTTCCACCCGACGACGCTGTATCCGAGTGGCGTCCTCATCACCGAGGCATGCCGCGGAGAAGGTGGCTTTCTCATCAACCGCGACGGCGAGCGATTCATGGCGCGCTATGCGCCGAACGCGCTCGAGCTCGCGTCGCGCGACGTCGTCTCTCGCTCGGAGACGACAGAGATCGAGGCCGGACGTGACGTCTCCGGGTCGGTGTTGCTCGACCTCCGGCACCTCGGCGCCGAGCGCATCAACACGCGGCTCCCGGGCTCACGCGAGCTCGCGCTGACGTTCGCGGGCGTCGACCCGATCTACGACCCCATTCCGGTCCGGCCCGGAGCCCACTACCACATGGGCGGCGTAGCGACGGACAACTGGGGCGCGACGGAGGTCGAGGGTCTGTACGCCGCCGGCGAGACGGCCTGCGTATCGGTTCACGGAGCGAACCGCCTTGGTGGGAACTCCCTCATGGAGACGATCACGTTCGGGCGGCGTGCCGGGCAAGCGGCAGCCGAGCATGCGCTCGCGACGCCCGGGGTCGCCCTCTCGGAAACGCCGCTCGCGGACGCAGAGCGTGATCTCGGGAAGCTCCTCGGTCGCACCGACGGAGAGCGCCCCTGGAAGATCCGCGACGATCTCGGATCCTCGATGCTCGAGAACTTCGGCGTGTTCCGCTATGCGGAGCGCATGGAAGCGCAGCTGGACACAATTGCGCGCCTGCGCGAGCGGTACGAGCACGTCGTCGTCGAGGACAAGGGTGACGTCTTCAACACCGACCTCACGCAGGCGCTCGAGCTCGGCTACATGCTCGACCTCGCCTGGGTCATGGTCCAGGCCGGGCTCGGCCGCGAGGAGAGCCGTGGCTCGCACTCCCGCCCTGCGGACTTCCCCGAGCGCGACGACGAGCGATTCCTGAAGCATTCGCTGACCCGCTGGGAGGACGGCGCGCCGGAGCTCGGCGACGAGGAGGTTCGGATGACGAAGTGGCAACCGGAAGTGAGGAGCTACTAGGCGTGTCCATGCAGGTCGCACTCAAGATCTGGCGCTACGACCCGGTCGCGGGGGAGAAGGCGCTCAAGGAGTACGAGGTCGCCGCGCCCGAGGAGGCGACGCTGCTCGACGTCCTCGACATCGTCAAGGACCAGGTCGACGGGACGCTCGCCTACCGGAAGAGCTGCCGGATGATGATCTGCGGCTCGTGCGGGATGCGCATGGACGGCGCCGCCGTCCTCGCCTGCAAGATACGCATGTACGACATCGCGGAGGCCGGCCACGTCCCCGTCGTCTCCGCGATGGGCAACCTCCCGGTCGTCAAGGACCTCGTCGTCGACATGGCGCCGTTCTGGGGCAAGATCCGGGCCGTCACTCCCTGGCTCGAGCCCGGCTACTCCGACCCGGGTGAGATGGAGCACGTCGTGTCCCAGAAGCAGATGGACGTGATCCACAAGGAGTCGCTCTGCATCATGTGCGGCTGCTGCGTCTCCGAGTGCAACTCGATGGAGGCCGATCCGGACTTCCTCGGCCCGGCCGCGCTCGCGAAGGGGATGCGCTTCGTCGGCGACCCGCGCGACCAGGCAACGGTGGAGCGCCTCCAGGCGTACGCGGACGAGCACGGAATCTGGGACTGCACGCGCTGCTACTTCTGCCAGGAGCGCTGCCCGAAGGGCGTCGACCCCCGCGACGCGATCGCGAAGCTCGGCGCCGAGGCGATGAAAGCGGGCATCGACTCGGACATGGGGGCGAAGCACGCAAAGTGGTTCGTGACCTCCGCGAAGACGACCGGCTGGCTGCGCGAGACCGAGCTCGTCCCGAAGACGCAGGGCGTCGCGAAGTCGCTGAAGGAAGTGAAGTTCGCGATGGGGCTCTTCCGGCGCGGCAAGGTCCCGCCGCCCTTCCCGCCGCACGTGGCGAAGGACGTCGGCGAGGCCCGCGCGCTGTACGACCTCGTGAAGGAGCAGGGACGTGACGGCGCGAGCGGGATCGTCCAGGGCGAGAAGGCGCTCGAGCACCTCGAGCTCGAGTCGGACGGCGAAGGGCCGCGCGACCCGTACGGCGAGGGCTCGTTCGTCGTGCCGTATCTGCCGGGAGAGAACGGGAACGAGGAGGGCGAGTGAAGCAGGTCGCGTACTACAAGGGGTGCCTCGCGTCGCTGTCGGCGAAGGAGCTCGACATCTCGACTCAGGCCCTCGCGCCGAAGGTCGGGCTGGAGCTCGTCGAGCTCGAGCGCGTCACCTGCTGCGGCGCCGGCGACATCCACGAGGCGGAGCCGGACTACTACCTCCACCTGAACGCCCGCATCCTCTCGTACGCGGAGGCGACGGGCTGCGACACCCTGATGACGGTGTGCAACGTGTGCACGCTGAACCTGCGCCAGGCGAACCACCAGCTGCAGGGCGACTCGGCGCTCCTCGAGCGCGTGAACGCGAACCTCGTCTCCGTCGGCGCCCCGGCGTACTCGGGCGGGGTGGACGTCAAGCACTTCCTCTGGCTCGTCTCCGCCGGCGAGGGCTACGAGCTCCTGAAGGATGCAGCGCACAAGGGCCTGAAGGGGCTGAGGATCGCCCCCTTCTACGGCTGCCAGATCCTGCGGCCGTCCAAGCTCCTCGGGTTCGAGGACCCGGACAGGCCGGAGTCGCTCGAGCGGATCATCGAGGCGTGCGGCGGCGAGGCGATCGACAACCCGGCGAATATCAAGTGCTGCGGCTTCCCGATCATCCAGGCGCGCGAGGACGTCGCGCTCGCCGAGCTGATCCAGCCGATCGAGCAGGCGAAGGAGGCTGGAGCCGACGTGATGGTGACGCCGTGCCCGCTCTGCCACCTCTCGCTCGACGCGTGGCAGTCGAAGCTCCGCGAGCAGACCGGGAAGGACTTCCAGATGCCGATCCTCCACCTCTCGCAGCTGATCGGCGTGGCGGCGGGGCTCGACGACTCGGAGCTCAAGTTCAAGCGCCACCTCGTGTCGGTCGACCACGTCGTCGACAAGCTCGCCGTCTGACGCCCCGCGGCGCGTCCGGTTGAGGCTCGTCGGATGCTGATGTGGCTCGTGGTCGCGCTCGCTGTGGTGCTCGCCCTGGCGCTCGCCTGGGGCTGGTTCGAGGCGGGCTGGCTCCGGCGGCGCGTGGTCGAGGTCGAGCTCGAGGGCGTGCCGCCGGAGCTCGACGGGCTCCGGATCGCGCACCTCTCCGACTTCCACCTCGGCGTCCCCTCGCGCGGCCGGCGAGCCACCGAGGCCGCCGTGGAATGGGTCGCCGAGCGGCGACCCGACCTCGTCTGCGTCACCGGCGACGTCGTCTCGCGCCAATCGGGGCTGCCTCTGCTCGAGCGGCTGCTCCGCCGGCTCGGGCCGTGCTTCGTCGTCCTCGGCAACCACGACCTCGCCGACTCGCGCGATCCCTTCTCGCAGCGCCTCGATCCCGCGGCGTTCGCCGCGCTCGAGGACGTCGTGCTGCTCGGCGACGACGCCGTCGAGGTCGAAGTCCGCGGCCGGCGTGCGCAGCTCGTCGGGGTCGACCCCGAGAGCTACGCGAGCCGGAGAGCCGACCCTGCGAGCCTCTCCGACCGGGCTGCCGACCTTCGCATCCTCCTCTGCCACTTCCCCGGGATCGCGCGCCGACTCCCGGACGGCGCCTTCCATCTCGTCCTCTCGGGCCACTTGCATGCGGGGCAGATCGTGGTGCCGCTCCCCGGAGGGAAGCTGAGGCTCGCGCACCTCCGCGCGCGCGACGTCGAGGGCCTGTACCGCCACGGCTCCACTGCCCTCCACGTGTCGCCGGGGCTCGGCACGACCTTCGTCCCGTTCCGGTTCTTCGCGAGGCCGGAGGTCACGGAGCTGGTTGTACGATCGACATGAGCGTGGAAGCGCACTCGCCGATCTCCTCGCGTCTCGCAGGTCTCACCGGTGCGACGTTCGAGACCGCCCCGGCCGTGTGCCAGACGTGTATCTGGTGGCAGAGCCGCGGCAACCGCGAGCCGGAGAAGGCGAAGTGGATCGAGCGGGCCGAGGACGAGTGGGGCGCCTGGGGGACGATCTACCGCGACGACGACGGGCGCGTGATCGGCTCGATGCAATACGGGCCGGCCGCGCTCTTCCCCCGTGCCGCCGACCTCCCCGCCGGGCCGCCGTCCGACGACGCCGTCCTCGTCACCTGCGCCTATCTCCTCTCCGACACGCAGCCCTGGGTCGAGCAGTCTCTGTTCCTCGCCGCGATCGGCGAGGCTCGTGACAAGGGCGCGCGCGCGCTCGAAGCCTTCGCCTACCGCTATCGCGAGTCCACTCCCGCGCGCGAGCGGTTCCTCGTGCACCGGACCGTCTTCCCGCGCGACTTCCTCGCCGACTTCGGCTTCCGGACCGTGCGGGCCTCGGGGAGGGTCGAGCTCGCGCGGCTCGAGCTCGGCGGTCTCCAGCCCGTCGAGGAGGGAGCGCGCGAGAAGGTGTTGCGCAAGGTGTCGGAGGCGCTGCAGCCCGCGCCGGCGCCCGCCCCGCCCGGCTAGCCGCGCGTGAGATCGCTCGGCGCGCGGAGCAAGCGCCTCGTGTCGCCCCGCCACGAGAGCTCGACGATCTGCACGGCGTTGAGCGCGGCTCCTTTGCGGAGGTTGTCGCAGGCGAGAAAGAACGCGAGCCCGTTCTCCACTGTCGGATCGAGACGGATCCGGCCCACGAGCACCTCGTCGACCCCGACTGCCTTCGACGGCCTCGGAACCTGCTCGTGCAGCATGCCCGGAGCCTCGGACAGGATCTTCCTCGCGGTCGCGGGCGAGACGGGCTCCTCGGTCTCGACCCAGACGGCCTCGGAATGCCCCACCATCACGGGGACACGCACCGTGGTCGCGCTGATCGGCAGATCGGGAAGCTCGAGGATCTTGCGCGTCTCCTCGCGAAGCTTGGTCTCCTCGTCGAACTCGACGCCGTCGAACGGCCAGTCCATCCGCAGCTCGTGCTCCTCGGGCCGTTCGTTCCGCAACCGCTCGACCGCCTCCGTTCCCGCACCCGAGACCGACTGATACGTGGCGACACGTACGCGACGCAGGCCGGCGGCGTCGCGAAGCGGCGCGAGCGCCATCGTCAGCGGGATCGCGCAGCAGTTCGGGTTGGCGATGATCCCCGTGTGCTCGAGGGCGCGCTCGGGGTTGACCTCCGGAACCACGAGCGGCACGCCGTCCTGAAGCCTGAAGGCCGACGACTTGTCGATGCACAGCGTGCCCGCCGCCGCAGCTGCGGGGACGAGCTCGCGGCTCGCCTCCGCGCCGACCGAGAAGAAGCAGATGTCGATATCTCCGGCCCCGAGCGCGACGGGACTGGCTTCCTCGATCTCGAACTCCCCGATCCGGCCGCCCGTCGAGCGCCAGGACGCGAACGTGCGGATGTTCGTGTACCCGCGGAGCAGGAGGAGCTGCAGGGTGATGCGGCCGACCGCGCCGCTGACTCCCACGACGCCGACCCGAGTGCCCGGATCAGCCATCCGAGGGCTCCTCGGGCTCGATGTCGGTGAGACCGAACGCCTCGTGCAGCGCGCGAACGGCAGTCTCGACCGCGTCGCGGCGGACGTGGCAGCTGATCCTGATCGGCGAGGTCGTGACGATCACCGGTTCGATGCCGTGCTCCTCGAGCGTCGCGAACGCCGTGGCCGCGACGCCTGGGTGGCTCTTCATTCCCGCTCCCACGACGCTCACCTGCCCGAGATCCGGGTCGGCGCTCCAGTTCGCGCCCAACCGGTCGAGCACCGATTCGGTCGAGTCGCCGTCCTGCGTCGAGGCGGAGAACACGAGGCCGTCCCCGGTCTGGAGGATCGTGTCGACGTTGACGGCCGCGTCCGCGAGCGCCGTGAAGAGGCCGGCGGCGGGAACGCCGCCCTCGACTCGATAGACGGTCTCGTCGACCGTGTGCGTCACACCGGAGATGATCGCTCTCTCGAGCAGCCGACCGTCCTCCTCCGTCACCACCCAGGTGCCCTCGTCGTCGGTGGACGACGACCGCAGGTGTAGCGGTACTGCGTGGTTCCGTGCGAACTCGACGGAGCGTAGCGGGACGGCGGCGCCCCCGTACGACGCGATCTCGAGCAGTTCGTCGTGGCTCAGGGTGGTCAGCTTGCGGGCGCCGGGGATCAGGCGCGCATCGGCGCTGTAGACCCCTCCGGCCGTTCCCAGGATCTCGCAGGCCTCGGCGGCGAGTGCCGCGGCAAGGGCAACCGCCGTCGCTTCCGAGCCTCCTCGCCCGAGGGTCGTCACCTCCGAGTCCGTCGATACGCCCTGGAGACCCGCGACGAGCACGATGGCGCCCCGGTCGAGCGCCTCGCGTACCCGGCGGGCGCGCACCTCGACGATGCGAGCGCTGCCGTGAGCCGTATCCGTGACGATCCCTGCCTGTGATCCGGTGAGCGAGACCGCGTCGTAGCCGAGGTCGACGAGCGCCATCGCTGCCAGGGCGCACGAGGCGCGCTCACCGACGGACACGAGCATGTCGAGCTCTCGCTCGGACGGGTTGGGGGAGACCTGCCGTGCGAGCGCGACGAGCTCGCTCGTCGTCGACGCCATGGCGGCCAGGACGCCGACGACTCCATGGCCCGCCTCGTGCGCGGCAGCCAGCCTGAGCGCGACACCGCGGATGCCGTCGACGTCCACGACCGCACCCTCGCCGAACTTCATCACGACGACGCCGGCTCGAGCACGGGAGGCGTCGACGTGGGGTGCGGCGGGTGCTTCGGGCTCGGCGGCGGCAGGCATCTGCCTCAGTCTACGGGCGCCCACCGGGCCGAAACCGAGCCCAGAAACACTGAAACCGGCTGACCCGAGGGCCCGCCGGTTTCAGTGGGGGCAATCTACGAAGAACGCGGTCCCGGCGCAAGGGTCGGAGAGCGAGAAGTGCGCAATTTGCGCGAAAAACGGCCGCGTCACATCTCGCGGCGTCCGGCGAGTGCGCGGCCGAGCGTCACCTCGTCCGCGTACTCCAGGTCGCCCCCCACGGGCAGGCCGCTCGCCAGCCGCGTCACCTTCGCCCGGTCGCGTAACCGATCCGCGATGTACGCGGCGGTGGCCTCGCCCGTCATCGTCGGGTTGGTCGCCAGCACAACCTCCTCGACGCCGTCGCGCTCGACCCGTGCGAGCAGCCCTTCGATCCGTAGATCGGACGGCTCGACGCCGTCGAGCGGCGAGAGCGCGCCTCCGAGGACGTGGTAGAGCCCGCGGTACTCGTGCGTGCGCTCGAGCGAGACCACGTCCACGGGCTGCTCCACGACGCAGATCACGGAGCGGTCGCGGCGGGCGTCCGAGCAGACCTCGCAGAGCTCCTCCTCGGTGAGGTTCCCGCACTCGCGGCAGAAGCGCACGCGTGCCTTGACCTCCTCGATCGCCCGGGCGAGCTCGAGCGCGTCCCCCGGGCTGGCGGACAGGAGGTGGAACGTGAGCCGCTGGGCCGTGCGCCGGCCGATTCCGGGGAGCTTGGTGAGCTGCGTGACGAGGTTCTCGACGGCGGGGCTGAGCACGCGCGCAGCGTAGCGTCAGTGGCGGGCATGTCCCCCCGCGCAGGGTTCCGTCGCCTCACGTACCCTTGAGCGGATCTCTGCCGCTGCCGATCTCACCCGAGGTGTGACCACCGAGGCGATTCCGCGCGCTGCTTCCCCGGCGGGGCACGTCAGCCCCGAGCTCGTCCTCGTCGACCCCAAACTCGCCATGGACGCACGGGCGCGACTGACCGATCCGGTAGACACGCTCGAGCGCCTGAAGGTCGCACCTCTGCTCGATCGACGCACCGTCAGCAAGAGCCAGGCGAACGGCCACGCCGTGTCTGCCGCCGAGCCTGCCAGCGTCGTCATTCGTCGCCTTGCCGCGCAGAGCGAGGGGACGTCCGCCGAGGACCTTGGCGCTCGCCGATCAGGCCGCCGCTTCCGAATTGCGCTTCTGGCTGCGATCCTCCCCGCGTTCGTTGCACTCGCCGTCCTCGCCTTCGGGTCGTGGGCTCCCAGAGACGAATCCTCGCTCCTGAGCGACGCGCCCACGGCGACGCCCTCGTCCGGCGACGGCAGCCGAGCGGCGCAGGGTTCGACGCCGTCCGGGCCGAGCGCAGCTCCGAAGAGCACCGAAAAGACGCGGCCAAGAGGCAAAGACCCCCGAAGCTCTCGCCGTGGATCACAGTCTCCATCATCCGCGCGACGGCCCGATGCCAAGGCCACGAGCTCGTCGCCGGGAACGCGGAGGCTGGTCTGGGCGCCCGTCGCGAACGCCTCCCGGTATCACGTGGAGCTGTTCGACGGCCCGTCCCGCATCTTCAGCGCGGACACGAAGCGTCCCGCGGTCGTCGTTCCCGCCTCCTGGCGGCTCGATGGACGCGTGCGTCGGCTCGAGCCGGGCGAGTACCTGTGGTACGTGTGGCCGGTCGTGGCAGGCCGTCGGGCGACCCAGGCGATCGTCCAGGCACGCCTCGCCGTCTCCCGCTGATCCGCCGCCCGAGGGACGCCCAGGCAACCGGGTAATCCCTGTGCAGAGGGAAATCGTTCGGCTTCGTTGAGCGAGCGACCCCAGCCGAACGGGTGGCTTTCACCCAGATGGGGGTCTAGGTGGCCCAGGCGGTGAGCCGACGAAGCGGGGGCTGTGTCCGCCGCCAGGAACAGTGGCCTTTTGGCCGTTACGTTCGTCCTCCTTCTCGCCTTCGCGATCGCCGGGTCTGCCGGCGGGGCCAAGGGGGGGAAGGCCGACAAGGTGCCTCCGAGCACGCCGACGAACGTCCGCGTCGAGTCCGCCAGCACGACGTCCGTCTCGCTCACGTGGGACGCCTCCGCCGACGACAGGACAGGCGTCGCCGGCTACTACGTCTTCGTCAACGGGCAGCGGGCACGTGTCGAGAACACCGCGTACACGGCCCGCGACCTTCCGTGCGGCGAGGGCGTCGGCGTCCAGGTCGTCGCGTACGATCGGGTGAACAACCGCTCCGAGGCGGCAGCCACCATCGTCTCGACGGCGCCCTGCCCGGACGTACAGCCGCCTTCCATGCCTGAAGGCTTCGTGCAGGCCGCAACGACGCAGGACGCGATCGTTCTCAAATGGAAGCCGTCGACCGACAACGTCGGAGTCGTGGGGTACGGCGTCTACCGCAACCTCGCCCGAGTCGCCTCACCCGCAGAGCCGACAGTGACGCTGAGTGGGCTCGCCTGCGGCGTGACGCACGCGTACCAGGTCGACGCCGTGGACGCCGCGGGAAACCGATCCCATTTCGCCACCGCATACATCGAGACCTCGTCGTGCGGCGACTCACAGCCTCCGAGCGCGCCGACCGGCCTCGCGACGACGTCTCGGACAGCGACCAGCATCTCGGTCGCGTGGTCCCCGGCGACCGACGACGTAGCCGTTGCGGGGTACGACGTCGCGGTCACCGGGAAGCCGGCGATCAGCGTGACGCAGACGAGTGCGACGTTGTCGGCCCTGACGTGTGACACCGCCTACGCGATCGCAGTCCGCGCATTCGACGCTGCGGGCAACCGCTCTCCCGCATCGACGATCGACTCCGCGACGGGGCCGTGCGCATCGCCGTCGCCGACCCCGCCCGCGGACACGACGGCCCCGTCCGCTCCCACGGGCCTTGCCGCCTCGAACGTCTCGCAGACGAGCCTGACGCTGTCGTGGAGCCCGTCTTCGGACAACGTCGGGGTGATCGCCTACGACGTCTCGCGCAACGGCACGAAGACGGTAACGGTGGCCTCGACGTCGTCCAACCAGACCGCGCTCACCTGCGGAACGTCGTACACGTTCGCGGTCGTCGCCCGGGACGCCGCGGGCAATTCGTCGCAGGCCGCACAGCTGAACGTCTCGACCGCCGCCTGCTCCTCGCCGTCGCCTCCGCAGCCTCCCGCGGACACGACGGCCCCGTCCGCTCCCACGGGCCTTGCCGCCTCGAACGTCTCGCAGACGAGCCTGACGCTGTCGTGGAGCCCGTCTTCGGACAACGTCGGGGT
>JBOHBB010000125.1:0-7120 GCA_050698135.1 Gaiellaceae bacterium
AGAAGCTCGCGCGCGTCGTCGCGCTCACCCCGAGCTTCGTCATCAGCGGCTGCGTGCAATGGTGCCCGGCCCGGACCGCCACGCCCTCCCAGTCGAGGACCTGCGCGACGTCGTGTGGGTGGACACCCTCGACGTTGAACGAGACGATCCCGGCGCGCCGCTCCGGCGGAGGACCGTACGTCTCGACCCATGGAAGCTCGCCGAGCCGGCCGAGCGCATACTCGAGCAGCTCGTGCTCGTGGCGCTCGATCGCCCCCAGCCCGATCTCCGAGAGGTAGTCGACGGCGGCGCCGAAGCCGACGGCCTCCGCGATCGCGGGAGTCCCCGCCTCGAACTTGTACGGGAGCTCGTTCCAGGTCGTCTTCTCGAGCGCGACCGAGCGGATCATCTCCCCGCCCAGGTTGAACGGGGACATCGCCTCGAGCAGCTCGCGACGGCCCCAGAGCGCGCCGGAGCCGCTCGGCCCGCACATCTTGTGCGACGACAGCGCAAGGAAGTCGCATCCGAGGGACTGGACGTCGAGCGGGCGGTGCGGAGCAGCCTGCGCAGCGTCAACGACCATGATCGCACCGCGCTCGTGTGCCCAGGCTCCGAGCTTGACGGCGGGGTTGACGGTCCCGAGCGTGTTCGAGACGAGGTTGCAGGCGACGACCTTGACCGCTCCCCCGCTCTCGAGGCCTGCGAGCGCGTCCAGCTCGAGCTCGCCGTGCGCGTCGATGGGAATCGCGCGGAACGCCGCGCCCGTCCGGTGCGCGACGTACTGCCAGGGCACGAAGCTCGAGTGGTGCTCGAGCTCGGTGACGAGGACGACGTCCCCGGGACCGAGGTTGTCGAGGCCCCACGCGTATGCCACGAGGTTGAGCGACTCCGTCGCGCTGCGGGTGAAGACGACCTCCCGCTCGGAGGGCGCGTTGACGTACCCGGCGACCTTGCGGCGAGCCGTCTCGTAGCCGGTCGTCGCCCGCTCGGCGAGCCGGTACACGCCGCGGTGGACGTTCGCGTACGAGTGCTCGTAGAAGTCACGGATCGCATCCAGCACCTGGCGCGGCTTCTGCGCCGAGGCAGCGGAGTCGAGAAAGGCGACCGGCTTCCCGTTCACGAGCTCGTCGAAGACGGGGAAGTCCGCCCGCAGGCGGTGCGCGTCCAGCGCGGGCTCGGTCGTCACGGCCATCAGCGCATCGTACCCCTGGCCGTCCGGCTCACCCGAGGTCGACGCGGCCATTCGTCGCCGCGCGCTCAGCCGCCCGGCGCTGGCGCTCGACCGCCTCGGAGGCGAGCTCGAGCAGCTCGCAGACCCGGTCGAGCCGCACCCGCTCCGAGAGCTCGGCGAGCAGCTCGAGCTTCACGTCGGGCGCGAGCTCGACGCGTCCCGCGAGCACGAAGGAGAGCCGCTCGGTCTCGGCCGAGGGCACGTCGACGTCGCTCCGGGTCGCGGCTCGGAGCCGCTCGAACAGCTCCAGCGCCCTCGCGACCGCGTCGGCGTCCGGTGGGTCGTCGTCGTCCAGGACCTCGGCGACGTCGCCGGTCTGGAAGCTACGGCCGCTCGTGAGGCCGAGCAGGCGGAATCGCTCTCTGCCCTCGACGACGACGTTCATGCGTCCGTCGTCGAAGCGCTCGAGGACCGAGACGACTCCCGCCCTCGTCCCGACCTCGCGGATCCCGTCGTCGTCCGCGTACACGAGCCCGAACTCGCGATCGTCCTCGAGGCACTCGCCGATCAGCTCCTGATAGCGCTCCTCGAACACGTGCAGCGGCACCTGCTCCTCGGGGAAGAGCACGAGCGGCAGCGGGAAGAGCCCGAGCTCGCTCATGGGCCAGTCGCGTAGCGACTTGTCCGCGAAGCGGACCAGTGGAAGGGGTCTGGGGGAACCGGGAAATTCCCCCAGCTCCGACCGGGAGGTTCCCCCAGCAGGGTTTCCCCCGCGGTCGCGAGCCAAGGGCGAGCGATGCTCACGGCCTCGTGAGCGCGGCGTACTGCCACACGAGCCCGCGCCCGCCGGCCGCCTGGCGCAGCCCTTCCGACTCCGCCGCCGCGACGAGCGCCGCGGGCGGGTGGACGAACGCGCGGAAGGACCGGCGAAGCAGCCACATGCTCGCGTTCAGGAACCGGATCGCCGCGCGTACCCAGAAGGCGTCGCGTGGGAAGCTGAGGACGAGCGCGCGTCGCGCGTGCCCTGCGGCCTCGCCGGTCAGCGCGACGCCGTCGGGCGAGCAGCACACCACCCGGTTCATGATCACGATGTCGGCTGGGGCGACGTCGTCGGGGTGGTCGAGGATGTCGACCACGCGGAAGCTCGTCCGCTCCTCGAGCCCTCGCTCGCGCGCGAGCTCACGTGCGTACGGCCCCCAGGCGGGCACGAGCTCCACGACCTCGCTCTCCGCGGCTCCCGCGGCGAGGAGCTCGGTGCCGATCGTGCCGATCCCACCTCCGATCTCGAGAACGCGCGCCCCTTCGAGACCCGCATCGACGGCGGACTCGAGCATCTCCAGCTCGAGGTCGTCGAGCCCCTTGCGGCGATAGCGCGCAAGCATTCGCCGTGCCATCCGCGGCCTGAAGGCCTGCTCGCACGGACCTGCCCGGCAGCAGCCCGTCATCGCCTCACCCCGTCGCGTCGAGCTCGAGAGCGGCCGAGTTGATGCAGTAGCGCTGCCCGGTCGGCCCGGGGCCGTCGGAAAACACGTGGCCGAGGTGGCCGCCACAGCGCGCGCACATGACCTCGATCCTGACCATGCCGTGACTTCGGTCCGTCTCGGTCACCACGCTGTCGAGCGAGGTCGGCTCCACGAAGCTCGGCCAACCCGTCCCGGAGTCGAACTTCGCCTCGGACCGGAAGAGCTCTGCGCCGCACCCGGCGCACCGGTACGCGCCGGGAGCATGCTCGTCCCAGTACGCGCCCGTGAACGCCCGTTCGGTGCCCTTCTCGCGCAGGACCTCGTACTGCTCGGGGGTCAGCTGCGCTCGCCACTCCTCGTCGGTGAGCTGAACGTTGGTCTCCATGGCCCCGAGGGTACCCGCCTAGAGGACGACGAGGGAGACCGCCACGAACTGCGTCACGGCGGCGGCGATGACGAGGATGTGGAAGACCTCGTGGAAGCCGAATGTCGCCGGGAACGGGTTCGGCCATGTCGTCGCGTAGGTCAGCGCGCCGAGGCTGTAGAGGGCGCCACCGACGATCACGAGCACCGCCGCCGCCACCCCGAGCGCGGGGAAGAGCTGCGGCACCGCGACGACGCCCACCCAGCCCACCACCAGGTAGGCGACCGCGGAGAGCCAGCGGGGCCCCTCGATCCATGCGAGCTCGAGGGCGAGACCGAAGGCCGCGCCCGCCCAGACCGCGGCGAGGAGGACGACAGCGGTCGTGCCGTCGAACGCCACGAGCGCGAAGGGCGTGTAGGTCCCCGCGATGAACACGAAGATCATCGCGTGGTCGAGTCTCCGGGCGCGCAGGCGGGCGGCCGCAGTCCGCCAGCGCACGCGGTGGTAGAGCGCACTCGCCCCGAACATCGCCGCCAGCGCGGCCGCGTACACCCAGACCGCGAAGCGCTCGAGCATGCCGTCCGCGAGGACGACGAGCGTCGCGCCGGCTGCGACGGCGACGAAGAAGGCGTACAGATGGAAGACGCCGCGAAGGCGCGGGGCGTGCGGCACAGTCATCCCGGGATTCTGACGGGTCGCCTACGCCTGTGGGATGCGGGCCTCGAGCGCCTCGGCCAGCGCGTCGCGGACCGGCTCGAGCTCGACGCGGTCGAGCACGTCCTGGAAGAACCCGCGCACGATCAGGCGCTCCGCCTCGGCGCGCGAGAGGCCTCGCGTCATCAGGTAGAAGAGCTGCTCGCGATCGACCTGGCCGAGCGTGGCGCCGTGCGTGCAGCGCACGTCGTTCGCGAGGATCTCGAGCCCTGGGATCGAGTCGGCATGCGCGGTCTTGGAGAGCAGGAGGTTGCGGTTCTCCTGGTACGCGTTCGTCTTCTGCGCGCCCTCCTCGACCCGGATCATCCCCCGCCAGACGGCCCGCGCGGTGTCCCGGAGCGCGCCCTTGAACGCGAAGTCGGACGTCGTAGAGGGGGCCATGTGCTCCTGGAACGTGTCGTAGTCGAGGTGCTGCGTGCCGTCCGCGAAGTACGCCCCGGTCACACGAGAGGTCGCTCCCGGGCCGGCGAGGTCGTTCTGAATCCGCACCTTGCCCTTCGCCGAGCCGAAGCCCGCCGCGACCCAGTCGAGCTCCGCGTCCCGCTCGACGCGCGCGTGGTGAGAGGCGAAGTGCCAGGTGCCCCGGGAGTAGTTCTGGACGGACACATACTCGACCTTCGCCGCCTGCTGCACGACGATCTCGACGGCCGCGTTCGAGTACGACGAGAGCTCGGGCGTCGCGGACGCGTACTCCTCGATCACGGCGAAGCGGCTCTCCGGCTCGGCCACGATCAACAGGCGCCAGAAGAGCGAGCCGCCCTCGACAGCGTTCGCGACCCGCACGTAGAGCGGCTTCTCGAGGACGACCCCGCGGGGCACGTGCACGAGCAGGCCGTGCGCCCAGAGTGCAGCGTTGTGGGCGGCGAACTTCTCGTCCCAGCCGACGAGCGAGTGGAGGAGCTCGTGGTCGTCGGCGAGCGGCTCGAACCGCACCCCGTCCGGTGCCTGCTGGATCTCGATCCCGCTCTCGCTCACCCTGGCGGCGCCGGCGACCTCGAGGTCGAGCATGGAGGGCGCAGCCGCGATCCCGATGCCACCGTCGGCTGTCCACGCGTCGGGGTCGAAGCCCTTGAGGTCGGTGAACCGCCAGTGCTCGTCCTTCGTCGTCGGCAGCGGCAGCGCCTCGTAGCGCTCGAGCAGCTCGGTTCTCGTCATACGTCGAACCGCCGATGGAGCATGAGCGCGTTCCCGTCTGGGTCCTTGAACCAAGCCTGGCGGCAGACGCCCGTCACGATCGTCTCGCCGTCGAACTGGACGCCTTTCGCCTCCAGCGCGGTGCGAGCAGCGTCGACGTCGGGGACCCGCAGCGCCATCCCTGCCGGGCTCGGTGCGAACGGCTGGCCGATGCTCGTGGGATCGAAGATGTCGAGGGTCACCTGGCCGGCGCGGAGCTCCATGTCGTGCTCGCCCTCGGTCTCGATCTCGAGCCCGAGCACCTCGGTGTAGAAGCGCTTCGCGCGGGCGATGTCCTGAGTCAGGAACGACACGAAGTCGACGTGCTCGACCCGCATCACGGCATGGTCTCGTCGGGATACGGCGCGTACCGGTGGTGGAGGAGGATGCGGTTGCCGGCAGGATCGCTCACCCCGGCGCCGTGGCACGCACCCGAGTCCCACATCTCACCGACCTGGAGACCTGCGGACTCGAGCTTGGCCTTCGCCTCCGCGACGTCGGGGACGCGCAGCGCGATCGTCGCGGGCGGCAACGGCGCGAACCCGTAGTCGTGCGTGTGCGGCGTCATGACCGCGAGCGTGACGTTGCCGACCTCGTACTCGACCCAGTCGTCCGACGGGGAGTTCGGGTTCCGGCGCAGGCCGAGCAGCTCGCCGTAGAAGTGATTCGCAGCATCCATGTCCGTCACCGGAACGCGCACGTAGTCGACGCGCTCGACACCGATCACGACGTTGCCTCGGGGTACGCCGCGTACCGCTTGTGGAGCGTCAGCGGGTTCCCGTCCGGGTCCGTGAAGTTCGCCATGTGACACACACCCGTGTCGAAGGTCTCACCCTGGGACTGCACACCCTTCGCCTCGAGCCCGGCGCGCGCGGCGGGCACGTCGTCGACGCGAAGCAGGACGATGCTGTTCGCCTGCGGCTGAAACTCGACGCCGAACCATGTCGGCGTCCAGATCGCGAAGCACGTATCTCCTGCCCAGAACTCATAGCGCCCGTTCTCGTCGGGCCGAAGCCCGAGCGTCTCGACGTAGAACGCCCGCGAGCGCTCGGGATCCGTCGACGGGATGCCGACGACGTCGACCTTGCTGATGGGACTAGGCAACCGGGCTCCTAGCCGACGGAGCCTTCCATCTGCAGCTGGATCAGGCGGTTCATCTCGACCGCGTACTCGAGCGGGAGCTCCTTCGTGATCGGCTCGACGAACCCGGAGACGATCATTGCGGACGCCTCGCCCTCCGAGAGCCCGCGACTCATCAGGTAGAAGAGCTGCTCCTCCCCGATCTTGGAGACCGTCGCCTCGTGCCCGAGGTCGACGTCGTCCTCGTCCACCTGGATGTACGGATACGTGTCGGAGCGCGACTCCTCGTCGAGGATGAGCGCGTCGCAGACGACCTTGGAGCGGGCGCCGTGGGCACCCTTGGCGACCTGCAGCAGCCCGCGATAGCCGGCGCGGCCGCCGTCCTTCGAGATCGACTTCGACGTGATCACCGAGGTCGTGTGCGGGGCGACGTGGACGACCTTGCCGCCCGCGTCCTGGTGCTGGCCCTTGCCCCCGAACGCGATCGAGAGCACCTCTCCGTGGGCGCGCTCGCCCATCAGCCAGACGGCCGGGTACTTCATGGTCACTTTCGAGCCGAGGTTCCCGTCGACCCACTCCATCGTCGCGTCCTCGTAGGCGACCGCCCGCTTCGTGACGAGGTTGTAGACGTTGTTCGACCAGTTCTGGATCGTCGTGTACCGGTGGCGGCCTCCGCGCTTGACGACGATCTCGACGACCGCCGAGTGCAGCGAGTCGGACGAGTAGATGGGCGCCGTGCAGCCCTCGACGTAGTGCACGTAGGCGCCCTCGTCGACGATGATCAGCGTCCGCTCGAACTGGCCCATGTTCTCCGTGTTGATCCGGAAGTAGGCCTGCAGCGGGATCTCCACGTGCACGCCCTTCGGCACGTAGATGAACGAGCCACCGGACCAGACCGAGGTGTTCAGCGCGGCGAACTTGTTGTCGCCGACCGGGATCACCGTGCCGAAGTACTCCTTGAAGACGTCCTCGTGCTCGCGCAGCGCGGTGTCGGTGTCCAGGAAGATGACGCCCTGCTCCTCAAGGTCCTCACGGATCTTGTGGTAGACGACCTCGGACTCGTACTGCGCGGCGACCCCGGCCACCAGGCGCTGCTTCTCCGCCTCCGGGATGCCGAGCTTGTCGTAGGTGTTCTTGATGTCCTCGGGCAGGTCCTCCCAGGAAGTGGCCTGCTTC
>JBOHBB010000126.1:0-7264 GCA_050698135.1 Gaiellaceae bacterium
CCTCCGGACACCGTCGAGGGGGGAGGGCCCGCCGAGGCGTCCGAGGCGGTCGCAACGCTCGAGTCCGAGGCGATCCCCGCCGACGGCGAGCCACCGAAGGCGAAGCGGACGCGGCGCGGGACCCGAGGCGGAAAGAAGCGCCGCAAGCCCGCCGCGAACGGCCAGGGCGCGGACACCGGGGCTAACCAGCCCGCGGAGGAGGTCGCGACAGTCGACGCCCCGGCGGGCGAGCAGTACGTCCCGATGTCCGAGTGGATCGAGGACTTCGAGCGGCGGCGATAGCCGCCGCTCGTCCGCTATCATTCTGCGGCTCGCGGGCCCGCGCCCGCGTTTCTCACGCACGGAGACTCACGTGACCTACGCGATCATCAAGGTTGCCGGCAAGCAGTACCGCGTCCGCGCGGGCGAGCGCCTGCTCGTCCCCCGCCTCGCCCAGGACGAGGGCGCGACGATCACGCCCGCGGTCCTGCTCGTCGGCGGCGACGGCGAGCCGGCGCTCGACCCGGACGTGAAGGTCACCGCGACGGTGCTCGGCGCCGTCAAAGGCCCGAAGGTGCGGATCGGCAAGTACAAGAAGCGCACCGGCTATCGTCGGCACACCGGCTTCCGGGCCTCGCTCACGCAGATCCAGATCGAGTCGATCGGCGCCGCCAAGCGGCAGGCGACAAAGAAGGAGGCCCCGGCCGAGCCGACGGCCGTCGTCCCGGTGGAGGAGCCCGAGCGCCCGAAGGGGATGCCCTCGGGGTACGAGGACATGACGGTCGCCGAGATCAAGGAGGCCGCGCACGGTTGGAACGCGCCGATGCTCGCAGCCGCGCTCGAGTACGAGCAGGCGAACGCGCAGCGCAAGGGCGCGCTTGCCGCGATCCAATCGGCGATCGCAGCCAAGGAGGAGGCCTAGATGGCGCACAAGAAGGGCCTCGGCTCCTCGCGCAACGGCCGCGACTCCGAGTCGAAGCGGCTCGGCGTCAAGGTGTTCGCAGGGCAGCCGGTGAAGGCCGGCATGATCATCGTTCGGCAGCGCGGGACGAAGTTCCGCCCCGGCCCGGGCGTCGGGCTCGGCCGCGACGACACGATCTTCGCGCTCCGTGCGGGGACCGTCGAGTTCACCCGGAGCGGCGAGAAGCGCTTCGTGTCTGTCGCTTCCGCGTCAGAGTGACCTCCTAGGCGTCTTCGCCGGAGGCGAGGTGCCGTTCAACGATCGAGCTCAGATCCACGTCGTGGCCGGGCGAGGCGGCGACGGCGGCCTCAGCTTCCGCCGCGAGAAGTATGTGCCGAAGGGCGGGCCCGACGGCGGCGACGGCGGCCGTGGCGGTGACGTCGTCGTCCTCGCCGACCCGGCGCTTCGCGACCTCTCCTCGCTCAGACGCGTCAAGTTGGTGGAGGCCAAGCGGGGCGGGAATGGCCGCGGCAGCAAGAAGCACGGAGCTGACGGCGAGACGATCGAGGTCCGCGTCCCGGTGGGGACGCAGCTCCTCGACCCGGAAGGCGGGCTCGTGGCCGACCTCGCGACCCCCGAGGCTCGAGTCGTCGCTGCCCGGGGCGGCGTCGGCGGACGTGGCAACGCCCGCTTCGCGACGCCGACGCGCCAGACCCCGCGTTTCGCGGAGACCGGCCTGCCAGGCGACGAGGCCGACCTCGTCCTGCGCCTGAAGCTCGTCGTCGACGCCGCCCTCGCCGGGCTCCCGAATGCCGGCAAGTCCTCGCTTCTGCGCCGGATCTCGAACGCGAAGCCGAAGGTGGCCGACTACCCGTTCACGACGATCGAGCCCGTTCTCGGCACCGTGGAGAGCGCCGATGCGACGCGGCAGCTGACCGTGGCCGACGTCCCCGGCCTGATCGAGGGAGCGGCCGACGGCGCGGGCCTCGGGCACGAGTTCCTCGCGCACCTCGAACGAGCCCGCCTCCTCGTCCACGTCCTCGACGCCTCCGAGGAGGACCTCGAAGGGCGTTCTGCGACCGTCGACCGCGAGCTCGCCGCGTACGGCGCCGGGCTCGACGAGCGTCCGCAGCTCGTCGTCCTGAACAAGGTCGACCTTCTCGACCGGAGGCCCGAGCTGGCCGTGCGCGACGAGCGAATCGTCGGGGTCGTCTCGACCTCGTGCGCCACGGGCGAGGGGATCGACGAGTTCAAGCGCGCGCTCTTCGAGCTCTGTCCGGTCGAGAGCCCTGCGCCTCCCGAGGAGGCTGCGCTCCCGGAGTTCCTCGAGTATCACCCCCGGGCACGCCGCGGGCCCCGGTTCCGCATCCTCAGGACCGATCGGGGCTACCGCGTCGTGGGAACCCCTCCTCCCCCGGAGGAGCTCGAGGAAGCGCTTCGCAAGATCGGCGTGAAGCGGGGGGCCAGCGTCGAGGTCGGCGACGAGGAGCTCGAGTGGCTCTAGGGATCCTCGGCGGGGCGTTCGACCCACCGCACGCCGGCCACCTCGCACTCGCGCGGGCCGCGATCGAGCACTTCCACCTCGACCGGCTGCTCGTCCTCGTCGTCGAGGACCCCGGGCACAAGCGGACCGCGACTCCCGCGGAGACACGGCTCGAGCTGGCCAGGCTCGCCTTCGAGGACGTTCCCGAAGCCGAGGTGGAGCTCGACCCCCACGCCCGTACCGTGGACTCCCTCGAGGAGCGGATGCCGGAGGACGCGGTCTTCCTCCTCGGCGCGGACGAGCTCGCGGACTTCCCGAGTTGGAAGCGCCCCGAGCGCGTGCTCGAGCTCGTGCGACTCGGGGTTGCGATGCGGCCGGGCGTGCCCGAGGGGCGACTGCGGGACGCACGCGCTCGGTTCCCCGCGCCCGGCCGCATCGAGTACTTCGAGCTGCAGCCCGTCGCGGTTTCGTCGACCGAGATCCGCGCCCGGGTCGGGCGCGGCGAGCCGATCGACGGGCTCGTGCCGCGGGAGGTCGCGGACGCGATCGCGCGACTCGGCCTCTACGCCCCTGCCGAGTACACTGCGGCCGAGGAAGAAAGGACGCAGACCGACTGAGCCCGCTCGAGCAAGCACGCCGTACAGCCGCTCTCTGCCAGGAGAAGCTGGCGACCGACGTCACCATCCTCGACATGCGCGGCGTCTGCGACTTCACGGACTTCTTCGTGATCGCCACCGGCCGGAACGCCCGGCAGACGAAGGCGATCTACGACGAGGTCGCGGGCACGCTGAAGAAGGAGCAGCGCCTGCTCCCGCGGTCGACCGCGGGGGTCCGCGAGGCGGACTGGATCGTCGCCGACTACCTCGACGTCGTCCTCCACCTCTTCACGCCGGAGACGCGGAGCTTCTACCGCCTCGAGGACCTCTGGAGCGACGTCCCGTCGGTCGAGGTCGCGGCCGTCTAATCGCGGTCCTCGCCGATCGCCCGCACGTCGCGCTTCTCCTCGGGCGGGACCTCGAGCGCGACCGCTCCGCCGAGCGTCGGGCGTCGTGGTCGCCGCGGCTCGCGTACTCCGAGCCCGCCTACGTCGGGGTCCTCCCGAGGATCCTCCCGAGAAGGCCCGCTCGAGAAGATCTGCCGCACGAACCGCGCGACGCGGGCGAAGACGTTCGGTCGCCGCTCCGGCCGCCGTTCAACCATGTCGACCAGGGTAGCGCGCATGGCGGCCTGCCTCTGCCTCGAGCACAGGCTACTCGTTGTCCGATGCGTAAACCAGACTACGTCTGTGATCACGACCGACCAGAAGGGTGCGATCGCCGAGTTGGCGATTGCCCATACTGCAGCATCGCTTGGGATCGGCGTGTTCAAGCCGCTGACCGACGGTGAGCGCTACGACCTCATCTTCGATCTCAGACCCCACCTCGTTCGCGTGCAGTGTAAGACCGCCGTCCTCAGCGGGTCGACACTCAGGGTGCCCTGCTTCTCGACGCGGAGATGTCGTGACGGGTTCGCCCGGCGGCAGTACTCGACGAACGAGATCGACGCAATCGCCGCCTACAACTTCGAGCTGGATCGGAGCTTCTACATCCCTCTCGTCGACGTCTCGAGCCGTACGTACGTGCAGCTTCGACTCTCACCGTGCCTGAACAATCAGCGAATCGGTGTCCACTGGGCCGACGAGTTCGCTCTCGACGCTAGACTGAGGTCGCTCGTGGGGCCATAGCTCAGTTGGGAGAGCGTCTGGATGGCATCCAGAAGGTCGCCGGTTCGAGCCCGGCTGGCTCCATCCCGTTCCCTTCGGATTCGTGGGTTCGTTGCCAGCGGATCCCACTTCCTTGCACGTGCGCGCGGTGAAGATGCGGGGGTGTCGACCGAGCGCCCGACCGTTCGTCGTATTGAATGAACGCGGCGGACACGTCCGCCGGACGACGACACGAGAGGAGAGGACGATGGCGGGACAGATGGTTCACGTCGAGATCCCCGCAGGCGACACCGCGAAGGCCCGCGAGTTCTGGGGAGGGCTCTTCGGCTGGCAGTTCCAGGAGTTCCCGGGCTCGCCGACCGAGTACCACACGACGCAGTTCTCGGAGACTCAGGGCGGCGCGATCTACGGCGCCGACGGCGACAAGCGCGGTACCCGGATCTACTTCGACGTCGACGACGTGAACGCGGGGAGAGCGCGCGTCGGCGAGCTCGGCGGCGAGGCGGGCGAGGCGCTGCCCGTGCCGAGCATGGGCTGGTTCGCAGTCTGCAAGGACGTCGAGGGCAACGAGTTCGGCATCTGGCAGACGGACCCGAACGCGTCGATGGGCTGAGCGGCAGCTCGTCGGCCGAGCGCAGGACGAAGGGAGCGCGTGGGCGCTCCCTTCGTGCGTCTCAGGGCGTGAGCTCGAGGGAGAACTGAACCCGGCCGGCGGTGTCGACGATGCCCGCGGTCAGCGTCCCGTCCCCCGCGACCTCGAGCCTCCCGAAGTTGAACCAGCGTTTCGCCTCGGCCCACGAGGTCACGGCCTCGGGCGTCGCCGGCCCGAAGAAGAAGAGGCGCTCGGGATGCAGGGTCTCGTCGAACGCCCGGTTGGGGAAGATCCCCGCATTCAGGGGGCCGGTCGCGAGCTCGTGGGCGACGAACGACGGCCGGTCCGCGAAGGGCCGATACCGGAACGCCTCGGCGAAATGGACGTCGGTCGTGATCCAGATCGTGTCGTCGATCCCGCGGTCGGCCAGGAAGCGGAGGATGTCGAGCAGCTCGCGCTCGTAGCCGGTCTCCTGGTCGAAGTTCGCCCAGCCGTCCCGCCCGTTCGTCGGCGGGAAGCCGGTCGGGATCGACATCGGGACGCTCGAGACGATCACCTTCCAGGTCGCGCTCGACGCCGCGAGACCCGCCTTCAGCCAGGCGAGCTGCTCTCGCCCGAGCATCGTCTTCGGCTGCGCTCCCGTGTCGGGTGCGTGGTTGGCGTCCCGATAGCGACGCGTGTCGAGCATGAACAGCTCCAGGTGCCTGCCCCAGCGCAACGAGCGGTAGAGGGTCTCGCCCGCGATCGGCGTGAAGTCGACGAACGCGGCCAGCCCGAGCGGAAGCAGGTGCGCCCCGGTGTACGGAGGAGCCGTCGGAGCGTCCGTGAGCGGCCCGAAGTCGTTGACGACCTCGTGGTCGTCCCAGACGCCGACGTAGCTCGTGCTTCGGAGGAGTCGCTGCGACGCGGGATCGACCCGGTTGTACCGCCAGTGCGACCAGAACCCTGGCAGGTCCGTCGCCACCCCGAGGCCCCCGACCTGCGAGTTCCCGTAGCGCCCGGTCGGATCGCAGCCGTTGTCGGCGTAGATCATGTCGCCGAGCCCGACGAACACGTTCGGCGACCACGCGCGGATCGTGTCCATGATCGGGAAGCCCTCCGCAGCGTCGCGGCAGACGTTCTGGCCCGCGACGTCGCCGCCGAACGCGAGCCGCACCGGCTCCGGGTCGTCGCTCGCGGGCGGAGTCCAGAACGATCCTTGGACGATCGGCCCGTTGCGGTCACCGCTTCGAAACCAGACGCGGTACTCGTACAGACGGCCGGGCCGAAGACCGTCGAGCGCGACCTGGCCCGTGAAGTCGTCGTCTGCCCGCACGGTGACAGGCGGGATCGATCGGTGGCTTCCCCCGGAGAGCCGCACGTTCAGGGTCGCCTCGCGGTCGGCGCGCGCCCAGAGCACGGCCGACCGGGTGGAGACGTCGCCGACGACGACGCCGTGCGTGACCGCAGGCCCGACCCGGGCCGGGCGGGCCGACACCGCCGCCGAGGCGGAGGCGGTGAGCAGAAGGATCGCCGCGAGCAGGAGCCAGCGACTCATCGGATCCCTGCAGAGTACTCTGGCCCTGACCGACAGCGAATCTGAAAGGGACGGCCATGCCCTTCTACCAGCGCCGCGGAAACGTTCCCCGCAAGCGACACATCGTGTTCCGGGACAACGGGAACCTGCTCACCGAGGAGGTGATGGGCCTCGAGGGGTTCTCGGGCAACGAGTCGATCCTCTACCACCTCCAGTCGCCCTGCCGGGTGAAGGAGCTCGGCGCCTTCACGCCGATCGAGCGCGAGGAGTGGGTGCCGGAGACGCACGCCCACCGCCTCCAGAACACCTACGACGTCCCGCCGGAGGGAGACGAGATCAACGGTCGTCGCACGCTGATGTGGAACGACGACGTCGAGATCTCGTTCTGTCGGCCGGACTCGACGATGGACTACTTCTTCCGGAACGGCGAGGGCGACGAGGTGATCTTCGTCCACGAGGGCTCGGGGACGCTCGAGACGATCTTCGGCGACGTGCCCTACAAGGACGGGGACTACGTCGTCGTCCCCCGGGGCACGACGTACCGGTTCGTGCCCGAGGGCCCGCAGCGCTACCTCGTGTTCGAGACTCCGGGGCTGATCGAGATCCCGCGGCGGTACCGGAACCAGTACGGGCAGATCCTCGAGGGTGCGCCGTACTACCACCGCGACATCCATCCGCCGACCGAGCTCAACACGCACCGCGACCGCGGCGACCACGTCGTCAAGGTCCGGGTGCGCGGCGGCTACCAGGACTACGTCCTCGACTACCACCCGTTCGACGTCGTCGGCTGGGACGGCTTCCTCTATCCGTGGACGTTCTCGATCCACGACTTCGAGCCGATCACGGGCCGGATCCACCAGCCTCCGCCGTCGCACCAGACGTTCCAGGGGCCGAACTTCGTCATCTGCTCGTTCTGCCCGCGGAAGCTCGACTTCGACCCCGAGGCGGTGCCGATCCCGTACCACCACTCGAACCTCCAGTCGGAGGAGATGATCTACTACGTCTCCGGCAACTTCGGGTCGCGCAAGGGGATCTCGGTCGGCTCGATCACGCTCCATCCCTCGGGCATCCCGCACGGGCCGCATCCGGGT
>JBOHBB010000127.1:0-8578 GCA_050698135.1 Gaiellaceae bacterium
CCCGCGCGACGCGGTCGAGCACGGCATCCATCGTGAACGCGGCCGGATCGAGGCCCTCGCACACCTCGTCCCAACGCAGGGGAGTCGAGACGTGCGCACCCGCGCGCGGCCTGACCGAGTACACCGACGCGTTCGTCTTTCCAGGCCCGTTCTGGTTCGCGTCGACGAGGACGCCCGTCCGCTTCGCTCTCGCCCACTCAGTGGTCACGAGCCTGGGGTGCGCGCGGGCGAGCGCGCCGGCGATGATCGACGCGAACTCGCGCGCCTCCGAGAACGTGTGTCGACGCGCGATCGGGACGAGGACGTGGATGCCGCGGGAGCCGGACGTCTTCGGGAAGCCCTCGAGCTCGAGCAGGTCGAGCGTCTCCTTCACGAGCCGCGCAACGGTCACGACGTCGTCGAACCCTGCGTCCTCGGACGGGTCGAGGTCGAACATGACCCAGTCCGGCCTCTCCGGCCGATCGGCGCGGGACGACCAGACGTGCATGTCGATGCACCCCATGTTCGCCATCCACAGGAGCGCGAGCTCGTCGTCGACGAGCGCGTAGTCGATCACCTTCTTCTCGCCTTCGCGCGTCGACGCGGGGAAGGCTGCTCGCTTGATCCACGCAGGCATGTGGGACGGCGCCTGTTTCTGGAAGAAGTGCTTCCCCTGCCAACCGTCGGGGTAGCGCTTCATGGTGAACGGCCGCCCCTTCAGGTGCGGCACGAGCACGTCGGCGACGTCGCGGTAGTACGCGACGACGTCTCCCTTCGTGATCCCCTCATCCGGCCAGAACGGCTTGTCCAGGTTGCTCAGCCGGAGCTCCCGACGCCCCTTCCGGAGCACCGTGGGCAGCGACGAACGCTCCTTGCGCACCTCGGAAGCAAGCTTGTCCTCGCGCAACCCGAGGTAAACCGGCGCACGCAGGCGCCCCTCGTGCGTCCACTCGACGAACTCCACCTGCGCGACGAGGCGGGGCTCGACCCAGACCACGTCCCCACGACGGACGCGGGGCATCTTCGGCACCTCCGCGAACGGGGAGGTCATGCGCTCGAGCGGCTTCAGGAGCCCGGACAGGCGCTCGAGCTCGGCATCGGTGAATCCGGTCCCCACGTTCCCGGCCCACCGGAGCCCGCCTGCCTCGTGCACCCCCACGACGAGGGCGCCGAGGGCGCCCGACCGACGCCCTTGCCCCTTCGTGTAGCCGGCGATCACGACCTCCTGACCCTGGCGCACCTTCACCTTGACCCAGTCCGGCCCGCGGCGGCCCGGCTGGTAGCGGGAGCCGGCCCGCTTCGCGACGACGCCCTCGAGCCCCTTGGCGCCCGCAGCCTCGAGCAGCGCCTCCCCGTCCTCGAACCGCGGAGACACGAGGACTCGCCCGTTGCCGGGCACGACGAGCTCCTCCAGCCGTTGATGACGCTCCTCGAGCGGGAAGTCGACGAGCGACGCCGAGTCGAGCTCGAGCATGTCGAAGAGCACGAGCACGAGCGTCCCGGTCCCCTCCTGGAGCAGCGAGAAGCGCGACCGACCCTGTTCGTCGAGCGCGCAGATCTCCCCGTCCAGGACGGCGTCGGGAGCCCGGATCCCGAGCTGCGCCGCGCGGGCAGCCTCCGGGAACCGACCGGTGAGGTCGTTCCCGTTCCGACTCGTCAGCGCGACCTCGCCGCCCGCGACGGTGACGATCGCCCGGAACCCGTCCCACTTCGGCTCGTACACCCAGTCGTCTCCCCGTGGAAGCGTGTCGGACGACGTCGAGAGCATCGGCGCGTAGCGCCTGCTCGTCGATTCCGCCCCGTCCTTGCGCAGCAGGAGCCAGTTCTTCGGATCGCCGTCGAGCTTCGCGGGGACGAGCGTCCACGTGCCGTCGAGCCGCTCGCCGTGGAGCCGCACGGTGAGCCCCCCGTTCCGCTTCTCCTCGACGAGCTCGTATGTCCCTCGGTCCCAGATCTCGACCGTCCCCGCCCCGTACTCACCGGCGGGGATGACCCCCTCGAAGTCCCCGTACTCGAGTGGGTGGTCCTCCACGTGCACCGCGAGATGCCGATCGCCTCTCCGCAGCGGGACTCCCTTGGGCACCGCCCAGCTCGCGAGCGCTCCGTCCCGCTCCAGGCGGAAGTCGTAGTGCAGCCGGCGGGCCGCATGCCGCTGGACGACGAAGCGCAGGCTCTCGGTACGGGGCGAGCCCTGGCCGAATGGCTCGGGTGTCTTCCCGGGCCGACGCTTCCGCCGATACTCGTCGAGCGTCACGACGCTGTGGATTGTCGCCTGAAGCGCAACAGTTTCTTCACCAACTGCACGCAGATTTGTCGTTTTCCCTGCTCAGACCCAGTTTCCACCCAGGGGATAAGCCTGTGGAACCTGTGGAAAGCCGGACCTGGACCTACGTCGTGGCCAGGATGCCCATGACCCGGTACTTCGCGCGACGCTGCCTCCGACGTTCGACCGGATCGAGCCCTTCGATCTCGTCGAGAGCGGCCGCGATCGCCTCTCGGAGCAGCGTCGCGGAGCCGTCGGGATCGGTGTGCGCGCCGCCTTCGGGCTCGGGCACGATGAAGTCGATCACGCCCAGCTCGAGGCAGTGCGCCGCGTCCGGCTTGAACGCGGCGGCGGCCTTGCGTGCCTCTCCCGCGTCGCGCCAGAGGATCGCCGCGCACCCTTCGGGCGAGATGACCGAGTAGATCGCGTTCTCCTGCATCAGCACGCGGTCGGCCACGGCGATCGCCACGGCGCCGCCCGAGCCGCCCTCGCCGATGATGCAAGCGACCGTCGGCACCGAGAGACGCGCCATCGCCGCCTGCGAGCGTGCGATCGCGCCTCCCTGGCCGTGCTGCTCGGCTGCGACGCCCGGATAGGCGCCGGGGGTGTCCACCATGGTGACGACCGGGAACCCGTGTCGGTCGGCGAGCGCCATCGTCCGCATCGCCTTGCGGTAGCCCTCGGGGTATGCCATCCCGAAGTTCCGCTTCGTGCGCTCCTTGATGTCGCGCCCCTTCTGATGGCCGACGAGGGCGATCGTCCGTCCGTCGAGCTTGCCGAGGCCGGCGACGAGCGCCGGGTCGTCGGCGCGGCCGCGGTCGCCGTGCAGCTCGAAGTAGTCGTCGAGGATCCGCTCCACGTAGTCGAGCGTGTACGGCCGGTCCTGGTGCCGTGCGAGCTCGACCGAGCGCCAGATGTCCTCGGCGCTCGGCCCTTCACGCAGCCGGTCGAGCTGATCCTGGAGCCGGTCGAGCTCGCCGCTGAGCTTCGTCCCGCGCAGCAGCTTCATCCCACCGAGCTTGCTGAGCCGCTCCCGCAGCCGGATCTCCGCCTCGCTCGGCACCTACGCCGTCCTCGCGAACAGCCGCAGGAGACGGGAGATCGTCGGTCGCAGCTCGCCGCGGGGGACGATCGCGTCGAGGTGCCCGAACCGGTAGTTCGACTCGGACAAGCCGAAGTCGTCCGGGAGCTTCTCGCGGGTCGTCTGGGCCACGACGCGCGGCCCGGCGAAGGACATGAGTGCGCCCGGCTCGGCGAGGACGATGTCGCCGAGGCTCGCGTAGCTCGCGAGCACGCCGCCCGTCGTGGGGTGCGTCAGTACGGACAGAAGCGCGCCTCCCGACTCGTGCAGCTCCTCGATCGCGCAGATCGTCTTCGGGAGCTGCATGAGCGCGAGAATCCCCTCCTGCATGCGCGCGCCGCCCGACGCCGAGACGGAGACGAGCGGCACGCCCGCCGCGCCGGCGCTCTCGCACGCGCGCGCGAACTTCTCGCCGACGACGCTGCCCATCGAGCCGCCCATGAATGCGAAGTCCATGACCGCGATGCGGCACGTCTCGCCTTCGATGGCTGCGGCGCCGCAGACGATCGCGTCACCGAGCCCGGTCTCGATCTCGGCCTCCACGAGCCGCTCGGTGTAGGGGCGCAGGTCGAAGAAGCCGAGCGGGTCCGCGGAGCGTAGGTCCGAGTCCTCCTCGACGAACGATCCCGCGTCGGCGAGCTGCGCGATGCGCTCGCGGGCGCCGACCGGGAAGTGGTGGCCGCACTGGGGGCACACGCGGAGGGTCGCCGCGAGCTCGTCGTTCCGGTAGTGCGAGCCACAGCCGGGGCACGTGTTCGGGTGGCCTTTGCCGGATGCCGCATCCTGAGAGCGCTTGCTCTCTACCTCGACGTCGACGCGGCCCTGCTCGGCTGACATGCGCTGGATCCTAGAGGCTGCGACTCAGAGGCCCGCGGACGCCAGGACGCGGGTCAGGACCGGAGCGTTCCGTGGATCGGCGAGCAGCCCTGTCACCCCCATCCCCGCGACCGTCGTGGCCCCCGCAACAGCCTGCAGGACGGCCTCGACGTCCGCGACGCTCGGGCCGCCGGGCTCGGGCATGAACATCGCAGCCGCCGACGGGTCGAGCACGTCCAGGTCGAGGGCGACGTAGACCGCGTCGGAACCTGCGAGCGCCCGTTCGAGCGAGTCGTCGATGCCGGTCTCGGCGAGGTATTCCCGCTCCCCCGCGTCGAGATTGCGCGCGCCGACGAGCGCGACGTCGTCCGGCGAGACCACGCCGTCGTCGAGAAGCATGCGGAGCGGCATGCCCCAGAGGTTCCCCGACGGCGAGGACGCGGGCGTGTTCAGGTCGCCGTGCGCGTCGAGCCAGACGACGGCCAGACGGCTGGTTCTCGCAGCCAGCCCTCGCACCGCGCCGACGTGGGCGCAACAGCAGCCGCCGAGAACGACCGGCCGCGCGGACAGAGAGGAGGCCACGGCGGCGGACTGCTCGGCCAGCGTGTCCCGCTCGACCACCCCGGTCTCCGGGTAGGGGAGCTCCAGGCGCGCCGCTTCCGCCATCGCCTCGCCTCCGGCGCCCCAGGCGCGCGGGACGCGAACGAGGCCGGCGGCGAAGGGCCGGCCACAGCGATGGCACTCGTAGCCGAGGCCGACGGCGACCGCCGTGAACGTGCGGCAGTCGGGGCAGCGTGCGCGGAGCGAGGACGTCAGCGAGCCCCGGGCACGAGCTCGTCGAGGGCGTCCGCGAGCCCGGTCAGCGACGGCAGTGTCTGGGAAGGGCGCGGGTCCGGCGGCTCTCCGAGCCGGTTGACCCAGATGGAGGGGATCCCGAGCTCGTCGGTGGTGGCGATGTCGTGGTAGAGGCTCTGCGCGACGTGCACGTGGCTCGCGGGGTCCGAGCGCGTGTGCTCCCGGAACACGTCCCAGTGGCGGCGTGCGGGCTTGTACGAGCCGATGTCCCCGGCGACGATCGCGGCGCCGAAGGGAACGCCGATCGCACCGATGGACGCGTCGATGAGATCCCGGTCCGTGTTTGACAGGATCGCGAGGCGCCACCCGCGCTCGCGGGCCTCGGAGAGCGCGGGGCGAACGTCGTCGAAGACGGGCCAGGACGGAAGGGAGCGTGCGAGTGCGCTCGCCTCGCCCTCCGGGAGCGTCAGGCCGGCCTCGTCCGCGAGCCGCTCGAGCGCGACGGTCAGGACCTCGCGGTACGACGATCCCGGGCTCGCGGCCTGGATCTCGAGCTCGAGCTCGTGGAAGCGGGCGAGCAGGCGATCCGCCTGCTCGACGCCGAACAGGCACTCGAGCTGCGTGTGGATGCCGCCGTTCCAGTCCACGAGCGTCCCGTAGCAGTCGAAGGTCGCCCAACGCTCGGCCACGCGTGCAGCCTAGTCTCTCGGTCGTGCTCGAGATCCGCGAGCTGACTCCGACCGACTGGCCGGCCGTCGAGGAGATCTACGCGGACGGCATCGAGACGGGCGACGCGACGTTCGAGACGGAGGTGCCTTCGTGGGAGGCCTTCGACAGCGGGAGGCTGCCCGGTCACCGCGTCGTCGCCGTCGACGACGGCCGAGTCGTCGGCTGGGCGGCGCTCTCGCCCACCTCCTCGCGGGAGTGCTATGCCGGAGTCGTCGAGCACTCCGTCTACGTCGCCGACGGGTTCCGCGGACGAGGGATCGGGCGGGCGCTGATGGAGAAGCTGATCGCGGCAGCCGACGCTGGCGGTCTCTGGACGATCCAGACGAGCGTCTTCCCCGAGAACGCCGCCAGCCTCGCGCTCCACGAGCGGGTCGGCTTCCGGGTCGTCGGCCGTCGGGAGCGGATCGCGCAGCGGGACGGCGCGTGGCGGGACACCGTCCTCCTCGAGCGCCGCTCCCCGCACGTCGCGTAGCGACCTGCAGGCGTCGCCCGGCCGAGCGAGACCTACGCGCTGTCGCCGTTCCAGCGGCGGACCACGACGCACGCGTTGTGGCCGCCGAAGCCGAACGAGTTCGAGACGCCGATCTCCACCTGCTGCGGTCGCGGCTCGTTCGGGATGTAGTCGAGGTCACAGTCCGGGTCCGCAGTCTCGTAGTTGATCGTCGGTGGGAGCACTCCTCGCTGGAGGGCCAGGATCGTGAAGATCGCCTCCACCGCGCCGGCGGCGCCGAGGCAGTGCCCCGTCGCGCCCTTCGTCGACGATACGGGCGTCGAGTACGCCTTCTCCTCCCCGAGCGCGAGCTTGAGGACGCGCGTCTCGGCGGGGTCTCCGAGCGGTGTCGACGTGCCGTGAGCGTTGACGTAGCCGACTTCGTCGGGCGAGATGCCCGCGTCGGCGAACGCCATCTTCATCGCGCGCGCGGGGTTGGCGCCCGACGGATCGGGCTCGGTCACGTGGGCGGCGTCCGAGGAGACGCCGTAGCCGAGCACCTCGGCGTAGATCTTCGCCCCGCGTTCGCGCGCGTGCTCGAGCTCCTCGAGCACGAGCACGGCGCCGGCCTCGCCCATGACGAAGCCGTCGCGATCGGCGTCGAACGGTCGCGACGCACCCCTCGGGTCGTCGTTCCGCTGTGACAGCGCACGCATCGCGCTGAAGCCGGCGATGCCGACGCGTGTCACGGGAGCCTCGGTGCCGCCGCAGAACATGACGTCCGCGCGTCCGAGGCGGATCGCATCCAGACCGTCTCCGATAGCCATGTTCGACGCAGCGCACGCCGTCGTCTCCGTTGCGAGCGGGCCGCGCGTCCCGAGCTCCATCGAGACCCACGCCGCGGCCATGTTCGGGATGATCTGGACGATCGCGAACGGCCCGACACGATCGGGCCCGCGGTCGAGCAGCAGCTCGAAGCAGTCCTCGAACGCGCCGAGACCGCCGATCCCGGTGGCGATCGCGGCGCCGACCCGGTCCGGGTCGGCCGCGACCGACACGCCGCTGTCGGCCTCGGCCATGCGGGCCGCGGAGAGCGCCATCTGCGAGAAGCGGTCCATCCTCCGAGCCTGCTTGCGCTCGATCCACGTCGTCGGGTCGAAGTCCTTCAGCTCGCAGGCGAAGCGCACCGGGTACTCGCTCGCGTCGAAGTGCGAGATCGCGGCGGCGCCGGACTCCCCGGCAAGGAGGTTGTCCCAGGTCGCCTCGGGGTCGTTGCCCAGCGGCGTGACCATGCCGATGCCGCTGACGACCACCCGCCGCCTGCCGTTTCGTGTCGCTTCGCTCATGTCCGTCACATCCCCAGCCCGCCGTCGACGAGGACGACCGCGCCCGTCACGAACGCCGCGTCGTCGGAGGAGAGGAACCGTACCGCCCCGGCCACGTCCTCGGGGTCGCCGAGCCGGCCGAGCGGGGTGTTCTCCAGCATCGCCGCCGTGGCGTCTTCCGGGAGCACGTCCGTGAGCTGGCTCTTCACGTACCCGGGCACGACGACGTTCGCGCGGACGTTGCGGCTCCCGAGCTCCCGGGCGAGCGCCTTCGTGAATCCGATGATCCCGGCCTTCGAGGCCGCGTAGTTGGTCTGGCCCCAGTTCCCGTGGAGCCCGACGATCGAAGAGATGTTGACGATCGACCCCGAGCGCCGCTTCATCATCCCCCGGACCGCCGCCCGGCAGGTGTAGAAGCAGGACGCGAGGTTCGTGTCGATCACCGTCTGCCAGTCCTCGTCCGACATGCGCACGAGCAGCCCGTCACGCGTCACTCCGGCGTTGTTGACGAGCACGTCGAGGTCGCCGGCAGCTTCGACGAGAGCCTGCGCCGAGCCCGCGTCGGAGACGTCGGCCTGAACCGCGCGGCCGCCGATCTCGTCGGCCAGCGTCGTCGCGTCCTCCGCTCCCGTCCGATACGAGAGGACGACCGCGGCGCCGGCACGCGCGAGCTCGACCGCGATCGCCCGGCCGATCCCGCGGGAGGCGCCCGTGACGAGCGCGTTCTTCCCCTCGAGGGAGCAGAACGCGGCGGTGGTCACCTCGCGAGCGCTTCCTGCGCGCGCTCGAGGCTCTCGATCCCGTTCACCGAGATCGTCTTGACGCCGCGGTCGATTCGCTTCACGAGCCCGGACAGGACGTTGCCGGGACCGACCTCGACGAACGTCGTCGCGCCACTCCGGATGAGCTCGGTCGCAGCCTGCGTGAACCGCACCGGCGCGGTCAGCTGATCCACGAGGAGCGCCGCGAGCTTCTGCGCCGGCTCCACCTTCGCCGTCACGGTCGACATGAACGGCGACAGCGGCTCTGCGAACCGGACGCGGTCGAGCGCCGGGCGCAGCCGGTCGGCAGCCCGGGCGACGAGCGGGCTGTGGAACGCTCCGGAGACCTTGAGCCGGACTGCTCGTCGGGCGCCGAGGCTCTCAGCCTCGGCGCAGCAC
>JBOHBB010000128.1:0-13336 GCA_050698135.1 Gaiellaceae bacterium
AGAACGCGGCGACCTGCAGGTCGCGCACGGCCGCCTCGAGCTCCGGCGAGACCGGATACGTGTTGACGACGAGGACCACCTGGCGACGCGTCCTTCCGTTCCAGGCGACGGTGGCGGTGCCCTGCGCGTTGCCCGTGTGACCCCACGTGTCACCGCAGGACGTGGGAAGACGGCGAGCCCGAGGCCGTGGCGCAACGCCCCTCACCCGATGACATCGAGGAGGATGCCGCGCGCGCGCGGGGCCTCGTCCCCGATCTCGTACGCGTCGAGGACGGCCACGACGCCCGTGCCCGCGCTCTCCTCGTCCCGCGCGTGGACCTCGGCGAGCACCTGCCCTCGCGTGACCTCCTCGCCCCGCTTCACGCGACAGACGACGCCGACGTCGTGGTGGATCACGTCGTCCTTCATCCGCCGGCCGCCGCCGAACTCGAGCGCGGCGTTGCCGACAGCCCGTGCGCGGAGGCGCGTCACGATCCCGTCATGGGTCGCGCTGACCTCCTTCACGACGGGGGCCACCGGGAGCCGGGCGAGGTCGGGATCGCCTCCCTGGGCGCGAATCCAGCGCTCGTACGCCTGCAGCGCCGAGCCGTCCGCCTGGGCCTGCTCTGCGCGGCGCCTTCCTTCCTCGACGTCGACGCCGAGGTCGGACAGGGCGAGCAGCCACGCGCAGGCGTCGAGCACGAGCTCCGTGAAGTCCTCGGGCCCCTGCCCCTGGATGGTCGCGACCGCCTCCCGGACCTCGAGCGCGTGGCCGACCGCATGGCCGAGCGGCTGATCCATGTCCGTGAGGAGGCACACGACCTCGCGCTCGGCACGTCGGCCCAGGTCGGCCATCTGCTCCGCGAGGATGCGCGCGTCCTCGAGCGTCTTCATGAACGCGCCGTCCCCTACCTTCACGTCGAGCACGATGGCATCAGCGCCACCTGCGATCTTCTTCGACATGATCGACGAGGCGATGAGCGGGACGATGTCGACGGTCCCAGTGACGTCCCGCAGGGCGTAGAGCTTCTTGTCCGCGGGGACGAGGTCGGCGGACTGCCCCACGATCGCGAGGCCGATCTCCCGCACCTGCGCGATGAACTCCTCGGTCGTGAGCTCGACGCGGTAGCCGGGGATCGACTCGAGCTTGTCGAGCGTCCCGCCCGTGTGGCCGAGACCGCGGCCCGACATCTTCCCGCAGGGGACGCCGCAGGCGGCCACGATCGGGCCGACTACGAGCGAGGTCTTGTCCCCCACGCCTCCCGTCGAGTGCTTGTCGACGACGCGCCGCCCGAGCGCGACCCCGAGGTCGAGCACCTGGCCGGAGCGGATCATCGTGTCCGTGAGCGCGTAGGTCTCGCGGCCGGTCAGCCCGCGGAAGTACACGGCCATGCACCAGGCGGCCATCTGGTAGTCGGGGATGTCTCCGCGCGTGAAGCCGAGGACGAGCTCCGAGAGCTCCTCGTCAGACAGCTCCCCGCCGTTTCGCTTGCGCTCGATCAGCTCTGGAACGCGGATCGTCACGCGCCTTTCTCCGCGACGAAAATGGTGTTCCGCGTCGTCGCGCACACCGGCTCGGCCAGCTCCGTCACCTTGTCGGCAGCGTGCTTTCCCGTGACCAGAGACCTCAGATACGTGCGAACCGACTCCGTATCGGGGAACGTCAGCGACCCGTCGATGTCGATCCGCTCGACTCGCTCGAAGTGGCGACGCAAGGCTTGCTCGCCGTTTTCGCGGGAGAACACCATCTGGCCGACCATGCTGAAAGCGGCGTGCACTCGAGCCTCGCCGAGATGATGCTCGCTATTCGTCACGGCGACGAACCGGCCGCCGACCCGGAGAACACGCGCGATCTCGGCCAGTCCGCGGTCGAGGTCCGGCAGGTGGAAGAGCACCCAAGCCGCGACGATGAGATCGAACTCCTCGTCGGCGAACGGCAGCTTCTGCGCGTCGGCGACGCGCGCGTCCACCCCTCGGGCGCGGGCGAGCTCGACCATTCTCTCGGAGACGTCGACGGCAATCACTTCCGCTCCGAGCTCACGCTGGATACGTTCGCTCAGCTCGCCTGGCCCTGGCCCGACCTCGAGCACGCGGCTCGGGGCAGCCGACTCGATCTTCTCCCACATCGTGTCGCGCGGATCGGGGCCGACTCGGTTGTCGTACAGCGAGCGTCGCGCCTCGAGGCCGCGCTCGCTCGCGTACTCCTCGCGAACGAGGTCTGGGTCGTTGAGGCTCACAGCTCGATGACGCGGCCGGGAAGCTTCCGTCCGGACGACTTGCCGCCGAGCCACGCGTTCACGGTCGCGCCGACGTCCGCGAACTCGCCCTCCTCGTGGACGCGGCCGGAGGCATTCCGCCCCGCCGCGTAGGCGAGCAGGAGCGCGTGCTCGCGCGAGTGGTCCGTCGACGGCGTCGTCGGGTCGCAGCCGTGGTCCGAGCTCAGGACCAGCAGGTCGCCGGGCCGGAGCGCCTCGAGGATGTCGGGCAGCCGCCGATCGAAGTCCTGCAGGCAGCGGTGGAAGTTCACGGGGTCGTTGCGGTGGCCCCAGAGCATGTCCGTCTCGACGAGGTTCACGAAGATGAGTCCTGCGTCGATCGACGCGAGGAGCTGGACCGTCGTGTTGATGCCCTCGACGTTCGACTTCGTCGGGTGCGACTCGTCGACGTCCTGGTTCGCGAAGATGTCGCCGATCTTCCCGACGCCGTGCACCGTGCCTCCGCCTTCGCGGATCGTGGACAGGTAGTTGGGCCGGGGCGGCTCGAGCGAGAAGTCGTGGCGGTTCGGTGTCCGCTCGTAGTGCCCGGGCTCGCCGACGAACGGCCGCGCGATGACGCGGCCGACCGCGTGGCGGCCGGTGAGGATCTCGCGGGCGACGCGGCAGCCCGCGTACAGCTCCTCGAGCGGGATCGTCTCCTCGTGGGCAGCGATCTGGAAGACCGAGTCTGCCGAGGTGTAGACGATCCACTTCCCGGTCTTCTGGTGCTCCTCGCCGAGCTCCTGGATGATCTCGGTCCCCGAGGCGGGCTTGTTGCCGAGGACTCCGCGGCCCGTCTGGTTCATGAACGGGTCGATGACGTCGTCGGGGAAGCCGTGCGGGTACGTCGGGAAAGCGGTCGGGGTGACGATGCCCATGAGCTCCCAGTGCCCGGTGGTCGTGTCCTTGCCCTTCGAGCGCTCCAGGAGCCGTCCCGCGACGCCCGGCGCGCCCGGCTGCGGCGGGCAGCCCTCGAGCGGCATGACGTTCCCGAGGCCGAGCGCCTCGAGGTTCGGCAGGTCGAGCCCACCGACCGCCGTCGCGACGTTGCCGAGTGTGTTGGACCCCTCGTCCCCGTACTCGGCCGCATCCGGCAACTCCCCGGCCCCGACGGCGTCGAGGACGATCACGCATGCTCGCGGCACTAGCTGTCCGCCGTCCGAGCGTACGTGACTCGAGGGTCAGGCACGGCGCTATTCTACGGCGGCTTTGGACGAGTTCCTCGGCCTACTCCTCCTCGCCGCCTACATCGTCGGCATCGTCGGCCTGGCCGCGCTCATCACGTACGCGGTCATCAGGATCTTCCCGACCGAGCGGACGCCGAAGAAGCCGGACAAGTCCGACACGCCGTCCGACGACGGCAGCGCCGCGGGCCGCCTCTTCCGCAAGGCCAAGCGCGGGACCGCCTAGTCAGGCGACGCCGGCGGCGAGCGCGTCGTCGAGCGGCGTGTACTCGAGGCCGTGCGCCTCGGCGACGGCCTCGTACGTGATCCTCCCGCCCATGACGTTGACGCCGGCGGCGAGCTCGGGGTCGCTCCTGATCGCGTCGAGCACGCCGTACTCCGCGACCTCCTCGACGTACGGCAGCGTGACGTTCGTCAGCGCCCTCGTGGACGTGATCGGAACCGCGCCGGGCATGTTCGCGACGCAGTAGTGGACGACGCCGTCGACGGCGTACACCGGGTCGTCGTGCGTCGTCGGGCGCGAGGTCTCGGCGCAGCCGCCCTGGTCGATCGCGACGTCGACGAGCACGGACGCCTCCTTCATCGCGCCGAGCATCTCGCGGGTCACGACTTTCGGCGCAAGCGCGCCGGGAATCAGCACCGCGCCGATGACGAGGTCGGCGTCCTTCAGCGACTCCTCGACCTGGAGGCTCGACGACATGAGGAGGGTGACGCGCCCGCTCAGGATCTGTTCGAGGTAGCGCATGCGGTCGACGGAGCGCTCGAGGATCGTGACCTGCGCGCCCATGCCGATCGCGATGACCGCGGCGTTGTAGCCGACGATCCCGCCGCCGATCACGACGACCTTGCCGGGAGCGACGCCCGCGACGCCGCCGAGGAGGATCCCGCGCCCGCCCTTCGGCTTCTCCAGGTAGTGCGCTCCCGCCTGCGGCGCGAGCCGGCCCGCGATCTCGCTCATCGGTGCGAGCAGCGGGAGCGCGCCGCGGTCGGTCTCGACCGTCTCGTACGCGATCGCGGTGATCCCGGAGTCGACGAGTGCGCGCGTGAGCGGCTCGTCGGCGGCGATGTGCAGGTACGTGAAGAGCGTGAGCCCGGGACGCAGCCGCGCGTACTCGGGCGCGATCGGCTCCTTCACCTTGAGCAGGAGGTCGGACTTCTCCCAGACGTCGTCGACCGAGCCGATCGCTGCGCCGGCCCGCTCGTACGCGTCGTCGGGGAATGCGCTGCCGACGCCTGCCCCGGTCTCGACGACCACGTGGTGACCGCGCTGCAGGAGCTCGCGCGCCCCCGCCGGGGTGAGGGCGACGCGGGATTCCTGCGGCTTGATCTCCTTCGCAACCCCGATCCGCATGGCGGCGAGGACTGTATCGGCTCGCCGAGAGTGGTATGGATGCGGTCACATCCCGAGAGGAGGAGCCCGTGTACACCTCTGGCGTGTGGACCGTGAAGAGAGGTCGGGAGGAGGAGTTCGAGCGACGTTGGCAGGAGGCCGCGAACGGCAGCTCGCTCGAGTACCCGGACGTGAAGTTCATGCTCCTGCGCGACCGCGAGGACCCGCGCCGGTTCGTGAGCCTGGCCGAGGGCTGGCGGAATCCCGAGCAGATCGAGGCGGCGCGGAGCTCGCCTGCCTACCAGGATTCGATGGCCGCGATCTGGCGCGTGCTCGAGGCGGGTGAGATCGCCACGCTCGAGCTCGTCGCCGAGATCAGCTGAGGAGACGTCAGCGCGTCGCCAGCTGAGCGACGTACTCGCGCTCCTCGGCGCCGAGCCGCGGCCCGACGCCGGCTGCGGCGTTCTCGCGGACGTGTTCCGGGCTCGCCGTCGCCGGGATGACGACGTCGACGCGCGGGTCGGAGAGCGACCATGCGAGGAGGGCTTGCACCCACGTCTCGACGCCGAACGGCCGGAGCGCCGCGAGGCGATCGGCGCCCGGATCGCGGCGGAGAAGCGGCGCTCCGGTCCCTCCGAGGGGCCGCATGACGATTACAGCGACACCGAGCTCGGCGGCGAGCGGCAGGATCCGGCGCTCGGCCTCGCGCTCGAGCGGGCTCAGCGGGACCTGGACCGTGTCGAAGCGCTCGGTCCCGACTGCGTCCTCGAGCTCGGCGAACGCGCTCGCGGCGTAGTGCGTGACCCCGAGGCGGTCGATGCGCCCGCCGGCCTTCTCCTCCTCGAGCCACGCCAGGTGCTCGCGCCAGGCGACCAGGTTGTGCACCTGGTCGATCTCCACCCGCCCGAAGTGCCGCCGCTGCACGTCGTACTGCCTCCGGCCTTCGTCCACATCTCGTGCCCAGATCTTCGTGGCGACCACGGTGTCGCCGCGCCGTCCCGCGAGCGCCTTGCCGAGGGACGCCTCGGCCCCGCCGTACATCGGCGACGAGTCGAAGAGCGAGATCCCGGCGTCGAGCGCCGCCGCGACGACCTTCGTTGCCTGCCCAGCGTCGCGATCGAAGGTCGCGTACGTCCCGAGCCCCACGACCGGCCCCAGCCTGCGCTCCTTCATCGCGCGCCAAGCTACCGAGGCCGGTGCGTCACACTGGCGTGATGGAGCAGCGCGTCAGCCTCGTCACGCTCGGGGTCTCCGATCTCGGCCACGCGCGCGCGTTCTACGATGCGCTCGGCTGGACGACAGGGGCCGAGCCGGACGCGGACGTCGTCTTCTTCCAGGCCGGCGGCCTCATCGTCGCGCTCTGGGATCGTGCGCAGCTCGCCGAGGACAGCGTCGTCCAGGACCCGGGGGGCTGGGGCGGGATCACGCTCGCCCACAACGTCCGCTCGGCCGGCGAGGTCGACGCCGTGCTCGCCGAGGCCGCGGCCGCGGGCGCGACAATCGGCCGCCCGGGCGCGGAGACCGACTGGGGCGGCTACTCGGGCATCTTCGTCGACCCGGACGGCCACCCGTGGGAGGTCGCGCACAACCCGGGCTGGACGCTGGCCGAGGACGGCTCGATCAGGCTTTCCTAGCCGCCTCGACGAGGGCCAGCGTGACCTCGACCATCGCCTCGAGGTCGTCCACGGCGATGTGCTCGTCCGGCGTGTGGATCTCCATCATCCCGTTCGCGAGGTTGAGGCACGAGAGCCCGCGGGCGTTGAAGACGTTCGCGTCCGCCCCGCCCCCGGAGAGCGCGTAGCTGGGCTCGAAACCGCACGAGGCGAGCGCGGCGGCCGCCAGGCGCACGACCGGGTCGCTCTCCCGGAACCGGTAGCCGGGAAAGCTCGGCCGCACCTCGCTCTCGACCTCGCAGTCCGCGAGGCTCGCCGCGAACGCGGCCGTCTCGAGCATCTCCCGCACGAGCTCCGCCGCCTTCCCCTCGTCCTGCGAGCGGACCTCGGCCTGGAAGGAGCACCACTCGGGCACGACGTTCCGTGCCGTGCCGCCGGTGACGACGCCGACGTTCGCGCTCGTCTCCTCGTCGATCCTCCCGAGCCGGAAGTCGGCGATCGCGCGCGCCGCGGCCGCCACCGCCGAGCGCCCCTCCTCGGGCGCCATGCCCGCGTGGGCGGCCCGCCCATGGAGGCGGAAGTCGAGGATGCGCCCGTGGGGCGAGCCGAGCACGATCTCGCCGATCGCGGCGCCCTGGTCGTAGACGAAGCCCGTCCCCGCCTGGAGCCTCGTGCTGTCGAACGCCGCCGCCCCGCGCAGCGACACCTCCTCCTGCGGGGTGAAGACGAGCTCGATGCCTGCGTGCGGCCGCCGCTCGTCGAGGATCCTCCTCACGGCCTCGAGCATCACGACGACCGCGGCCTTGTTGTCGGAGCCGAGAATCGTGCCCGCCGCGTTCCGCACCACTCCGTCGTCGACGACGGGCTCGATCGGGCCCTCCGGCGGCACCGTGTCGGTGTGGGCACAGAGGAAGATCGCGGTCCCACCGCCGTTCGTCGCCGGGACCCGACAGTAGATGCTCCCCGCGTCCCCCTCGAGCTCCGCCGCCGTGTCGTCCTCGTCCCATTCGAGACCGATCGCCGAGAGGTACGCCCCCACGCGGTCGGCGACCGCGCGCTCGCTCCCCGAGGGGCTCGGCATCGCGCAGAGCTCGAGGAAGTGGTCGAGGAGGGAGGGCGCCGGCACCGCCGCGATCCTACGCAACGCCCGCGTTCCCGCCCGCTCACACGAGCGCCCTGCCGACTCGGCGCCAAACGTGGTCGTATATGGTGAACGGTGCTTTGACGCGGGGGCTTCCGTGGGAGGCGTGACGTTCGAGGACGTCGGCAAGGTGTACGCCGACGGGACCCGGGCGGTCTCGGAGATGGATCTCGAGATCCCCGACGGCGAGTTCATGGTGCTCGTCGGCCCGTCCGGCTGCGGCAAGACGACGGCGCTCCGCATGGTCGCCGGGCTCGAGGACATCAGCGAGGGGGTCCTCCGGATCGGAGAGCGGGTCGTGAATCGCGTCCCCGCCCGCGATCGCGACATCGCCATGGTCTTCCAGAGCTACGCGCTCTATCCGCACCTGACGGTGTACGAGAACATCGCCTTCGGCCTCCGCCTCCGCAAGACGCCTAAGGACGAGGTGGATCGTCGCGTGCGCGAAGCGGCCGACGTGCTCGGCCTCACCGCGTTTCTCGACCGCAAGCCGCGCGCGCTCTCCGGGGGTCAGAGGCAGCGCGTGGCGATGGGCCGCGCGATCGTCCGGCAGCCGCAGGCGTTCCTCATGGACGAGCCGCTCTCCAACCTCGACGCGAAGCTCCGCGTCCACATGCGCGCGGAGATCGCCGAGCTCCAGAACGAGCTCGGCGTGACGACGATCTACGTCACGCACGACCAGGTCGAGGCGATGACGATGGGCGACCGCGTCGCCGTCATGCGCAAGGGCACGCTCCAGCAGGTCGCGCCGCCCCAGGAGCTCTACGAGCGGCCGGTGAACCTCTTCGTCGGCGGCTTCATCGGCTCGCCCGCGATGAACATGATCGAAGCGACGGTCGAGCGGCGCAACGGCCGGCTCGTCGCACTCGTCGGCCGGCACGAGCTCACGCTCGGCGAGCGCGTCGTCGCGGACCGCCCTGCGCTCGAGTCGTACATCGGCCGTCCCGTCGTGCTCGGCATCCGGCCCGAGAGTCTCGAGGATGCCGCCCTCGCCCCGGAGGTCCCTCCCGACCGCCAGCTCAAGGGGGTGGTCGTCTTGCGCGAGCCACTGGGCTCGGAGATCGTGGCGCACTTCGACGTCGAGGCACGTCCCGCGCTCACGGAGGACATCCGCGAGCTCGCACGAGACGTCGGGCAGGAGAGTGGCGTGCCCGCCGTCGCAGCGGAGTCGCCGAAGACGACACTCGTGGGTCGCTTCGGGCCGCGCTCTCGTGTCCGCAACGGCGACGTCGTCAACGTTGCTGTCGACACCGGCTCGGTCCATCTCTTCGACGCGGACACCGGCGACGCGATCTACGCGCAAGAGCCCGCACGTGCTCTGGAGACCGGAACCCAACCCATGGAAGGAGCTCAACGATGAGAAAGCGATGGCTCGCCTTGGCGTCGCTCGTCGGCGTGCTGGCATTCGCCGCCGCGGGCTGCGGAGGCGGGGACGACGACGGCAGCGGCGCCGAGGGCAGCGAGGACGTGACCGGCAGCATCTCGACCATGGGCACGTGGGCAGGTCCCGAGCAGGAGTCCTTCGAGGCGGTGATCGCCGGCTTCAACGAGCTGTACCCGAACGTGACCGTGAAGTTCACCTCGGGCGGCAACAACCTCGCCCCGCTGCTGTCGACCGCGGTGCAGGGAGGGAACCCACCCGACATCGCCGCGATCGCCCAGCCCGGTCTCATGGCGCAGTTCGCCGAGCAGGGCGCGATCCAGCCGATCGATGATCTCCGCGATGCGATCGTCGACAACTTCGGCGAGGCGGTCGCAGATGCCGGAGCGGTCGACGGGACGCAGTACGGCGTGATGTTCAAAGGCTCGAACAAGGCGACCATCTGGTACAACGTCGCCGACTTCGACGAGGCCGGCGTCGAGGCGCCCGAGACGTGGGACGACCTCAACGACGTCGCCTCGACGCTCAAGGCAGCGGGCATCACTCCCTACTCGGTCGGTGTGGACGCCGGCTGGCCGATCTCGGACATCTTCGAGAACATCTACCTCCGGACGGCCGGAGCCGACATGTACGACCAGCTCTCGAAGCACGAGATCCCCTGGACCGACCAGTCGGTGAAGGACGCCCTCAACGTCATGGCCGACATCGTCGGCGACTCGTCGAACATGGCCGGCGGGACGTCGGGGGCGCTGGAGACGACCTTCGACGCCTCCGCCGCGAAGATCTTCAGCGAATCCCCCGCGGCTGCGATGCTGATCCTCGGTGATTTCGCACCGGGTGTCGTGAAGAACAACCCGCTCGAGCCGGTGACGGGCTACAACGTGTTCCCGTTTCCCTCGATCGAAGGCTCCGCCCCGGCGGTCGTCGGCGGCGGCGACCTCTTCGTGAACTTCAAGACGAGCGAGGCTGCGACCGCATTCCTCGAGTACCTCACGACCCCTGATGCGGCGGAGATCTGGGTCGCCCGCGGTGGCTTTACGTCTCCGAACAAGAACGTCGACGAATCCGCCTACGAAGACGAGATCACCCGAGCCACCGCGACCGGGCTTACCGAAGCGGAGGAGTTCCGCTTCGACATGTCCGACCTGCAGCCGGCCGCGTTGGGCGGCACTCCCGGCCAGGGGCTCTGGAAGGGGTTCACGGACTTCGTCCAGAACCCGAGCAACGTCGACAGCATCACGCAGCAGATGGAAGCCGACGCGAAGAAGGCGTACGGCAGCTAGCTGAGGCAGCGCGTGAGCGAATCCGCAATGACGGCGGAAGCCCCCACCGCGGGGCTTCCGCCCGAAGACGAGGGGCCCGGCTTCTTCCAGCGCTACGGCGTCGTTCTCATCTTCCTGGCGCCGACGCTCGTGCTGCTCACGGTCTGGATCGTCTACCCGACCCTCCGCACGATCCAGCGGAGCTTCTACGACCGGAGCGGTGACGACTTCATCGGGATCGACAACTACCGCACGCTGTTCACCGACGACACGCTCCTCACCGCGATCAAGAACAACTTCCTCTGGCTGCTCATCGTGCCGTTCTTCGTGACCGCGATCGGGCTCCTGTTCGCGGTACTCCTCGAGCGGATCCGCTTCTCGGTGGCGTTCAAGGTCGTCGTCTTCATGCCCATGGCCATCTCGCTCTTCGCGGCGGGGGTCATCTGGCGGCTCATGTACGAGAAGGACCCGTCCCGGGGGACGGTCAACGCGGCGATCGCGGTGGTGAAGGACGCAGTCCAACCGTCCGGTGTCCTCTCGGGCGCCCGTCCGTCGACCGACGAGCTCGAGGGCGGCCCGGACCGCGGCCTCGTGCTCCAGACCCCTCTCGAGTCAGGGAGCGTCGCGCAGCTCGGCCTCACCGCGATTCGCGAGTCCGACGTCCCGTCGGGCGCAGTGCAGGCGGTGGTGCCGGAGGCGCTCGCCGGTGGCATCACGGGCGTCGTGTGGAGGGACTTCAAGCCGGGCGGCGGTACCCCGGGCGAGCTCGAGCAGGGAGAGCTCGGCCTCCCAGGGGTCACCATCGAGCTGAGCAGCGAGAGCGGCGGAGCGGCGCTCGAGACAACGACGGAACCCGACGGGACATTCGCGTTCGAGGACGTCGAGGCCGGATCCTATCGCGCCGCGATCGGGGCGAAGACGTTCTCCGAGCCGTACGCGGGCGTCTCCTGGCTCAGCCAGAAGCTGATCACGCCGGCGATCATGATGGCCTACATCTGGGTCTGGGCAGGGTTCTCGATGGTCGTCATCGCGGCCGGGCTCGCCGCGATCCCCCGCGATCTGCTCGAGGCAGCGCGGACCGACGGTGCGACGGAGTGGCAGGTCTTCCGGCGCGTCACCGTCCCCCTGCTCGCCCCGGTCCTGTCGGTCGTGTTCGTGACGATGCTGATCTACGTCCTCAAGGTCTTCGACATCGTCATCGCCATCGCGCCGGGGTCCGTCGAGGACGACGCGAACGTCATCGCGCTCGCGATGTGGCGAACGTCGTTCGGAGGCGTGAACGACTTCGGGCTCGGGGCGGCGATCGCCGTCTTCCTCTTCCTGCTCGTCATCCCGATCCTCGCGCTGAACATCCGACGCTTCCGGAGGGAGATCTAGCCGTGTCGACCGTCACCGCGTCGGCTGAGGCGACGGTCGGCAAGCCCGTCGTGATCGCCGAGCCGACGTCGACGAAGATCGTGCGTTTCGTCGGTCGTACTCCCGTGTACCTCGTCCTCGCGTTCATCGGGCTGCTCTGGCTCGTTCCGACGCTCGGCCTCTTCCTTACGTCGCTCCTCCCGCCCTCGATCATCGGGACAGCGGGGTGGTGGGAGGTCCTCTCGCAGCCGAGCGTCACGACGCTGGACAACTACCGGGCGATCTTCGACAACGAGGCGATTACGTCGGCCATCTGGACGACGCTCTGGATCGCCCTCGGCGCGACCTTCCTCCCCATCTTCGTCGCCTCGCTCGCCGCCTACGCGTTCGCCTGGCTCGAGTTCCCAGGGCGCGACTGGTTGTTCCTCCTCGTCATCGCGCTCCTCGTCGTGCCGATCCAGATGGCGCTGATCCCGATCTTCTCGCTGTACAACACGCTCGGGCTCTTCGACACGATTCCCGGGCTCGTACTCTTCCACACCGCCTTCGGGCTGCCGTTCGCGATCTTCCTGTTGCGGAACTTCTTCATCGGAATCCCGCGTGACCTGCTCGAGGCGGCGCGGATCGACGGCGCCTCGGAGTTCAGGATCTTCTTCCGCGTCGTCCTTCCGCTGGGGCTTCCGGCGATCGCCTCGCTCGCGATCTTCCAGTTCCTGTGGGTCTGGAACGACCTCCTCGTCGCGCTGACCTTCGCGCGCGACACCCAGCCGATCACCGTCGCGATCTTCTCCCAGATGCGCCAGTTCAGCGGCAACATCGAGCTCATCGCGCCCGCGGCGTTCATCTCGCTCGCCATCCCGCTCGTCGTCTTCTTCGCGTTCCAGCGCTACTTCGTCGAGGGCCTTCTCGCCGGCTCGGTGAAGTAGGCCGCGAGTCAGGAGACGACGTCCTCGCCGCCGTCGCTCCAGCGCTCGAAGCGGAGCGTCCCGGGTTTCACCCGCCCTTCCAGGTAGTCGGCGACGAGGTCGAGCCAGTGCGTACGCCGCAAGAGCTCGATCGCCTCGGCTCGCGGCACGAGGCGCGCCTCGGAGACGACGCCGTCGGGATCGCTCGGAGCGAGCTCGCCGCGCCAGTCGTCGACCTCGAAGACCCAGATCGTTGCGAGGTAGCCGACTCCAGGCCCGCCGCTCTCGATCAGCGGCACGGGCCGGCGCTCGTCGACCTGGCGCACGAACGCGAGGCGGCCGGAGCCCGCGATCTCGAGCCCGGTCTCCTCGCGAACCTCGCGGACGAGCGCCTCCGGGACGAGCTCGCCCTCGTCGACGACGCCGCCCGGAAGCGCCCAGAACCGCTCGCCACCCGGTGGCCCCTGCAGCACGAGGACGACGCCTCCATCGCGCCGCATGATCGCGGCGGCGACGTGCACGACGGGCCGCGCGCCGCTCAGCTGACCGTGGAGCCGACGAGCTCGGCGTGCACCACGTACGCGCACGCGCCGAGCCGCTGCGCGAGCGAGGCGAGGTCCCGTCCTTCGACGGCGCTCACGAACACGACCCCGCGGCGGTTGACGTTGAAGCCCTCCTCGGCGACGAGCCGCTCGGGGTTCTCGAGCCACCCCGTGGGTGCGCCGAGTGCGCGTGCCTTGGCCACCGCCTCGCCGCGATCGTCAAGGTCGTACCTCCGACCGCGCTTGCGGACGAGGATGCGCACGGGATCGCCGTCCGCGTGCGCGTGCCCCGTGTCCACGAGTCGCTCGCCCCGCTCCCCCCAGTCGCGCGGGTCTCCGAGCTGCTCCGAGACGTTGGCGACGTGGCGCGCCTCCACCCCGCGAGGAT
>JBOHBB010000129.1:0-8096 GCA_050698135.1 Gaiellaceae bacterium
AGTAGAACGAGCGCCCGTTGACCGTGTAGAAGTTGTTCCCGCCGTCGGCGTCCGTGTCGAAGCCGTTCATCACCATCACGAGCTCCTGCGCGGGCGGTCGCGGCTCCTTCGGGTCGATGATCAGCGAGCCGTAGAGCCCCTTGTGGATGTGCTTCTTCAGCGGGGTCGCGTGGCAGTGGTAGAGATGGAGTCCAGCGGGCCGCGCCTCGAACTCGTACGTGAGCTCGCCGCCCGTCTCCACGACCTCGAAGACGCCGTCCATGTTCGCGGGATGGATCCCGTGGAAGTGGATCGTGTGCGGGTGGGAGCCGCGGTTCAGGAAGCGGACGCGAAGCATGTCGCCCTCGGTCGCACGGATCACCGGCCCCGGGATCGTCCCGTTGTACGTCCACGCGGGAAAGAACACGCCGCGAGCGATCTCCACGTCGGTGTCGATCGCGGTGAGCGTGTACGCGCGCAGCCGCCCCCGCCGTGCGGGCAGCGCCGGCGGCGGGTAGAGGAGCGCGTCGAGGTCGTTCGGGCCGCCGACGGCCGGGGCCTCGTCGCCGATCATCGCCGCGTGCCCCGTCGCACCGGCCAGATGGCTCGTGGGCACGCGCGTCGACGCGTGCGACGAGTGGTCGTGGCCTCCCGTCCCCGCCGCGTCGGCCGATCCGTCGAGCGCGAGCTTGCCGACGAGCGGCGCCGCGGCAAGCGGCGCAGCGGCGGCGAGGAGCCGGCGGCGAGTGAGACGGGACGGGTTTTTAGCCATGACTAAATCCGAATCATACTGTAGTCTCAAAGAGAGATGCCTGCAACACCGGAGCTGACCCCCGCCACCCAGGACTACCTGAAGGCGATCTACGCCCTCGAGACCGCCGGCGAGCGTGCGACGACATCTGCGCTCGCCGCCCGCATGGGCGTGAGCGCGCCCTCTGCAACCGCGATGGCGAAGCGCCTCGCGGAGCTCTCGCTCGTCGAGCGCGCGCCGTACCGGGGTGTCGTGCTGACGGACGAGGGGCGGCAGCGCGCCCTCGAGATGCTCCGACACCACCGTCTGCTCGAGCGCTACCTCGCCGACCGGCTCGGCCTGTCGCTCGACGAGGTGCACGCCGAGGCGGACCGGCTGGAGCACGCGCTCTCCGAGGAGCTCGAGGCGAAGATCGACGCCGAGCTCGGCTTCCCGACCCACGACCCGCACGGAGATCCGATCCCCGACCGCGAGCTGCGGCTCGTTGCCGGTGGAGAGCGCACGCTCGCGGAGCTCGAGCCCGGAGAGCGAGGCTCGGTCTCGCGCGTCCCCGACGGAGACCCGGACCTCCTCCGCTACCTCGCCGAGCTCGGGCTCGTCCCGGGGTCGGACGTCGAGGTCGTCGCCCTGGCCCCCTTCGCCGGTCCGGTCACCGTCCGGACGCAGAGCGGTGCGCACGCGATCTCGCGCGATCTCGCGGACCGGATCGGCGCGGCCGCCTAGCGGCTCTCGAGCAGAGCGGTGACGTGCTCGTGGAGGGCGTCGGGCGCCTCGAGGTACGCGAAATGACCGCACTCCTCGAGCACGGACAGGCCCCCGTTCGGCAGCGCCCGTGCGATACGGGCCGCCAGTGCCACCGGAACGAAGTCGTCTGCCGAGCCGTCGGCGAGGGTCCGCCGATCGTCGTGCTGCACGGCGGTCCCGACTTCGACCACACCTACGAGCGCGGGCATGTCGAGCGCCCGCAGCTTGGGGACCAGGTCGTAACCGGCCGTTTCCCAGGTGTCGTCGTACAGCCGTTGCTCGATCGCTCGCGCCTTGAGCACGTCGTCCTCGGTGAAGTGCGCGCGCAGCCGCCCGACGACCTGCTCGACCTGCTCGGGCGCGCGGAGCGCGACGCGATAGTGGAGCCGGTAGTAGGCGGCCTCCGCCTCGAGATCCCCGGCCTCGTAGCGGGCGCTCGAAGCGATCGCCTGCATCTGCTCGACGTCACCGGCCGGCCGTATGCGCAGGAGATGCTGCCGGAAGACAGCGACGTCCTCGGCCGACGCCGGCGCGGTGTTCAGGAGGATCAGATGCGAGACGCGATCGGGACGGCGCGCCGCGTACTCCATCGCCAGAACCCCGCCCCACGAGTGGCCGAGGATCGCCACGGACTCCGATCCGAGGCGACGCCGCAGGCCGTCCAGGTCCGCGACCTCCGACTCGATGCCGACCTCGCCGGGCTCGACGTTTCCGGAGGACCTCCCGCGCCCACGCTGGTCGTAGTACACGAGACGGAAGGCGTCGGCGAGTCGGTCCATCTCCGGGAGCAGGTAGAGCCGAGCGCCGTCGACCGTCACGTGCCCTTCGAACGGGCCGCGGTGACCGGCGGAGAGGCCCGTGGGCGTCACGGAGCCCATGGTGTCAGCTCCCGAAGGTCGAGCGAGCCCGCTCGAGCCACCTGGGACTTCCGTAGGTAGGGCCTAGGCGGGAACGCCGGAGCGCTCGGCGAAGCCGGCGAACGCGGCGAGCAGCTCGCGCAGGTTCACGACGCCGCCGTTCGCGTTGAACGTGAAGCCGTCGCTCCAGACCTCGAGCCAGTCCTGGTCGCCGCGCACCGTCAGGTCGCGCTGGAGCTCCACGCCGGCGAGCGCCGTCCCCACGAGATCGACGCGCAGCTGCCAGCCGGAGTCCTCCAGGGTCCCGATCGTGACCCCGTACTCCTGCTCCCAATCACCGTTGCACTGCGCCGCGTACCACTCGCGCAGCACGTCGAGCACCTCCCCCGCCATCGTTTCGGAGCGTACTCGGGACGGCGCGAAATGGAAGTCCTGCGGCGTTCGTTCAGGCGAGCTCGAGCGCGACCGTCCTGATCGCCTGGTCCCGCTCGGCGCCGAGGGCCTCGTCGAGCTTCCGCTGGAGCTCGCCCGACTCCACGAGCTCCTCGGTGATGTCCGCGCCGCCGATCAGCTCGCCCTTGACGAACACCTGCGGGATCGTCGGCCACCCGGAGAGCGCCGAGAGCTCCTGGCGGATGCGCGGGTCGGGGAGGATGTCCACGGTCGTCACGGGCGCACCCGCTGCATGGAGGGCGGTGAGCGCGCGGTACGAATTGCCGCACATGATCGCCTGGGGCGTGCCCTTCATGAAGAGCGCCACCGGCTCGTCCTTGATGACGTCCTCGATCTGCTCGCGAAGCTCCTTCATGCCGTTCCTTTCGTCTTGATGCGCAGCTCGTGGATGGAGCCGTCCCGGAGCATGGGCTCGAGGACGTCGTTCACGCGGCGGTGCTGGTCGAGGAGCGGAACTCCGTCGAATCCGGGGTCGGCGAGGGTGACCTGGAAGTGGTCGCCACCCCCGGTCCGGTCCTCGACCTCGAGCTCCGCGGCGTCGGGGAACGCGTCCGCGAGCAGCGCCCGGATGACCTCCGCCTCCATCACGGTCATGCTATCGGCCGGTACGCTCGTCCCCGTGCGCATCGTCCGGGCTCTCGGGCTGACCTCTCTCGGCGCTATCGGCGGCCTGGCCGCGGCAGCCGCGCTGGTGAAACGGGCCGTCCCGTCGCGCGGCGACGAGGAGAGCGACGAGCTCGCGCTGGTCGCGGCGTTCGACGGCATCGACCTGAAGAGCCGCGCGCAGGCCTTCCGGGGCGGCTCGATGCTCGCCTGGTTCGGCGGCATCGCGGTCGACCTGCGAGAGGCGGCGCTCGCCCCGGACGCGCGGCTCACGGTGCACGCCATCTTCGGCGGGATCGCCGTCCGCGTGCCACCGGGCTGGCGCATCGAGTCGAGCGTGAACGCGCTCGCCGGAGGCGTCGACACCCGCGCCGTCGACGCGGACGACCCCGCTGCGCCCACGCTCACGCTCGACGGCTTCGCGCTCTTCGGCGGCATCGCGGTCGGCGCGAAGGCCGCCGACGCCGCCTTCGAGAGCTAGCAGTGCGGGGGCCGACGCGGTTCCTCGTCTCGCTTCCCGAGCGCGTCGTCCGCGCGCTCGCCGCGCTGACCGGTGGCACGATTCACGAGACGGCGGAGCTGCTCCTCCCGCGGCTCGTCCGGCGCTCGCGGCTGTACGAGGCGACCGCCAAGAACCTCCTCCGCATCACCGTCGAGCTCGTGGGCGGGGTCGAGCGGCCGCGCCAGGAGATCGCCGACGAGTTCGAGCCCTCTCCGCGGAAGCTCGCCGTCCGGAAGGGCGCGGGCAACGCGGTCGAGCTCGGCTCGATCTTCGCCTTCGGCTTCTCGCCGCTCTGGCTTCTCGCGGCGGCCGCGGACGTGACCCACGGCACCCGTGTCTACCTCGACGCGCTCGTCGCCGAGCTGAAGGAGGCCGGAGTCGTCGCGAAGGACGCCCAGCTCGCGTCCGTCGACGACCTGCTGGCCGCGCTCGAGGGTGCGAGCGGCACGACCGCACGCCTCATCGACATTCCGCCGCTCGAGGTGGAGGCGCTCAGGCAGTCGCTCTCGGACCTGCGCGAGAACGCCGGGGGGCTCCCCACGCCCGCCGAGCTCTCGGCAGCGTACGCCGGCCTCGTCCGCGAGGCGGACCGGGAGAAGCGCAGCCTGCTCGAGGTCTCGGTGGGAATGGGTCTCGCATTCTTCAACTCCGCGCGCAAGGTCGGGCGGCAGCACGTTCTCGATCCGTACACGGAGGACCTGAGGCCGGTGCGGGACGAGGGCTTCGCGTCGTACGCGCTCCGGGTCGGGCGCCCGTATGCGCAAGCCGTGCTTCGCCACGTCGACCCGCGCCGCACGACGCTCACGGACCGTGGGATCGAGCGGCTCGGGGGGCCGAAACTGCTTGAATCGCAAGGGATGGCGCATCCGGACAGCTTCGGCGCGAGGTCCCGGCTCTCGGTCGGGGATCACGACGTCGAGCTGTTCCGCGTGGACGCGCTGCAGGAGCGCTTCGACGTCTTCCGCCTCCCGTACACGCTCCGGGTCCTGCTCGAGAACGTCCTCCGCCACGAGGACGGCGTGACGGTCACCGCCGCGGACGTCGAGGCAGTCGCGGCTTGGGTGGCGGCCGCCGACCCCTCGCAGGAGATCTCGTTCAAGCCCGGCCGCGTACTGCTCCAGGACTTCACCGGGGTCCCGGCGGTCGTCGACCTGGCGGCGATGCGCGACGCGATGCGCGACCTCGGCGGCGACCCGCGGAAGATCAACCCGCAGCTCCCCGCCGAGCTCGTCATCGACCACTCCGTGCAGGTGGACGAATTCGCCACGAGGCTCGCGATCACGCGCAACGCCGAGCTGGAGTTCGAACGAAACCGCGAGCGCTACGCGTTCCTCCGCTGGGGGCAGGGCGCGTTCGACGACTTCAGGGTCGTCCCGCCGAGCACGGGGATCGTGCACCAGGTCAACCTCGAGTTCCTCGCCCGGGTCGTGGACGAGCGGAACGGCGTGGCTTTCCCGGACACGCTCGTCGGCACGGACTCGCACACGACGATGATCAACGGGCTCGGCGTCCTCGGCTGGGGCGTCGGCGGCATCGAGGCCGAGGCCGCGATGCTCGGCGAGGCGATCTCGATGCTCGTCCCACAGGTCGTCGGCTTCAAGCTCATGGGCGCGTTGCCCGAGGGCGCGACTGCGACCGACCTCGTCCTCACGGTGACCCAGGTCCTGCGGGAGACGGGCGTCGTCGGAAAGTTCGTCGAGTACTACGGCCACGGGCTCGAAGGGCTCCCGCTCGCGGACCGGGCGACGATCGGGAACATGTCGCCCGAGTACGGCGCAACATGCGGCTTCTTCCCCGTCGACGCGGAGACGCTGCGATACCTACGCCTGACCGGGCGCCCCGGGGAGCGTGTCGCCCTCGTCGAGGCGTACTGCAAGGAGAACGCGCTCTGGCACGACCCCGAGGACCCGCCGACCTACTCGCAGGTCGTCGAGCTCGACCTCTCCACGGTCGAGCCCTCCCTCGCCGGCCCGCGCAGGCCGCAGGACCGCGTCCCGCTGCGGGAGGCAAAGGACGCCTTCCTCCACGCGCTCCCCACCTTCGGCGTCGAGTACGGGAACGCCCAGGACGCCGGGGTCGACGAGTCCTTCCCGGCAAGCGACCCACCGTCGACGATGGAGCCCGGCGCACACAAGCCCGCAGGCGACGGCGTCGTTCCGGCCGTGGCTTCCGCAGTCGTCGACCGGGCGGCAGGAGTCCCCTGCGAGCTCGGCGGCGAGACGTTCGAGCTCCTGCACGGTTCGGTCGTCATCGCGGCGATCACCTCGTGCACGAACACGTCGAACCCCGCGGTCATGGTCGGGGCAGGCCTGCTCGCGAAGAAGGCCGTCGAGCGCGGGCTCACACGCAAGCCATGGGTGAAGTCCAGCCTCGCGCCGGGCTCGAAGGTCGTCACCGAGTACTACGACAAGGCGGGCCTCACGCCGTACCTCGAGGAGCTCGGCTTCCACACGGTGGGTTACGGCTGCACGACGTGCATCGGGAACTCGGGCCCGCTCCCGGAGCCGGTCTCGCGCGCGGTCGCCGAGGGCGACCTGGTCGTCTGCGCGGTCCTCTCCGGCAACCGGAACTTCGAGGCCCGCATCCACGGCGAGGTGAAGGCGAACTACCTCGCCTCGCCGCCGCTCGTCGTCGCCTACGCCCTCGTCGGCCGGATGGACGTCGATCTCGTCACCGAGCCGATCGGCGTCGGCTCCGACGGCGAGGACGTCTACCTCTCGGACCTCTGGCCCTCACCGGAGGAGGTGCGGGAGACGGTGGCCGGGTCGATCGGCGAGGAGATGTTCCGCGCGACGTACGCCGACGTCTTCACCGGCGACGAGACGTGGCGCGGGCTTCCGGTGCCCGAGGGCGAGCTCTTCGCATGGGATCCCGCCTCGACGTACGTTCGCCGCCCTCCGTACTTCGACGGGATGCCGCGGGAGCCGGGTGTCGTCGAGGACGTCGCCGGGGCTCGCTGCCTCGTGTGGATCGGCGACTCGGTGACGACCGACCATATCTCGCCCGCCGGATCGATCAAGCCCGACTCGCCGGCAGGCCGCTACCTCGTCGAGCACGGCGTCGAGCGGAAGGAGTTCAACTCGTACGGCTCCCGCCGCGGCAACCACGAGGTCATGGTGCGCGGCACTTTCGCCAACGTGCGCCTCCGGAACCTGCTCGTCCCGGGCTCCGAGGGCACGTGGACGGCGCACCTGCCCTCGGGCGAGGAGATGACCATCTTCGACGCCGCCGAGCGGTACCGTGCCGAGGGGACGCCGCTCATCGTGCTCGCGGGCAAGGAGTATGGGTCCGGCTCATCCCGTGACTGGGCGGCGAAGGGGCCGAACCTCCTCGGCGTCCGGGCGGTGATCGCCGAGAGCTACGAGCGCATCCACCGGTCGAACCTGCTGATGATGGGCATCCTCCCGCTCCAGTTCCTCGACGGGGAGAACGCCGAGACGCTCGGCCTGACCGGACGCGAGGAGTACGCGATCGAAGGGGTCGAGAACGGCGCTGCCGACGAGGTGACCGTCCGCGCTGACGGGACGGAGTTCCGCGCCCGGGTTCGGCTCGACACCCCGCGCGAGCGCGAGTACCTCCGCCACGGCGGGATCCTCCAGTACGTCCTGCGGCGCCTGCTCGCCGCGTAGGTGACCGCGGGCGGCTCCTCGCTCCGACGAGGTGGGCCCGCTGGCGCTCGAGCTGCTCGGGCCGGGCGGCATGCTCGTCCAGGACGACCTCACGCCGGGTCGTGTGGAGCCCGATCCCGCCCGCGAGTTCCTCCTCGAGCACCCGCGCCTCGTCGCCGCCGAGCTCATGACGAGCCCGCGGATGGCACTCATCGTCGCCGTGCGCGCTAGGCGATCCCGAGCTCCCGCGGGAGAGGGCGCGCGTGGACGACGATGAGCGTGGTCGTCGGCCGCGTGAGCGCGACATACAGCTCGCGAAGCCCCTGCCCGCCCGCGGACTCCTCGACGATCAGCGCGGGCTCGACGACGACCACGTGGTCGAACTCCAGGCCCTTCGCCTCGCGCGGTGTCAGCACCGCGACGCGGGAGTCGTCGAAGAGCGCAGGCGCCTGCGACGGGTCTCCGCGCAGCGAGGCCGGCGCGATCAGGGCGAGGAGCCCTTCCGCGCCCGCGAGCCGCGCCGCCTCCTGGTAGGCCGCGGCGAGCGGAGGATCGGCGTGGACGATCCGCGGGGGCGCCGCGCCGCTGCGGTACGCGAC
>JBOHBB010000130.1:0-3021 GCA_050698135.1 Gaiellaceae bacterium
GCCCCGACTCGACCGCCCGGCTCTGCTCACCGGAGCTGCCGTAGGACTCGTCGAACGCAACGCCCTTGCCGGCGTCGGTCTTGGCGAAGCGCTTCGTCAGCTCGGCGTAGACCTCCCGCGGGGTCGAGTAGGCGACGAGCGTCAACTTCGAGCCGTCCGAGCCGGCTTCCGACGTGCCGCCGCAGCCGACGAGCGCCAGTGCGACAGCTGCCAGAATAAGAAAACGCATGGGGCCTCCTTGGATTGGAAATACTAATCTCACCGATTAGCCTTTTCTATCCAGGAGGCTCCTGCGCTGTCAAGTCGCATACGCGCGGATCAGAACCTCGGCGACCTCAGGACGTGAGAACTGGACCGGCGGGAGCTCGCCGCGGCCGAGCATCTCCCTGACCTTCGTCCCCGACAGGAAGACGTGGTCGTCCCCGCCGTGCGGGCACGTCTTCGGCGAGACCATCGCCTCGCAGACGCGGCAGAAGACGGCGTGCTCGAAGAACATCGGCTCGATGTCGAGCTCGTGCGGCTCGAACTCGTCGAAGATCTGCTGTGCGTCGTACGAGCCGTAGTAGTCCCCCACGCCGGCGTGGTCACGGCCGACGATGAAATGGGAGCAGCCGTAGTTCTTCCGGCAGATCGCGTGCCAGATCGCCTCCCGCGGGCCGGCGTACCGCATCGCCGCCGGGAACGCCGAGAGCACGACGCGGTCGGCGGGGTAGTAGCCGTCGAGGAGGACGCGGTAGCACTCGACGCGCGTGGCCGCCGGGACGTCGTCCGACTTCGTGTCGCCGACGAGCGGGTGGATCAGCAGGCCGTCCACGGTCTCGAGCGCCGTCTTCGTCAGGTACTCGTGCGCGCGGTGGATCGGGTTCCTCGTCTGGAAGCCGACGATCCGCTTCCAGCCGCGGTCGGCGAACTCGGCGCGGGTCTCGGCCGGGTCGCGGGCGAGCTCGGGGAAGGGCGGCTCGACCCGTTCGAAGACGGTGACGCGGCCCGCGAGATACAGCGGCTTTTGCGCGTAGAGCCGCGCGACGCCGGGATGCGCCTCGTCGGTCGTGCGGAAGCACTGCTCCGCCTCGCGCGCCTTGTCGTAGTCGAAGACCTCCTCTACGCCGAGGACGGCGAGCGCGCGGCCAGACTCGTCGGCGAGCGCGACGCGGTCGCCGTGCGGCGTCTCGTCGACAGCAAGGCAAACCGGGAGTGCCCATGCGAGCCCGTTCGCGAGCCGCATCTCCTCGACGACGCGCTCGTAGTCCTCTTTGGCCATGAACCCTTCGAGCGGGCTCAACGCGCCCGAGGCGAGCATGTCGAGGTCGGACAGCTCCCGAGAGGTCAGCGTGACGACCTCGAGCCCGCTCAGATCCTCGGGTCGGTCGCCGGTGCGGTCGACGAGCTCTCCACCGTGCGGCGCGATTAGACCTGTCCGCGTGCCTGGCACCGAGAGCTGGCTCACGCGGCCACCTCGGCGGGCGTCAGGCCGAGCCGCTCGAGCTTGTCGAGCACGATCGCGGCCGACTCCTCCGGCGGATGCTCCTCCGTGTCGATCCGGAGCTCCGGGTTCGACGGCTCCTCGTAGGGATCCGAGACCCCGGTGAACTCCTTGATCTCGCCGCGGAACGCCTTCTCATAGAGGCCTTTCACGTCACGCCGCGCGCACTCTTCGACGGATGTCGCGATGTGCACCTCTACGAACGAGCCGTGCTCCTCCACCATCTGCCGCGCGTGGCGGCGGGTCTCCTCGTAGGGCGAGATCGCTGAGACGAGCACAGCCGCGCCGTGGCGGGTCAGCCGGGAAGCGACCCAGCCGATCCGCTCGATGTTCGTGTCGCGGTCCTCCTTCGAGAACCCGAGCCCCTTCGAGAGGTGCGTGCGGACGACGTCACCGTCGAGGTAGTCGACGAGGTGGCCGCGGCGCTCGAGCTCGGGGCCGACGATCTCCGCGATCGTCGTCTTGCCCGCGCCGCTGAGGCCCGTGAACCAGAGAGTGAACCCGTTGCTCAAGTGTTCTCCTTTGCGTCGACGATTGGCGTATCGAGGTGGATGCCGCACTCGAGCTTGTCCGAGCCGGCCCAGCGTCCCGCCCGCTCCTCCTCGTCCGGGGCGACCGGCCGGGTGCACGGCATGCACCCGATCGAGCGGAACCCGGCCTCGTGCAGCGGGTTGAACGGAATCTCGTTGACCTGTATGTAGCCCCACACCAGGCGCTCGTCCCAGTCGGCCAGCGGATGGATCTTCCAGACGCCGTAGCGCTCCGACCACTGCACCTTCGGCGTCTGAGCGCGCGAGGGCGACTGGTCGCGCCGGATCCCGGAGATCCAGGCGCCGTAGGGCTTCAGCGCTTCGAGCAGCGGCTCGACCTTGCGGATGTGGCAGCAGCGGTCGGGATCGCGCTCCCAGAGGTTCGGGCCCTCGCGCTTGTGCTGCTCGGCGACGGTGATCACCGGCGGGGGCGGGAGGAGCTTCAGCCCATAGCGCTCGACCAGCGCGTCGCGCGTCTCGTAGGTCTCGCGGAAGAAGAGGTGCGTGTCGAGCTCGATGATCGGAATGTCGAGGCCGAGCTCCGAGACCATGTGCACGAGCACCGACGACTGCTTCTGCCACGAGCACGTCAGGCAGAGCTCCATGCCGAACTCGTCGTAGGCCCAGCGGAGGAGCTCCTCCGGGCGCATGGCTTCGAAATCCAGCTCAGGAAGCGGGGGTGCGGTCGCCAAGCAGGACCTCCTTCAGCGTGTCGGCGCGCAGTCCCAGGCGCAGCGTCTCGAGCGGGATGACCTCGTCGGGTGGGATGTTGCCGAGGTTCACCTCCGGCCCGAACTGCCGCACGAACCAGGCCTGCGCGGACTTCGTCGGCGCCTCGAAGATCAGGTCGGCGACGTCGACCTCGTGCGCGATCTCGTCGACGAGCCCGGTACGCATCTCGCCGCTCGGGCGGAAGATGCCGGCGGTTCCGCCTTCCCGCGCCTCGGTGATCACCTTCCACGCGCCGGCGTCGCGCTCCTCCTTAATCCACGTGACCCACTCGTAGGG
>JBOHBB010000131.1:0-2677 GCA_050698135.1 Gaiellaceae bacterium
GTTCTGGACCCGGTCCACGAAGCCCGAGCTGCACGTGGAGATCTGCGCGGCCTGCCATCCCTTCTACACGGGGAAGCAGAAGCTCGTCGACACGGGCGGCCGGGTGGAGCGCTTCCAGCGCCGGCTCGAGACGGCTGGCGGCTCGCGCCGCGGCTAGCCGCGCGATGAAGATCAGCTACGGCGGCCAGGCCGTCCTCGAGGGCGTCATGATGCGCAGCCCCTCGAGCTGGGCCGTCGCCGTGCGGACACCCGAGGGCGACATCACGGAGGTCGTCCGCGAGATCGAGTCGCCGATGCAGCGCCGGAAGCTCTGGCGGCTGCCCGTGATCCGCGGCGTGATCGCGCTCGGCGAGTCGCTCGCGATCGGGTTCCGCGCCCTCGCCATCTCGGCGAACGTCGCCTCGCAGGAGCGGGACGAGGACGGGGAGATCCAGACCCAGATCAGCCGGGGCCAGATCATCTTCTCGTTCGCGATCGCGATCGGATTCGCGCTGATGCTTTTCAAGGTCGGCCCAGCGCTCCTCACGAGCTGGCTCCCGATCGAGTCGACCGGGCAGTTCGTCGTCGTTGAGGGCCTCATCCGCGTCGCCGTCTTCATCGCGTACATCCTCGTCATCTCGCTGCTGCCGGACCTGCGCCGCGTGTTCCAGTACCACGGGGCGGAGCACAAGACGATCAACGCCCTCGAGGCGGGCGCCGAGCTCACGCCGACCAATGTGCAGAAGTTCAGTCTGATCCATCCGCGTTGCGGAACGGCGTTTTTGCTCTGGGTCATGGTCATCGCGATCTTCGTCTTCGCGTTCGTGGGCCGGCCGGAGTGGTACTGGCTGATCGCGAGCCGGATCGTGCTCCTGCCCGTGATCGCGGGGCTCGCCTACGAGCTGATCCGGTACGCAGGAATGCACCAGTCGAATCGCGTCCTCATGGCGCTGCTCGCGCCGGGCCTCTGGCTGCAGCGGCTCACGACGCGCGAGCCGACCGACGACCAGGTCGAGGTCTCGATCCTCGCACTGCGGCGGGTCGTCGAGCGCGAGGAGGCCGAGACCGCGGAGCAGCACCGACTCGAGTCGCGCGTCGAAGTAATGGCCTGATGCCGCGCATCGTCCGCGAGGCCGACGTCACGTGGGAGGGCACCGCCGCACGCGGCTCGGGCGTCGTCACCGGGGCGAGCTCGGGGGCTTTCGCGCTGCCGACGACGATCGCCTCTCGCGTCGGCGACCCCGAGGGAAAGACGAGCCCCGAGGAGCTGCTCGCCGCGGCGCACGCGTCCTGCTTCGTCACCTCGCTCGGTGGCGAGCTCGCGCGGGCGGGGACGCCGCCCGAGCGGCTCGGGGTCCACTGCCGGATCGTCATGGACGAGGTCGAGGGGATCGGGCACCGGATCGTCGCGTCGGAGATCTCGGCGCGCGGCGTCGTTCCGGGCGCCGACGCCGCCGGCTTCGCGCAGGCCGCCGAGGAAGCCGACGCCGGCTGCCCCTTCTCGGCGCTGATCAAGGCGAGCGCAACCGTCACCATCGAGGCGACACTCGACGAAAGAGAGAGCTGATGGCCGATCGCACTGCAACCGTGACTTGGAGCGGCTCGTTGACGGACGGCGCCGGGATGATCGAGAGTGTCGGGAGCGGGGCGTTCGGCCCGCTCGACGTCACGTGGGCCTCGCGCACCGAGGAGTCCGGAGGGCGCACGAGCCCCGAGGAGCTGATCGCGGCCGCGCACGCCTCCTGCTTCTCGATGGCGCTGTCGCACGCGCTCGTACAGGCGGGCTCGCCGCCGAAGCGGCTCGAGACGTCCGCGACAGTGACGTTCGTGCCGGGCACCGGGATCACGAAGAGCGCGATCCGCGTGCGCGGCACGGTGCCCGGGATCGAGGAGGCCGCGTTCCTCGAGGCGGCCGAGGGAGCGAGGGTGGGTTGCCCGGTCTCGAAGGCGCTCGCTGCCGTGCCCGAGATCACGCTCGACGCCGCTCTCGCCTGAGCGCGAGTCACGGGTAACGGTCCCTGCGCCGCGAGCCCGCTGGGTGGCACGGCGCGCCGATCTCGTACATCCTGAGGCATGACGCGAGGACGGCTCGGGGCCGCGATCGTCGTGATTGCTCCTGTGGTGGTTCTGGCCGGAGTGCTCTACCACCCCTATCTCTCGGGCGTCTTCGACGCCAAGGCGCTCGCCGCGGCGGTCGAAGCCGACACCACGCGCTGGGGGCTCGCGCACCTTGCAGTCGCCATCGGGTACGGGCTTCTCGCCGTTGCGTTCGTCGCCATCCGGAGCTACCTGCGAAAGGCGGGCGACCAACGCTGGAGCGGCCTCGCGCTCCCGTTCGCCGTGCTCGGCTGCACGATGTTCGCAGTGCAGGCGGGGATGGAGTTCGGCCCGCTCGCAGCCGCGGAAGCGGGCGGCGACGTCCGAGAGGCACAGGAGGAGCTCGTCCCGTGGGTGATCCCGACCGTCGCGATCGGGGCGATCGCCTTTGCGCTCGGGGCCCTGGGGTTCGCGAAGGGCATCGCCGGCGCTCGCATCCTCGGCCCGGCCACGACCAGGCTCGTCGTGGTGGCGCTCGTGGCGATGGCGGCCGCGTGGTTCGTGCCTATGGGGGAGGCGCTGTACGTGCACGGCGTTGCCGCGCTCGTCGCGCTCTGGCCGCTCGGATACGCGATGTGGAGCCGTCCGCAGCCGGGGCTCG
>JBOHBB010000132.1:0-10844 GCA_050698135.1 Gaiellaceae bacterium
GGGCGCTGCCTTCCCTACGGGGACGGGATCGCCTTCTGGGCGCTCGGCGAGATCGTCAAGGCGGAGTGCGGGATCCTCGAGTCCGACTCGCAGGAGGAGGCGGAGGCCAAGCTCGAGCAGGCGCTGCCCGGCGCCGACCCGGACTTCGCCTGGCTCAAGGCCCGTCTCGCTCCGCTCGTCGGCGCGGGGGGCGAGCCTGCCGCGCTGGAGGAGTCGTTCGCCGCCTGGCGGCGTGTGCTCGAGTCGTGGGCGGACGGGCGGGTGACGGTGCTCGTCTTCGAGGACCTGCACTGGGGGGACGAGGCGCTCCTGTGCTTCCTCGAGCACCTCGCGGACTGGGCGGAAGGAGTGCCGCTGGTTCTCCTCTGCACCGCCCGCCCGGAGCTGTACGAGCGGCATCCGGGCTTCGGGGCGAACGCGCGAAATGCGCAGAGCATCAACCTCGCTCCTCTGAGCGAGTGCGAGACCGCCAGCCTCATCGCCGCGCTGCTCGAGCGGGCGGTGCTGCCGGCCGACACGCAGCGGGAGCTGCTCGAGCGCGCGGGCGGAAATCCCCTTTACGCCGAGGAGTTCGTGCGCCTGCTCACGGACCGAGGAGAGCCGGCGGCGGTCGAGGAGGTGCCGGACTCCGTGCAGGCGCTGATCGCCGCGCGCCTCGACACGTTGAGCCCCGACCGCAAGAGCCTGCTCCAGGACGCGGCGGTGCTGGGCAAGGTCTTCTGGGCCGGCTCGCTCGCGGAAATGGGAGAGCGGGACCTGGCAGAGATCGAGCAGGCGCTGCACGAGCTCTCGCGGAAGGACCTCGTGCGTCCCGCCCGCTCCTCCTCGATGGAGGGCGAACACGAGTACGGCTTCTGGCATGTGCTCGTGCGAGACGTCTGCTACGGGCAGATCCCGCGCCCCGCCCGCGCCGCCCGCCACCGGGCGGCCGCCGCCTGGATCGAGGGGAAGGCGGGCGAGCGGGCGGAAGACCTGGCCGACGTGCTCGCCCACCACTACCAGGCCGCGCTCGAGCTCAACCGCGCCGCAGGGATCGGCGAGCAATCAGAGGAGCTGGAAGCACAGGCGCTGCACTACCTGGCTCTGGCCGGCGAACGGACGCTGTCGCTCGACGTCGACCAGGCTCAGCGGCAACTCGCGGTCGCTCTCGAGCTAGCACCAGCCGGCCACTTCGAGCGCGCTTCGTTGCTGGAGAACTGGGCGCAGGCAGTGCATCAGCAGGGCCGCCTGCAGGAGGCGAAGCAGGCCCTCGAGGAAGCCCTTGTCCTCCATCGCGGCCGGAACGACCCTGTCGCCGCCGGCCGCGTCCTGACCCGCCTCTCGCTCGTGCTCTTCCGTCTCGGCGACCGACAAAGCGACGGGATGATCGCCGAGGCAGTCGAGCTGCTCGAGGCGCACCCCGCCGGGCTGGAGCTCGTCGGCGCCTACACCTACTTGGCCGGGAACCGCGCGCTCACTGGCCACGACCGGGAGGCGCTCGTGGCGGCCGAGCGGGCACTCGCGCTCGCCGCGGAGCTCAGCCTGCCCGAGCCGGCATTCGCGCTTCACTGGCGCGGCCTCGCCCGTCTTAACCTGGGCGAAGCGGACGGCCTCGAGGACATGCGTCTGGCGCTCCACCTCGCACTCGAGCAAGGCCTGGGCCGCGAAACCGCCGTCATCCACCACAACCTCGCTGGCGTCCTGTTGTCTTATGAGGGGCCACAGGCCGCGCTCGACGCCTTGACGGAAAACCTCGCCTTTTGCGCGCGGCGCGGCACCGCTGAGTTCGCGCCCAACACGCGCGCCGCCAGCCTGGACGCCCTGGCCGAGCTTGGGCAGACACAGCAGGCTCTCGACGGAATCGGGCCGCTCGCCGACCGCATCCAAGCAGCAGGCGACATAGCGTTCACCACGTGGCGAGGGTTACAGCTGCGGCTGCTCGCCGAATGCGGCACCCCCGACCACGCTCCCGACCCCGACGAGCTCGTCACCGCCGCCCGCGAAATCGGCCTGCGATCAGTGATCGCGCCTGCGTTAGCGGACGCGGCCCAGGTTCTGCTCGCCCAGCGCCAACCCGAGCAGGCCAGGGCGCGCCTGCGCGAGCTCGACGAGCTCACCACGCAGGCTGACGTCATCGGCACATCGCAGCTCCCTTCGCTGCTGCGTGTCGTGCTCGCCCTCGAGGACGTCCCGCTTGCCCAGCGGTTCGCCACCGGCATCAAACCAGTCGCCCCACTCGATGAGCACGTGCTCGCGACCAGCCGCGCCCAGCTCGCCGAAGCGGCCGGCGAGCACGCCGACGCCGCCCGGCTTTATGCCGACGCGGGAACGCGGTGGCAGGAGTTCGGGAACGTGCCGGAGCGAGCGTACGCCCTGCTCGGCCAAGGCCGCTGCCTACGTAGGCTCGGCGATCCGGAAGCGGAAGGGCCCCTGCGCGAGGCGCGCGAGCTCTTCACGTCGATGGGCTACACCCCGGCGCTCGCGCAAACGGAGGCGCTGCTCGGCGAGAGTGAGGCCGCTTCCGTGTAGTGACGCGCGACGCCTCCGATCACGCTTTCGGACGGCAGCGTGACCGGAGTCTGACAACGAGAGTGCCGCGACGCTGCTCCCGCAATGCGCGCTCGTAACGTCGTTGGCTGACGCTCCCCACCGGGAACCGCCCGGCGTACGCTAGCCCTCGTGGAGCGACACATCGACGGGCGCGAGATCGTCGAGGTCTCGGATCGTGCTGCGTGGCGAGCGTGGCTGGCCGAGCGCCACGACCAGCGCGACGCGATCTGGCTCGTCTTCCACAAGAAGACGAGCGACGGGACGAGCCCGAGCTACGAGGAGGCCGTCGAGGAGGCGCTTTGCTTCGGCTGGATCGACAGCACGGTGAACCGGCTTGACGAGCTGCGCAGCCTGCAGCTCTTCGCGCCGCGCAAGCCGCGGAGCACATGGTCGGCGTCGAACAAAGAACGTGTGGCGCGACTCGAGCGCGAGGGGCTGCTCGCACCGACTGGAGTCGCCGCGATCGAACTCGCGAAGGAGAACGGCTCGTGGAGCGCGCTCGACGCGGTGGAGCGACTCGAGGAGCCGCCGGATCTCGCCGCGGCCCTCGACGCGGACGCCGCGGCCCGCGAGAACTGGAACAACTTCAGCCCGTCCTCGCGCAAGGGGATCCTCTGGTGGGTCGTGAGCGCGAAGCGCCCGGAGACGCGCGCGAAGCGGATCGAGCAGACCGTCCGCATGGCGGCGAAGGGGCTGCGCGCACAGTTCGATCGCGAGTAGCTGCGACGCGGTCACAGAGCACCGGCACAAGAGAAGAGCAAGCGGGCCACACGGAGTGGCGCGAGGTGCCCCGGGCACGGATCCCACACCTCGAACCTCCCATCTTCTCTTGGTCAAAGAGGTTCGTGGCGGCGGAGGAGTGGCCGGAGCCGCTTTCCGACCTGCCCCTCCCTCGAACCGGCCGTTTGCCCGGCTTTGCGCCTCATCCGACCGAGCGGCGTTCGGGGTCATGAGTACGACCTGCGGGCCCGGTCCCAGGGCTCCTCGTCCCAGCGGATGACGTCCGGGTCGATGCCGCGCGCCTCGGCGAGGTCGCAGGCCAGGCGCTGGAAGCGGACGATGTCCACGACAGGGTGCGTCGTCGGCAGCAGGGCCGCCTCGGCGCCGATCTCGGCGAGCGCGCGCATCGCGTCGGCCGCCCGCTCGGCCCCGCGCGCCTCGCCTGCGAGCACGAAGCAGCGGACGGTCGAGTCGATCGCCGCGAGGTGGCCGTGGAGCAGCTGCTCGACGTGGTGGGCCTCGGCGGCGACGTGGGCCCCTTCACGGAGCTTGAGCACCGCCTCGAGTGTCGTCGCCAGGTCCACGCCCGCGGCGGCGACGAGGAAGCGGTCGTGCGCGGTGGCCCCCAGCGGGTCGGTGACCAGCTCGCTCTCGACCGCGGCGGCGAGGCCGCTCACGTCCTCGCCCTGGAGCGCGCGGCCCGCAGCGATCGCGCACGTGTAGCTCGCCGTGTGGCAGTAGCTCCGCTCCAGCTCGGGTGTCACCACGACGACGTGGTCGGCGGCCCGCGCGATCGGGCTGTCCGCGGCACCCGTGAGGAGCCACGTCTCACCCGGGAAGCCCTCGACCGCCTCCAGCGTGAGCCGAGTGCCGCCCTCGTGGCTGATCGCGACGAGGACGTCCGCGTCCGGCGCGTTCCCGAGCACGAGCTCGAGCGACTGAGCCGCGGGGCCGCACGCGAGCGCGGCGTGGTGTGAGGTCCCGCACCCGGCGAAGAGGATGCGCGCTCCGGCGGGCAGACGCGCGTCGCCCACTCGCTCTGGCACCTGCGAGAGCCACTCGGGCTGAGCGGCGATCGCCACTCTGGTCAACTGTCCGGGCACGACGAGTGTCTATACCATCGCGCCGATGTCCGTCTTCGAACAGACGAGGCTCGGCAACGGCATTCGCGTCCTGACCGCGCCGATGCCCCAGGTGGGCTCCGTCGCGTGCTTCGTCATGCTCGCCGCGGGATCGCGCTACGAGACTGCGGTCTCGCAGGGGATCGCCCACTTCGTCGAGCACATGTTCTTCAAGGGCACGGAGCGGCGACCGTCCGCCCGGACGATCTCGACCGAGATCGACGCGATCGGCGGGGAGTTCAACGCCTTCACCGGCACGGAGCTCACCGGCTACTACGTCAAGTGCGCCGCCGAGACGCGGGACATCGCCCTGGACGTCCTCGTCGACATGCTCCGCAACTCGAAGTTCGACCCCGGGGAGATCGACAAGGAGAAAGGCGTGATCCTCGAGGAGATGAACGTCTACCTCGACACGCCGCAGCGGTACGTCGGAACCGTCTACGATCGGCTGCTCTTCGGTGACCAGCCGCTCGGCTGGGACATCCTCGGCACGCGGGAGACGATCGAGGGCACGACCCGGGAGACCTTCACCTCGTACCTCGACACCTGGTACTGGCCGGAACGGATCGTCGTGGGGGTCGGAGGGCGCATCGGCGAGGGGCTCGACGGGCGGCTCGAGGACCTCCTCGGCGACATCGAGCCGCACGAGACGGGAACGCGGGACGATGTCGTCCTGCCGCCGGACGGGTCGCCGGTGGCCCTGCACACCAAGCAGTCCGAGCAGGCGCACCTCCTCCTCGGCGTGCGCGGGTACGAGCTCAGGCATCCCGACCGCTACGCGCTCCAACTCCTCGCGGTCGTGCTCGGCGGCGGCATGTCGTCCCGCCTGTTCACCGAGGTGCGCGAACGGCGCGGCCTCGCGTACTACGTCCACGCCGCCAACAGCTCGTACACGGACGCAGGCACGTTCTACACGGGAGCCGGAGTCGACGTGAGCCGCATCGACGAGGCAATCGCGACCATCGTCGACGAGCTGCGGAAGGTCGCGGCCGAGGCGGTTCCCGCCGACGAGCTCGAAAAGGCGCGCGGCTACGCCAAGGGCAGGTTCGTCCTCCGGCTCGAGAGCCCGCAGGCGATGATCCAGTTCGGGCTCCGCCGCGAGGTGCTCGAGAACGAGACCGAAGAGCCGGACGAGGTGCTCCGCGAGCTCGATGCAGTCACCGCCGAGGATGTGCAACGGGTCGCGCGGGACCTCTTCGAGGGGAAGCGCCTGTACCTGGCGGTCGTCGGGCCGTTCGACGACGCCGAGCGCTTCGAGAAGCTGCTCGTCGCCTAGCCGAGCTCGCCGTACTTCGCCTCGGCCTCCTCGCGCGTGAGCTCGACGAGTCGCAGCTTCTCCCGATGGCCGGCTCGTCCCGGAAGCTCCCAGTACGAGCCCTCCGCGTCGACGTGCAGGTTGTCGCCTGCCACGGACCCAACCCAAGTCATCGCCGAGACGTGGTTCGCAGCGGTGTTGCCGACGTAGACTCGTCGCCCGTCCTCGACCATCGGATCGGTGGGGTCCGGCTCCGGCCTCCAGCCCTGCTGATGCCGCAGCGTCTGCGAGATGTTGCGAACCATGTCGCCGAGGCTGGACATGCGGAGGGATCCCGACGCCCACCCGTCCGCCGGGCCGTAGCGACGCTCCGCCTCTTCCTCTCTCAGCTCTTCGAGCTGCGGTGTGCCGGCAGCGTCGCGGAGCGTCGAGTGCTCCCAGAGGACGCCGTCGGCATCCCGGAAGAGATGTGCGACGCTGCGCGAGGCGAGCCAGGTCATGCGGACCCGAGCCTCGTACGCCCCGGCCCCGAGCAGCACCCGTCCACCCGATGTCGGACGAGCAGCGGCGGCAGCTGGATTCCAGGGCGGCCACCAGCGCAGCACGACCGGATCGGCAGCGCGTGCAAGCCAGAGCTGGATCCGGTAGTGGTCGCCGCCGTCCGTCTCGTTTGCCCCGCCGATACCCGAGGTCGACGAGCGCAGTCGGTAGGTGCCGGGCTCCACACTGAGGGGCTCGAGCTCCGCAGGGCCCTCGACGCTGGCGAGCGCGAGCTGGCCCGAGCCAAGCTCGAGCGTGGCCTCGACGACGTGATCCCAGTCGTCGGGATCGGCGGGAGGCTCGACTCCCCAGAGCTCGATCCGCACGGGCACATCGCAGTATCCGACCGTGTAGATCGCGACGATCCCCCGTGAGACGCCGAGCCGACGCTCGAGCGCGTACCCGTCGAAGAGCGAGTCCGAGTGCTCGCCGCTCACCGGGTCGAGGACGTAGTACTGCGAATGATCGGCGTAGACCTCGGTCTCGACGACGAGAACGGGCGTCATCGTTCGGAGCGTACGGGCACCTCCACCGACCCTCAACCGCGGTCGTGTTCGCTGCAGGCTCGAGAGCGGAACTGCACGGTCGCGACCTGCGGAAGAGTCGAGCCCCCTTGCATAGACTCGCCCGATGGGCGACGAGCGCGCGCTGCTGCGGCGGACGGCCGAGATCGCCGCGGACTTCCTCGAGTCGCTCGACGACCGGCCCGTCTGGCCGCCGGCGACCGTCGGGGAGCTGCGGGCCTCGCTCGGCGGGGACCTCCCGGACGAGCCGAGCGACCCGGTCGGCGTTATCGAGGCTCTGGCGGACGCGGCCGAGCCGGGCGTCGTGGCGATCCCGGGCGGCCGGTACTTCGGCTTCGTCATCGGCGGCGCCGTCCCCGCCGCGCTCGCAGCGGACTGGCTCGCCGCGACCTGGGACCAGAACGCCGGGCTCTACGCGTGCGGCCCCTCGGCGGCGGTCGTCGAGGAGGTGGTCGGGGAGTGGTTGAAGAACCTCCTCCGGATCCCCGCCACTGCGTCGTTCGCGCTCGTCACGGGCTGCCAGATGGCGCATGCGACCTGTCTCGCGGCCGCGCGTCACGGCGTCCTGGCCGGGGCCGGCTGGGACGTCGAGCGCGACGGGCTCGCCGGAGCTCCGCCGATCCGCGTCGTCGCGGGCGCGAAGCGCCACGTGACGATCGATCGAGCGCTGCGGCTCCTCGGGATCGGCACGCGGGCGATCGTCGAAGTCCCGGCCGACGCACACGGGCGCATGGACCCGGGCGCGCTCGGCGCAGCACTCGCCGGGGAGGAGCAGCCGACGATCGTGTGCGCGCAGCTCGGCGAGGTGAACAGCGGGTCCTTCGACCCGGTCGCGGAGATCGCCGACGTGACCCGCGCCAGCGGAGCCTGGCTCCACGTCGACGGCGCCTTCGGGCTGTGGGCTGCGGCGTCGCCCTCTCTCCGCTCGCTCGTCGCGGGCGCAGAGCGCGCGGACTCCTGGACCACCGATGCCCACAAGTGGCTGAACGTGCCGTACGACTGCGGGATCGCGTTCGTCGCTCATCCCGACTCCCACCGGGCGGCGATGACCGCACAGGCGGAGTACCTCGTCCAGGACCCGGACGCTGCGCGCGACGAGGTCGACTGGACACCCGAGTTCTCGCGCCGTGCGCGGGGCTTCGCTGTCTACGCCGCTCTCCGTTCGCTGGGCCGTTCCGGCGTCGCGGACCTCGTCGAGCGCTGCTGCGCGCGCGCCCGGCAGTTCGCCGACGAGATCGCGACTCTTCCCGGCTGCGAGGTGCTCAACGACATCGTGCTCAACCAGGTGCTCTTCCGCTTCCCGGACGACGAGACGACGAACCGCATGCTCGCCGCCGTGCAGGCGAGCGGCGAGGCCTGGATGAGCGGCACGACGTGGGACGGCCGCGCGGCGATCCGGCTGTCGGTGTCGAACTGGCGCACGAGCGAGGTGGACGTCGGCCGAGCAGTCGCGGCGTTCGAATCCGCTCTCGTCCCGCGCTAGCCTGGGTCGATGGACGAACCGCTCCTCGAGGTGCGGCGACACGAGTCGGAGCACGGGCGCTGGGAGCTCGTCCTCGGCCGGCCCGATGCCGACTTCGCGGCCTCGTGCACCGCTACGAGGGCTACGACGAGGCCGCCTCGCCCGGCCCGGTTCTGCGGAAGCAGGTGCCCACGCTCGCAGCACCGGTGATCGTCACTTCGGCGCGCCCTGGCGGATGTCGGACCGGGCGGACGCAACGGGAATCTCCGAGCGGCGCGACAGCTTCGTCGCCGGCCTCGCGGAGCGCTCGACGTTCGTCGTCGCCGAGGGCGAGGCGAGCTGCCTCCAGGTCGACTTCACGCCGATCGGAGCGCACCTCTTCTTCGGTGTCCCGATGCACGAGCTCTCGAACCGGATCGTCGACGCCGAGGACGTCCTCGGTCGCGACGGGAACCTCGTCGGGAGACTGGAGGCGGCGCCGACCTGGGAGAGCCGCTTCGAGCTCCTCGAGGATGCGATCCTGCGGCGCCTGGCCGGCGCCGGGAGACCCGCGCCCGAGATCCTCTGGGCCTGGCGCGCCCTCGTGCACACGGGCGGCGCGGTCCCGGTGGGAGCCCTCGCGGCGAAGGTCGGCCGGAGCCGGCGCCACCTGCTCGCGGGCTTCCGCGAGCACGTCGGCCTTGGGCCGAAGACGGTCGCCCGCATCGTCCCGTTCGGCCGGGCGGTCCGCGCTCTCGAGCTCGATCCGCGGCGCTCGTTCGCGGAGCTGGCATTCGAGTGCGGGTGCTTCGACCAGGCGCACCTGTACCGGGACTTCCGCGCCTTCGCCGGGACGACGCCGCGCGACTTCGCCGGCCGCCTCCTCCCGGACGGCGGCGTGCGGGGTCAGCGGGTCACATTCGTACAAGACGGCGGCGGTCCGCGGCTCCTACGCTCGTCGAGAGCAGCGACGACGGTAAGGAGCGACATGAACACGATTCCCTTCCTCACCTACGACGACGCTCGCGCGGCTGTCGACTGGGTCGAGGAGGCCTTCGGGTTCGAGCGAAGCGAGGTGCACGAGGGCGAGAACGGGAGGATCGCGCGCGCGGAGCTTCGCTACGGCGACGGGCTGGTCATGCTCGGCTCGGCAGGCCGGAGCGACTTCGGCCTGAAGACGCCGAGGGAGCTCGGCGCAGTGAACCAGGGCGTGTACGTGATCGTGGACGACGGGATCGACGCGCACTACGAGCGTGCGCTCGCCGCGGGCGCGGAGGTCGTCCGGGCGATCAACGACACGGACTACGGCTCACGCGAGTACATGGTCCGCGACCCCGAGGGCACCTCTGGAGCTTCGGAACGTACCGCCCGGACTGATCGCGCTTGCTCGGTCCGCCGCGCGCGTCTACGCTCGGGGTCCGTGCCGGACGTGACCGTGAACGGCGTGCGGCTGTACTGCGAGGAGCACGGGGTGGGCGACACCATCCTCTGCATCCACGGCGGCGGAAGCTCGGCAGTCTTCTGGGAGGACGCCGCAGAGAGGCTCGCCGGGCTCGGGCGCGTGGTCGTCTACGACCGCCGCGGGTGCAACCGGAGCGAGCGGCCCGAGGCATACGACGAGACGAGCGTCCCCGAGCATGCCGACGACGCGCTGGAGCTCCTCCGCGCACTCGACGCCGAGCCGGCGATCCTGATCGGTCGGAGCTACGGCGGCACGGTTGCGCTCGAGCTGGCGCTCCGCTACCCGGAATCTGTCCGCGCGCTGGCACTGCTCGAGGCAGGGGTGATGGGCCTTTCCCCCGAGTACGACGACTGGTTCGCGTCGCTGCACGCGACCATCGAGCTGGGGGTCGCCGAGCACGGGATCGAGCGCGTGGGAGAAACGGTGGTCCGCGAGGTGTTCGGCGCGTGGGAAGAGCTGCCGGAGGTGTGGCGCGACGTCTTCACCGCGAACGGCCCGGCGCTGCTCGCAGAGGTCCGCGGCGGGGAGAGGCTGTCGGACGTCGGACGGCTCGCCGATCTCCGGATGCCGACCCTCGTCGTGACCGCGGACGACTCACCGGAGCCGATCCAGCGAGGGTCGGAGGCGCTGGCACGCACCCTGCCGCACGCGCGCAGCGCCCGCGTCGGCGGCGGCCACGCAATCGACCCGGCCGGGCCGGACGTCCTCTCGTTCGTCGAAGACGTCCTCGCGCGCTGACGGACCGAGCGGACGGCTACTCCTCGGCAGGCTGGGCGACCGCGCGGTAGGCTATCTCGGCGACCACCGTCGGGTCGGCGAGCGTCGTCGTGTCGCCGAGCGGGCGGTCCTCGGCCACGTCCTTGAGCAGCCGCCGCATGATCTTCCCCGAGCGCGTCTTCGGGAGCTCGGGCGTGAAGACGATGTTCGCCGGCTTCGCGATCGGGCCGATCTTCGTCGCGACGTGGTCTCGGAGCACCTCGAGCATCTCGACCGAGCCCTCCTCCCCGCCCTTCAGGGTCACGAAGGCGACGATCGCCTGGCCCGTCAGCTGGTCGGCGCGGCCGCAGACGGCGGCCTCCGCGACGCTCGGGTGGTCGACGAGCGCCGACTCGACCTCGATCGTCGAGATGCGATGGCCCGAGATGTTCATGACGTCGTCCACTCGTCCCAGGAGCCAGAAGTCCCCGTCCTCGTCGATGCGCGCGCCGTCGCCGGCGAAGTAGACACCGGGGAACCGCGACCAGTACGTCTG
>JBOHBB010000133.1:0-1994 GCA_050698135.1 Gaiellaceae bacterium
CTCCCAGTCGACGATGCAGAGGCGCTCGCCGTCGTCGATGAAGTTCGCGTTGAGGAGATCGTTGTGGCAGGGAACGACCTCGTAGCCTGAGCGCCGGTGCGCGATCCGACCGGCGAGTTCGTGCGCCCACGCGAACTCGTCCGGGACCGTCCCTCCCAGTGCCAGCGTCGTCTCGCGGTAGGCCTCGACGATGCGGAACGAGTCGAAGCTGCCGGGAATCGGCGCCCCGCCGTGGAACAGGCGAAGGGCGCGCGCCACCCGCTCGAGCACCGCAGGCTCCCGCATCCGCTCGGGCGGGAGGATCTCGCCCCGGACGAAGCGAGTGACGAGCCACCCCTCGGGCTCGACGAACCCGACGACCTCCGGCCCGATCTCGAGCGCCGCGGCCGCCTCGGTGGCCGCGAGCTCGACGTCGCGGTCGATACCGAGGAGATCCGTGTCCTTCCCCGCGACCCGGAGGACGTACGTCTCACCGTCGACCACGACCTTCACGTTGTGGTTCGTGATCCCACCGCCGAGCACCTCGAAGGGCAGATCGCGACCGGGCCAGACGCGCTCGACCGCAGCCGCGAGCTCGCTCATGCGCGGATCCTGGCGCCTTGTGGGTCGAAGAGCGGCTCGGCGGCCACAACGCCCGCCACCCACTCACCGAAGATCTCGACCGCGACCTCGGTCCCGACGTCGTGCTCCGCGGGCAGGTACGCGTAGGCGATCGACCTCCCGACGGTGTACCCGTACCCCCCACTCGTCACCCGCCCGACCGGCGCCTCGCCGACCCGCACCGGCTCGGAGCCGAGCGCCACGGCGCGCGGGTCCTCGAGCACGAGACAGCGGAGCATTCTGGCCGGCGCCGCCGCCGCCGCGAGCGCCTCCCGCCCCACGAAGTCGCCCTTGTCGAGCTTGACCGCGAAGCCGAGCCCTGCCTCGAACGGCGTGTCCTCGGGCGTGATGTCGGCGCCCCAGACGCGGAAGCCCTTCTCCAGGCGGAGCGAGTCGATCGCCTTGTAGCCGGCGGCGACGAGCCCGTGCGGGCGGCCGGCCTCCCAGATCGTGTCCCAGAGCGCGAGCCCGAACTCGGCGGGGCAGTAGAGCTCCCAGCCGAGCTCCCCGACGTAGGTGACACGCAGGGCGAGGCAGGGCACCATGCCCACCGCGAGCTCGCGGGCCTGCATGTACGGGAACGCGTCGCTCGAGAGGTCCGCGGTCGTGAGCGGCTGGAGGATCTCGCGCGCCTTCGGCCCCCAGAGGCCTAGGCAGGCGTGCTGCGAAGTGACATCGGTGATCCGGGCCGAGCCGTCCTCGGGGGCGTGCTGACGGATCCACGCGAGGTCGTGCTGGCCGAACGCCGTGCCCGTGACGATGCGGAACCGGTCCTCGGCGAGCCGCGTAACGGTGAAGTCGCACTCGATCCCGCCCCGCGGGTTGAGCATCTGCGTGTACGTGACCTGTCCGACGCCTCGGGCGACGCGGTTCGCGCACAGCCGCTCGAGCAGGCCGGCCGCACCCTCGCCGCTCACCTCGATCTTCGCGAACGACGACTCGTCGAAGATCGCCGCAGCCTCGCGGCACGCGGCGTGCTCGGCTCCGATCGCAGGCGACCACAGCTTCCCCGCCCAGCCTCGCGGGCGGAGGGACTCGTCGCCGCGCGCCGCGTTCGGCTCCAGCCAGTTCGCACGCTCCCACCCGGACTTCTCGCCGAAAGCGGCTCCCAGCTCGACGAGCCGCGGATACGCGGGCGAGAGCCGGAGCGGGCGGCCGGCCGCGCGCTCGTGCCCGGGATACTTCACGTCGTAGTAGGTCTCGTAGATCTCCTTCGTGCGCGCGAGCGTGTACTCGCGGCTCCGGTAGGCAGCGCCGAAGCGGCGCGAGTCCATGTGCCACACGTCGAGCGACGGAGTCCCCTCGACGATCCACTCGGCGACGAGCTTCCCGAGGCCGCCGGCGCCGGCCAGCCCGTGGGCGCAGAACCCCGCGGCGACCCAGAAGCCGCGGAC
>JBOHBB010000134.1:0-5190 GCA_050698135.1 Gaiellaceae bacterium
TTGAACCACTTCACGGTTCCGGTTGCCATATGGAAAAACACCTCCCTCACCTACTCACGAACGGGTAAGGAAAGCGCGGAAGCGCGCGAACCGGACTCGCTCTAGCTGGACGCGGGAATCGTAGCAACATGCTGCCCGTCGGCCTCGTGGACGGCCCTCGCCTTCTCGCTCTCGTGCCCGCGGTGGAGCGCGACCGCAGCGACGACGAGCGCGACCCCGAGCGCCTCGATCGGGGACGGGACCTGGGCGAGGACGACGAGCCCGACCACGGTCGCCGTCGCGGGCAGCAGCGAGACCATGAGCGAGTACGTCGCGCGCGGCAGGCGTGCCATCGCGAGCTGGTCGAGGACGTACGGGATGAGAGAGGAGGCGATCCCGACCCCGACGCCCGCTGCCATGGCCACGGGGTCGAGGAGCGCGGGCGCGACGCTTGCAGCCCCGACCGGCCCGATCGCGAGCGCTGCGACGAGCATCGCGAGCGCGAGGCCGTCGATGCGCCCGATCCCCGGGCTGCGCGACAGGCGGTGGGCGAGGACTATGTAGACGGCGAACAGCGCTGCGTTCACGAACGCGAGCGCGAGGCCGACCGGCTCGGTTCCGAGGCGGACGTCGACGAGCACGTACACGCCGACAACAGCGAGCGAGAGCGCGAGCCCGTTCCGGAGCGAGCGGACGCCGAGAGCCGCAAGGGCGATCACCGGCAGGAACTCGATCGCCGCGACCGTCCCGAGCGCGAGCCGGTCGATCGCGAGGTAGAAGCACGTGTTCATCACCGCGAGGACGAGCCCGAGCGCGACGAGGAGCCCGATCGTCGACCGGTCGAGCCGTGTGACCGAGCGCCATGGCCTCCGCCAGAGCGCGAACACGGCCGCCGCGCTCACGATGCGGAGCCAGGCGACGCCGACGGGGTCGACGCGCGCGAAGAGAAGGACGGCGAACGCCGGGCCGAGGTAGTGGAACACCGCGCTGCCGACGAAGTAGGCCGCCGGCGGTGTGCGGGCGAGCCGTGACACGACCACAGGCTCCCATCCGGCCCTCGCGAGAGGAAGGGATGAGCTACGGTCTATCCGGCGACATGCCTTCGGAACAGCGGCAAAGACGAGCGAACGCCTACGAAGGCCCGCTGTTCGACGCCATCGACCGGCGGTTGCTGGAGGAGCTCGGCGACGACGGACGGCTCACGATGGCGGAGCTCGGCCGCCGCGTGAGCCTCTCGGCGCCCGCCGTGACGGAGCGGGTGCAGCGGCTCGAGCAGGCCGGCGTCATCGTCGGCTACCGTGCGATCGTCGACCCGAAGGCGATCGGCTATCCGATCGCCGCCGTCGTCCGCGTGCGGCCGGCGAGCCGGCAGCTGCACCGGATCCCCGATGTCGCCCGCGAGACGCCCGAGGTCGTCGAGTGCTATCGCATCACCGGCGAGGACTGCTTCTTCCTCAAGCTGCACCTGCGCTCGATCGACTACCTCGAGGCGATCCTCGACCGCTTCGTCGTCTACGGGCAGACGACGACGTCGATCGTCCACTCGGCGCCGATCGCTGACCGCCGACTCCCCGTGCCGCCGGGCACCGACTGAGCCGGCGCGCCTACGCGTCGGGCGACAGCGTGGCCTCGGCCTCGGGCTGAGACTCGGGTTCGGGCTGAGCCTCGGGCTCGGGCTCGGGCGCTTCGGGCGCCGGGCGCTCTCGACGCGGCGAGCCGAGCGCGACCCCGGCGGCACCCCACACGGCGACAGCAAGCCAGTGGACACCGATCACGTCGGTCTGCAGGCCGAGCAGGAGTACGGCCGCGAACGCGGCGCCGAGCCAGGCCTCGCGGCGCAGCAGCCCCGCGAGCAGGGCGAGGTTCCAGAGCAAGAAGGCAGCCATACCGGCGATTCCCGCGTCGATTCCGATCTCCGTGTAGGTGGACTCGCCGGCCTTGATCTCGACGCCCGTCCGCTTGGCGACCACGCCCGCGTTCCCCAGGCCGTATCCCTGCGGGTGCTCGAGCACCTCCCGCATCCCGTCCCGCAGGTTCCGCCAGTGGCTGGCGGTCGACGACTCCGACGGCGACAGCGGGTCCGAGCTCGCCCCAGGCTCCTCCTCGGCGTTCTGGCGCAGGAACTCGAGCTCCTCCTCGGTGTAGCTCGTCGAGGGGCCGATCGAGGGGTAGGCGACGAGGAACGCCGCGCCGGCGGCGACGGAGACGGCGGCCAGCACCGCGGGCACGACACGCCGTTGAGCGACCGCGAGCACGACGAGGCCGACCGCCAGCGCGGCGAGCGCCGCACGCGTGTGCGTGTACAGCAGCCCTACGTACAGGAGCAGCGCGAGCAGGCCCCACCAGATCGTGATCCGCCTGCTAGCGACGTACACGAGCGCGACGACGAAAACGTACGCGCTCGCGAGCGGAGAGAGGAGCGTGGCGACGAGCCTGCGCATCGGGCTCTGCTCGTCGCCGGTGTTGAAGACCCAGTTCTCGGGGAGGCCCGAGAGACCCTCGTAGTCGAGACCGAGCTGCTCGCGGTACCAGCCCGGGACGCCGGAGTCGCGCCACGACTGAAGCGAGAGGACGGCGAGGTCGACGAGGCCGGTGACCGCGACCACGACGGCGGCGAGGACGATCGCGGCGCCCAGTCGCGATCGCTCCTGCCAGAGGCGCGACACGAGCCGGCCGAGCCCGTACGCGGCCACGGGCAGGAGGTGGTGGCGGAGAGCGAGGAGCTCGCCGCGGGCCGTCGCGTCCCCGTCCAGCAGCCCCTGCGGCAGCAGCGCGTAGACGACGATGACCCCCGCGTAGCTCATCGCGAGCACATCGACGAGCCTGATCCGCGGCAGCCCCCGCGCGCCCCAGACGGCGGCGACGAGCGCCGCGAGCAGGAGGGCCTCCTTCCACGCGGCGGCCACGTCGAGCGCGCGGCCCCTGACGCCGACCTCCCAGAGCTGCGCCATCGCCGCGTTGTGGACGACCAACCCGAGGACGAGCACGAGGAGCGCGGCGCCCGCGAAGCGCTCTCCCCTGCTAGTCAACGATCGCCACCAGCGTCAGACCGAGGTTGACGACCCGCACGCGACCCGGGAAGAGGGACTCGAGCGTGCGGCGGGAGAGAAGGTGGATCTCCTTCGCGAAGCCCTTCCCGGCGAGGTCGTAGAAGCGGTGGGAGGCCGAGTCGGGGAGCCAGTGGACGAACGGGAGCCGCGTGTGCACCTCGACCGGGAAGCGGCGGTTCGGCGTCGTGAGGAACACGCGCCTCCCCACGCGGAGCGCCTCGACGACGACCCTGCGCTGGCGCGCCCGGTCGCCCACGTGCTCGATGACCGCGTTCGAGAAGACGACGTCGAACTCGCCGTCTGCGAACGGGAGTGCGCATGCGTCGCCCTGTACGTAGCGGACGCCCGGGTACCGCGCCCGGAACCCGGTTCCGTCGTGGAGGCCGAGCGCGGTGACCCGCTCCGGCCAGGGGTACAGCTCCTCGAAGAAGTTCAGGGTCGCGCACCCGTCCCCCTCGCCGAAAGCGAGCTCGTCCGCGCCGACGTCGAGGACGGTCGTCTCGGCGGTCGGCTGCAACTCCTCGAGGAACAGACGGAGCTTCCCTCGGCGGGAACGGAGCGAGATCGCATCGGCCAGGCGCATCGCGTAAGTATCGAGTCAGGGCCTGCGAGTAGGGTGGCGAACGTGGTCGAGGCGACGATCCGGCCGCGCGGCCCCTACTCGCTGCGGCTGACTGCGGGGGCAACCTGGCGCGGCCGCCTGCCGGAGGGAGGGTGGGCCTGCGCGAGGCAGCTCGCGTCGGGTCCTGTCCTCGTCGAGGCCTCCGACGAGCGCGCGGTCGAGGAGGCGAGGTTCGTGCTCGCGCTCGACGACGACACGACAGAGTTCCATCGACGGTACGCGCGCGACTCGCTTCTCGGCCCGTCTCTCCACGCTCTCCGAGGGCTCCGCCCGCGGAGGCGGGCCACCGTCGCCCACGCGCTGCTGCGCGGAGTCTGCGGCCAGCTGATCCAGGCGCGGCACGCACTCGAGATCGAGCGCGCCGTCGTCCGGGCGTGCGGCGAGGACCCGCCGAGTCAGGCGGTCGTCGCACGCCTCTCGCCTGCAGCGCTCTGCGGGCTCGGCCTCGCCGCGAGCCGGGCGGCGACGCTCACCCGGGTCGCGAGGACGGTCGACCTCGAGCGGCTGAAGCAACAGCCAGGCACGGCGCTCGAGCGCCTCGGGCGCGAACGGGGAGTCGGCCCGTGGACGGTGGGCGTCGTCGCGCTCCAGGGGCTCGGCCGCTACGACGCCGGGCTCGCCGGCGACCTCGGGCTCCTGAAGCTGCTCGCCGCGCGCACGGGGCGGTGGCCGGAGCACGACGAGACCGCGGAGCTCCTCGCGCCCTACGGCGAGTGGCAGGGTCTCGCGAGCGTCTTCCTGCTCCGCGGCTTCAAGCTCGGCGCCGTCCCCGGAGCGAGCATGGACCGGGCTAGGCTCGCCCGGTCACGCAGCGCCGCGTAGGCCGGCGGACTCCCGCCTCGACGGCGGTCGTACACTCCGCGCATGGTCGACGCGCGCAAGGTCGCGATCCTCGGGACGGGACGGATCGGCGAGGCGCTCGTCGCCGGCCTCCTCTCCTCGGGCTGGCGCGAGCCGGGGGAGATCGCGGCGACCGCTCGCCGGGCGGAGCGCGTCGAGGAGCTCCGCGAGCGCCACGGCATCGCCGCCACGCTCTCGAACCGCGACGCAGCCGCGGGCGCGGCGCTCGTCGTCATCGCGGTCAAGCCACAGGACATCGAGGGCCTGCTCGGCGAGATCGGCGGCCTGATCCTCCCGGAGCAGACGGTGCTCACGATCGCAGCGGCCATCTCGACCGCGCGGATCGAAGGCCGCCTCTCGGGCAACGTGCCCGTCGTCCGGGCGATGCCGAACACGCCGTCGACCGTGCACGAGGGGATCGCCGGCCTGTGCGCGGGCGCTCACGCCGGAGAGGAGCAGCTCGCGCTCGCCGAGGAGGCGCTCTCCCACCTCGGCGCTGTCGTCCGGGTCCCGGAGAGCGCGCTCGACGCGGTCACCGCCGTTTCAGGGTCGGGGCCGGCGTACTTCGCACTGCTCGCCGAGGCGATGATCGAGGCCGGGATCCTCCTCGGTCTGTCGCGCGAGATCTCGACGCAGCTCGTGGTCCAGACGATGGTCGGCACGGGGACGCAGCTCCGCGACGAGAAGATGCACCCGGTC
>JBOHBB010000135.1:0-6706 GCA_050698135.1 Gaiellaceae bacterium
GTCGACGTCGGCCTCACCCGCCATCGCGGCGCGGGCGAGCGGCTCGCCCGTCGCCGGCTGGATCAGCTCCCGGACCTCCCCGGAGGCCGCCTCGGCGAGCTCCCCGCCGATGAAGAGCCCGAACTCGCGGTCGGTCGCGATCGCCACGCCGAGAATCTAGCGCCATGTGGCGCCGCTGATCGAATGTGCCCTTGTCCGGAAGCCTCCACCGGCATAGGATCGCGAGCCGGTGTCGACGTACGAGACCCTCCTGTTTCTCCATCTCGTCTCCGTCGCGCTCCTGATCGCGGGCTTCGCAGTGTCGACCGCGACCGGGATCGGGATGTCGCGCACCGCGGACACCAAGCTCATCGGGACCCTCGCGAGGACCTCGAGCACGGCCGAGTACGTCGTGACGATCCCCGGCGCGATCGGTGCGATCGTCTTCGGAACCTGGCTCGTCGACGAGGCCGGGTTCGACTACGGCGACACCTGGCTCGTCGCCTCGTACGTCGTGTGGGCGATCGCGTTCTCGATCGGCGCCTTCGTGCTCGGCCCGCATGGCCGCAGGGTCGTCCGGCAGGCGGCCGGGCTCGTCGCGGACGGTGTCGCCGAGAGCGAGGAACTCCGAGCCGAGGCCGGGAAGCCCGCGATCGCGATCCTCGGACTGGTCGAGGTCGCGTTCATCGTGGCGTTCCTCTGGCTGATGGTCGCGAAGCCCGGCGCGTAGCACCGACCGAGACGGCCTATCCAGTCGCTCCTGCTGTCGCCGGGTTCTCGACCGGGACGATCAGGGATGGATCGACCCAGGCGCCGCCGGCGCGAGCGGCCAGGTCGGCGAACGTGACGCCGCCCAGGAGCGCGATCGTCGCGTCTCGCACCTCCGCCCAGACGTCACGCAGCGTGCAGCCGAGCATCATGGGGCACGGCTCGGGGTTGTGCCGGGTGGCGCAGCTGATCGGCGCCAGCGGCCCCTGGAACAGCCGAACGACGCGCTCGAGGGTGATCTCCTCGGGGCGCTTGTTCAGGCGGTAGCCCCCTGACGGCCCGCGCTCCGAGCGGACGAGGCCCGCAGTCCGCATCGTCGGCATCACCTGCTCGAGGACGGACTGGGGCACCGCTGTGCGCCGCGCGAGCGCCTCGAGCTTGATCGGACCACCGTCCTCGATCGCCAGGGCGAGGATCGCACGGGTCGCATAGTCGGTCCTTCGCGACACCCACATCTCGGCCTCCTCGCGGGTCCGGCTTGACAGACGACCTCGACATTCTCTACCTTTCTGGCCGTCTTAGTAAGTCGACATACCTTATCGACATTATCGGGGGGACGAGCCAAATGCAACGACGACCCACGATGGCCGTGCTCGCGGCCCTGATCGGAGCGGTGGCCGCCGCCCTCGCAGCGACGGTCACCGTCCAGGCGGCGCCTGCCCGCAGCGCGGGCACGGAGCTCAGCCTCGTCGCGTACTCCACCCCGCGCGAGGCCTACGCGAAGCTCATCCCCATGTTCCAGAAGACGCCCGCGGGGAGGGACGTCGACTTCACCCAGTCCTACGCCGCCTCGGGCGAGCAGGCCCGCGCGGTGAAGGCGGGGCTCGAGGCCGACCTCGTCGCGCTCTCGCTCGCGCCCGACGTCGACGACCTCGTCAGCGCGGGCCTCGTCGACCGGAACTGGGTGAAGCGGCCCTACGGCGGCATGGTCACGAACTCGCTCGTCGTCTTCGTCGTGCGCGACGGCAACCCGAAGAAGATCAGGGGCTGGAACGACCTGCTGCGGTCCGACGTCGACGTCGTCACGCCGAACCCATTCACCTCCGGCGGCGCACGCTGGAACGTCATGGCCGCGTACGGCGCGTGGCGACGCGTCGGCAAGACGGACAAGCAAGCGCAGGCGAACCTGCTGAAGCTCTTCCGCAACGTCGTCGTCCAGGACAAGAGCGCCCGCGACTCGCTGAACACGTTCGTCAGCGGCAAGGGCGACGTGCTCCTCGCGTACGAGAACGAGGCGCTGTTCTCGCGGACGAAGGGCCTCGACCTCCAGTACGTGATCCCGAAGTCGACGATCATGATCGAGAGCCCGATCGCCGTCGTCAAGACGAGCAAGGCCAAGGCTGCCGCGTCCGCCTTCATCCGCTTCCTGCAGACGCCGGCTGCACAGCAGGTCTTCGCCGACAACGGGTACCGGCCCGTCGTCAAGAGCGTCCTCGAGCGCAACCGGAAGAAGTTCCCGGTCCGGCCGGGTGAGTTCGGGATCGACGCGCCTTCCCTCGGCGGCTGGGCGAAGGTGCAGAAGCGCTTCTTCGACCCGAAGACCGGGATCATGGTCGGGATCGAGAAGAAGATCGGCGGCGACACTGGCTGAGGTCGCACTCGACCGGCCGCGCCGCGCAGGCGCCTCCGGGGACAGGGCCGCGACGGCCCTGTCCCTCGGCATCGTCACGACGTTCCTGACCCTGCTCGTCCTGCTCCCGATCGCTGCCCTGCTGTGGGAGGCGCGGAGCGAGGGGGCGGGCAGCTTCTGGGACGCGATCACGAGCCCGGCGGCCGTCGCCGCGCTGAAGCTCACGCTCGTGGCGTCGATCGCGGTCGCGCTCGTGAACGCCGTGCTGGGGACCGTGACCGCGTGGGTGCTCGTGCGCGACGACTTCCGCGGCAAGTCCGTCGTGAACGCGGTGATCGACCTGCCGTTCGCGCTCCCGACGATCGTGGCCGGCCTCACGCTCCTCGCGCTCTACGGGCCGAAGTCGCCGATCGGGGTCGATCTCGCGTTCACGCGGGTCGCGATCGTGCTCGCGCTGATGTTCGTGACGCTCCCGTTCGTCGTCCGCACGGTGCAGCCTGTCCTGCAGGAGCTCGACCCGGAGCTCGAGCAGGCGGCGCACTCGCTCGGGGCCTCGCCTGCGACGACGTTCCGCCGGATCGTCCTCCCGAACATCCTCCCGGGCATCCTCTCCGGCGTCGCGCTCGCGTTCGCGAAGGCGGTCGGAGAGTTCGGGGCGCTCGTGATCATCACCGGGAACATCCCGTACGACACCGAGGTCGCCTCCGTGTACATCTTCGGCCGCATCGAGAGCGGCGACTCGGCGGCGGCCGCGGCGGTCTCGGTCGTGCTGCTCGGCCTGTCGTTCGTCGCGCTTCTCTCGATCGGCGCCGTCCGCCACTTCGCCACGAGGCACGACCGTGCGTAGGCTCAGCCTCCGGGTCGTCGCGCTCGGCTACCTCGCGACAATCCTCGTCGGGCCGCTCGCGACCGTGTTCTGGCGCACGTTCGAGGACGGCTTCGGCCCCGCCCGGGACGCCCTGACCTCCCCGGAGACGATCCACGCCTTCAAGCTGACGCTCCTCATCACCGCGATCGCGGTCCCCGTGAACACCGTGTTCGGGATCGTCTGCGCGCTCGCGATCGTCCGCAGGCGGTTCCGCGGCAAGGGCCTGCTGAACGCGTTCGTCGACCTTCCGCTCGCGCTCTCGCCCGTCGTCGTCGGCCTCGCGCTGTTCCTCCTCTACGGCCGCGAGGGCTGGTTCGGCGGCTGGCTCGAGGAGCGCGGGATCGACGTGCTCTTCGCGCTCCCGGCGATGGTGATCGCGACGATCTTCGTCTCGCTCCCGTTCGTCGCCCGGGAAGTGGTGCCGACCCTGCGCGAGATCGGTGACGAGCAGGAGCAGGCGGCCCGAACGCTCGGTGCGAGCGGCTGGCAGACGTTCTGGCGCATCACCCTCCCCTCGATCCGCTGGGCGGTGATCTACGGCGTGATCCTCACGACCGCCCGCTGCCTCGGCGAGTACGGCGCCGTCGCCGTCGTCTCCGGCCGCATCCAGGGCAAGACGGAGACCGCCACGCTCCGCGTCCAGGAGCGCTACGAGAGCTTCGACCTCGCCGGCGCGTACGCGATCTCGATCGTCCTCGCGCTGATGGCGATCCTCGTCCTCGTCGCCATGACCGTGATCCGTCCGAAGGAGGAGACCGCCTGATGTCGATCCTCGTGCGAAACGTCTCCAAGCGCTTCGGTGACTTCGTCGCCCTCGACGACGTGACGCTCGACGTCGAGAGCGGCTCGCTGACCGCGCTCCTCGGGCCGAGCGGCTCGGGGAAGTCGACCCTCCTCCGGATCGTGGCCGGGCTCGACGCCGCCGACACCGGCGAGATCCTCCTCTCCGGCAAGGACGCGACCGCGCTCACGCCGCAGAAGAGGAACGTCGGCTTCGTCTTCCAGCACTACGCCGCGTTCAAGCACATGACCGTGCGGGACAACATCGCCTTCGGGCTCAAGGTGCGCAAGCGCCCGAAGGCGGAGATCCGCGAGCGCGTCGAGGAGCTCCTGAGCCTCGTGCAGCTCCAGGGTCTCGGCCACCGCTACCCGGCGCAGCTCTCCGGAGGGCAGCGCCAGCGCATGGGCCTCGCCCGCGCGCTCGCCCCCGAGCCGCAAGTGCTCCTGCTCGACGAGCCCTTCGGCGCGCTCGACGCACGCGTTCGCGCGGAGCTCCGCGAGTGGCTCCGGCGGCTCCACGACGTCGTGCACGTGACGACGGTCTTCGTCACCCACGACCAGGCGGAGGCGATGGAGATCTCCGACCAGATCGCCGTCCTCAACCACGGCCGGCTCGAGCAGGTCGGCGTTCCGCGCGAGCTGTACGACGAGCCGGCGAGCGAGTTCGTCATGCGCTTCGTCGGCGACGCGAACCTCGTCGGCGGCGCGCTCGTGCGACCGCACGACCTCGAGCTGCTGGAGGCGGCGGAGGAGGATGCCGTCGAGGCGATGATCGTGCGCCTCACGATGCTCGGCCGCGACGTCAAGGTCGAGCTGCACGACGCCGACGGCGCCGAGATCGTCGCCCTCCTCGAGCGCGACCGCTTCGAGGCGCTCGGCCTCTGGCGCGGTCAGACCGTCTGGGTGCGCCCGCAGCGCGAGCGCGTCTTCGCCGCGTAGCCCTCGGGCCGACGGAAGCTGGACTCTCCCCAGCGCGTCTGGGAGGGTATATGTATCAACCCTCACGAGGAGGGCTCATTGCTCGTGCGCCGCGCGCTGTGGTTCGGCCGCGCCGCCGGCGGACTCGTAGTCGCCACGGCCGTCCTCAGCGCGGCCGCGCCGGGTGCGACCGAGCGCGACGCCAAGGAAGGCGGCACGTTCCGCGTCGTCGCGCTGAGCGCGAACTTCGATGCGATCGACCCCGCGCTCTACAACCTCGTTGGATCCGCTCAGATCCTCCGGCCCGCGTGTGCCGGCTTGATGGGCTTCCCGAACAAGAAGCTCCCCGCGGGGCTCCGCCTCTCGCCCGAGTTGGCCGAGGACGACCCGGTCATCTCGAGGAATGGCAAGACGTACACCTTCACGATCCGGAGGGACGCCCGCTTCTCGACCGGAGCGCGGGTCCTGGCGCGCGATGTCGTCCACTCGCTCGAGCGGGTCTTCACGCCTCGCATGCAATCGCCGTTTGCTCAAGAGCCCCTCGCGAGCATCGTCGGTGCGCGAGCAATGCTGGACGGTAAAGCGACGAAGCTCTCCGGAGCGGTCGCGAGGGGACGCACGCTGATCTTGCGGCTTCGGAAGCATGTCGGAGACTTTCCCGGGCACGCCTCGGTCTGCGTCGTGCCCGCGAACGTACCCGTCGATCCCGAAGGTGCGCAGGCACCTCTCCCGAGCGCCGCCCCCTACTACGTCGCGCAGTACACACCGGGCGAGCGGCTCGTACTCGCGCGAAACCGCTTCTACCGCGGTGCCCGCCCGCAGCACGTCTCCGAGATCGTCGCGAATCTCGAGTCGGACGCGGGTGCCATGGTCGATCGGGTCGAGACCGGAAACGCCGATTTCTTTCTGGGATCCGCAGCCTTGGCCTCATTCGCGAGTGACTTGACGCAGCGCTACGGCATCAACAGGTCGCAGTTCTTCTCCGTCCCGGGGAACTTCCTGCGCATGTTCGTCCTCAACACGAGTCGCCCACTCTTCAAGAACAACGTCGAGCTTCGACGGGCCGTCAACTTCGCCGTCGATCGCAAGGACCTCACTCGCGAGTTCGGAGTGGCCGCAGCCACGCCGACCGACCAGTACCAGCCGCCGATCTTCCCCGGCTTCCGCCCCGAGCGGATATATCCGCTCGGAGGCCCCGATCTGCGAGAGGCGCGCAGGCTCGCCGCGGGCCATACGCGCGGTGGCAAGGCCGTGTTGTACACATGCGATTCGCCAGTTTGCGTAGCCCAGGCGCAGATCCTGCAGCGAGACCTGAAGGCAATCGGCCTCGACCTCGAGGTCGCGACGTTTCCAGGAACGCTGGCCTTCGAGAAGATGGCTACGGAGCCTGGGCTCTTCGACATCGGCCGGGTCGGGTTTGCCCTCGCCGACCCCGGAGCGTTCGCCGGATCCTTCGACGGCCGGTCGATCGGCGAGCCTTCGAACCAGAACTGGTCCTACTTCGATTCGCCCAGGTTCAACCGACTCATCGAGGCCGCCGGCAGGCTCCGCTTCGGAGCGATACGCAACCGCGCATACGGTGAGCTCGACGTGTTGCTCTCGAGGGATGCCGCGCCCGCCATCCCCTACGCAGTCTCGAACGCGCTCACTTTCGTCTCGGCGAGGACAGGCTGCATTGTCCTCAACCCGTCGCTTGACCTGACGGCGGTCTGTCTGAAGTGATCGAGCGCCTCCTGGCAACGGGAGCGTCGGTCGCGGTCGCGGCGCTGCTGCTGGCGTCCGGGGGCGGCGCCGTGGCCACCAAAGACGGCGGCACGTTCCAG
>JBOHBB010000136.1:0-1810 GCA_050698135.1 Gaiellaceae bacterium
CCGCCGCTCGGTCAAGACCACTCCCGCCGCTCGCCCGTCGCTTCGTCGAAGAGATGCGCGACGCGGCGATCGAAGGCCACGCCCACGCGGGCGCCTTCGACGGGCCGTAGGTGGGCCGGAACACGCACCACGAGCCCGCGGTCGAGATGGACGTACGCATCGCTCCCAGCCACCTCGACGAGGTCGACCCGCGTCCTTACACCGTCCGTGCCGATCCTGACGTGCTCCGGCCGGATTCCGAGCACCCTTCCTTTCGGGATCTCGTAGAACCGGCTCGCCGCATCCGGGCGGAGGAAGTTCATCGACGGGCTGCCGAGGAACCCGGCGACGAAGCGGTCGCGAGGTCGCGCGTAGACCTCGTCCGGCGTCCCGACCTGGCGGACGCGGCCGGCGTCGAGTACCGCAAGCCTGTCTCCGAGGGTCAGCGCTTCGACCTGGTCGTGGGTGACGTGCACCATCGTCGAGCCGACCTCGCGGTGGAGCTGGCGCAGCTCGGTGCGCATCTGCACCCGCGTGCCGGCGTCGAGGTTCGAGAGAGGCTCGTCGAGGAGGAAGGCGTCGGGCCGTCGCACGAGAGCCCGGGCGAGCGCGACGCGCTGGCGCTCGCCGCCGGAAAGCTCGTACGGCCGCCGCTCGAGGAAGTCCACGACGCCGACGAGCTCGGACGCCTCCGAAACCCGCTCGCGGACGACCTGCTTCGGCTCCTCGCGCACGACGAGGCCGAAGGCGATGTTCTCGCGGACCGTCAGGTGCGGGAAGAGCGCGTAGCTCTGGAAGACCATCGAGACGTTGCGCGCGGCCGGTCTCAGCTGCGTCACATCACGGTCGCCGATCCGGATCGCGCCCTCGTCGACCGCCTCCAGGCCTGCCACGCAGCGGAGCAGCGTGCTCTTGCCGCACCCGGAGGGCCCGACCACGACGAGGAGCTCACCGTCCCTCGCCTCGAGATCGACGCCGTCCAGCGCGGTTGTCTCGCCGAAGCGCTTCCGGACTCCTTCCAGCGCGATGCGGCTCATCGTCCGAGCCACCCGGCCCCGCGGTCCTCGTGGAGGAAGTACCGCTGGGCGATCATGAAGGCGAGGACCACCGGCGCGGTCGCGACGACGGCGCCCGCGAGCAGCATCGGGTAATTCGTGCGGTCCAGTGTCTCCAGCGAACGAAGGCCGAGCGGGAGCGTGTAGAGGTCGGGGTCGAAGAGATAGACCAGCGGCTCCAGGAAGTTCCCCCACGACGCGATGAACGCCAGCAGGGCGACCGCGATCGTCACCGGCCGGACGAGCGGCATCCCGAGGCGGCGCCACATCCCGAACGGCGACATCCCTTCGAGGCGGGCCGCCTCGAAAAGCTCCCGCGGAAGCCGCCGGAAGCTCCAGTAGAAGAGCAGGACGTAGAACGGCGAGAGCCCAAGCAGCGCGGGCGCGATCAGCGGCACCCAGGTGTCGATAAGGCCGAGCCAGCGGAACATCGTGAAGCGCGGGACGAGCAGCGCCGTCACCGGGATCATCAGCGCCGCGAACGAGAGGCCGACCAGCACAACACGTGCCCGCCCGGCCACGAGCAGCATCGCGAACCCCGCGAGAGAGGCCACCAGCACCGCGAGCGGCACCGTCAGCGCGGCGACGATGACCGAGTTGACCGTGTAGAGCGCCAGGTCGACGAGGTCGAAGGCCTCGTGGTAGCTCGCCGTCGAGATCGGACGCGGGATCAGCTCGGGTGCGCGTGGAGGCGGCAGACCAGGCTCGCGGAGCGACCCGCTGACCATGAACCAGAGCGGGAGCAGGAAGGCGACGGCCACCGCGATCGCGGCCGG
>JBOHBB010000137.1:0-18108 GCA_050698135.1 Gaiellaceae bacterium
GGCATACGCAGTCGCGGCGGTCTTCGGGCCGACGCCCGTGACGGAGGCGATCGCGCGCTGCGAGCAGATGCTCGACCAGGTGGCGGGCGACCGCCACGCCGAGGGCATCCTCCTCGGTTACCTCGGAAGCCTGCACGCGATGAGCGGGGCGTTCGAGCAGGCACGCGAGCTGGTCGCGCGGGGCCGCATGCTCCTGGACGATCTCGGGCTGCAGATCGAGCGCGCGCTCGTCGACATGGAAGCCTGGCGCATCGAGACCCTCGCGGGCGATCAGGTCGCCGCCGAGCGCGAGCTAAGGCAGGCCTACGACAGCCTGTCTGCCGTCGGCGAGAAGTTCATCCTGTCCACGGCAGCCGCGTTCCTCGCCCAGACGTCCTACGAACTCGAGCGCTTCGACGATGTCGAACGGCTCACGGCCGAGGTTGAAGAGCTCGCCACCGACGACGACATCGGAACCCAGGGACTCGCACGGTGTGTGCGAGCGCTGGTCCTAGGCCGTGCGGGACAGTACGACGCGGCGATCGAGCACGCGCAGGAGGGACTCGAGATCCTCGCGCCGACGGACGCGGCCCTGCTGAAGTTCGACGTGCTGCTCGGCCTCGCCGAGGTCTCACGGCTCGCGGGGCTCGAAGCGGACGCGCGCACGGCCCTCGAGGAAGCGCAGCACATCGCCGAGCGGAAGGGCAGCCCGGCGATGTCCGCGGTTGTTCAGGGGCGCGTCGCCGCGCCGAGCGATCGTTCGCTCGTCGAACGAGCTCCCTAGCCGACCCCCCAGGGCCCGTTCCCGGTGCCCGGTCCGACGATCCGGGCGAACACGTCCCACGTGCCATTGGTGACCGTCAGCTCGTCGACGCAGTCGCCGGTCGGATCCAGTGCAGGGCACATCGGGGTGGTGAACGTCCCCTGCGGGGTCACATGGTAGATGGTGAGGTCTTCGGCCTTCGTCCCCGGTTGGACGTCCGCACCTTCACCGTCGATCGAGATTTCGAACTCGAAGGTCAGCGGATACAAACCGGAGGGCGGACTGATGTGGAACTCGATCTTGCTCCCGCCGAGGCAGCTGTTCGGGGCGCAGGGGCTCGGGCCCCCCACACTCTCGCCCACGTCGTCGCGCACCGAGAGGCCCGTGGCGAAGGGCGTCGTCCCTTCGAACACCCGCGCCAGCGTCGAGTACGGGTTGTCCAGCGCAGCGGGAAAGACGGTGTGCACGCTCTCCGCGTTGGCGTTCGCCCACCTCGCGTCGAAGTCATCGTTCGTGTCCAAGATCGTCGACGTGGTCTTCTTTTCGATGTTGTCGCTGCCGCGACTGTTCGGCTTCGGCGAGTACCTACCAGTGATCGTTTGTACGACCGGGTCGGTGCCCGAGCTCGGGAGCTGAAGCTCGTGCGTCTCCCGGAACGACGCCATTCCGGCCAGCTTGGCGATCGTGCACGTGAGCACGCGGTCGTCGTCACTGCTCTCGGCGTCACTGATAACGCACAGCGGGTCCGAGGTGTTGAGAAACGCTGCTCCGACGGACACCGTATCTGTGACCGTCACGCTGGTGACGGTGTTCACGCCGTTGTTCGTCACGGTCAGGAGACACCCCGTCGAGCTTCCGTGCGGTGCGGTCGTGGGCTCACACACGATGCTGGCTGTGACCGTCTGGTTCACCGCCGCGCGCCCCTTGGTCGCGGCGCCTCCCAGGACGCCGACCGCGATCGCGAGGGCCGCCGCCCCGCCGAGCACGACCAAATGTCGCCCTCTAAGGTTCATACCCAAATTCTCCTCTCCCAGACTCTTGCCTGCCGCAGTTGATGCGCATTGTCGCGCGCCGGACAGCATGACACGACAAGCGATCGAAGTCCACACCTTGTTCCCATTTCCCGCCGGCCGTACTAGGATCGCCGCGTGCGCCTCGGCAAGAACGCGAAGATCGAGTTACTGAAGCGCGTGCCGCTCTTCGCCGGCTGCTCGAAGGCGGAGCTGCGCGAGGTCGCGCTCAGCACCGACGAGATCGACCTGCGCGAGGGGCACGTGCTGACTCGGGAGGGACGGCCGGGGCGTGAGTTCTTCGTCCTCGTCGAGGGCACGGCGAGCGTGACCAAGGACGGGGAGCCGATCGCGGAGCTCCAGGACGGAGACTGGTTCGGCGAGATCGCCCTCCTCACCCATGTGCCGCGCACGGCGACGGTCACGGCGGCGTCCCCCGTCCGCGTGCTCGTGCTGACCGACCGCGCCTTCCGGCGCGTGGTAGAGACGATGCCGCGGATCGCGCTCAAGGTGCTCTCGAGCGTCGGGCAGCGCCTCGATCACGACGCGCGTAGCTAGGCGCCGCTAGGCAAGAGCGGCCTCGCCGAGCAGCGCGCGGGCCTCAGCGAAGAAGTCGGCGTCCGGCTTCACGCGGTACTCGGGGCCGAGGGCGAGCGTCCGCTCACCGACCGAGGTCTCGAGCGCGACGTACACCGGCGCGTCGCCCGGGAAGTCGCGGACGAGGGCCGCGAGCTCGCGGATGAGCCCCGCCGGTGCCTCACGAGCGTCGATCCGCAGGCGGACCTCGGTACGCACCGACACCGCCTCGAACGGCTTCACCTCCATCGCTATGAGCTTCGTCTCTCCAGCCTGCTTGTGATCGACCCTGCCCTTCACGACGAGAATGCGGTCCGCCTCGAGGACCTCACGCGCGGCGGCGTACGTCGAGTTGAAGACGACCACCTCCGCGCTCCCGGTCGGGTCGTCGAGCAGCACGAACACCATCGGCTCCCCGCGCTTCGTCGTCACCTGCTTCAGGCCCGAGACGATTCCGCCGACGGTCACGATCTCCCCGTCCCGCCTGCGCTCGACGTCGGCCAGCGCGCAGTCGGTCTTCCTGCGGAGCTCGGCGCGTGAGCGCTCGAGCGGATGCTCCGAGACGTAGAGGCCGAGCGTTTCCTTCTCGAGCCGCAACAGCTCACGCTCGTCGAACTCGCCGAGCGGGATCGGAGGATGGTGCTTCTCGGCGACAGCGTCCTCCTCGGGGCCGCCGTCGAAGATCGAGGCCTGGCCGGCGAGGCGGTCTGCCGCTTGCTTGGAGCCGTAGGCGAGCGCGTGGTCGAGGACTGCGAGCATCCCCATCCGCGTCGCTCCGATCGAGTCGAGCGCGCCGCACTTGACGAGCGACTCGAGCGCGCGCTTGTTGACGACCTGCGGGTCCGCACGCTCGGTGAACTCCCACAGCGACGCGAACGCGCCGCCCTCGTCCCGCGCGCGGACGATCGCCTCCGCCGCGGCCTCGCCCACGTTCTTGACCGCGTTCAGGCCGAAGCGGATCTTGCCCTCGACGACCGCGAAGTCCTGACGTGACGCGTTCACGTCGGGCGGCTCGACCTCGATCCCCATCTCGCGGCAGGCATTGACGTACAAGGGGACCCGGTCCTTCGTGTTCATCACCGACGAGATCAGGGCGGCCATGTACTCGTGTGGGTGGTTGGCCTTGAGCCACGCCGTCCGGTAGGCGATCAGCGCGTAGCACGCGGCGTGCGCCTTGTTGAAGGAGTAGTCCTGCGAGGACTCCATGTCCTTCCAGAGCTGCTGGGCGACAGCCGCCGAGACGTCGTTCCCGGCGCAGCCCTCGAGGAACTTGTCCTTGAGCGACGCCATCAGCGAATGGATCTTCTTCCCGATCGCCTTGCGCAGCGTCTCGGCCTCGGCGGAAGTGAAGCCGGCGAGGTGCTTCGCGATCTCCATGTACTGCTCCTGGTAGATGCAGATCGCGTAGGTCGTGCCGGTGATGCTCTCCAGGCGCGGGTCGGGGTACGCCACCTGCTCGCGTCCGTGCTTGCGAGCCGCGTATGTCGGGATGTACGCCATCGGGCCCGGCCGGTAGAGGGCGACGAGCGCGATCAGGTCCTCGAACTCGGTGGGCTTGACCTGGCGCAGCGCCTCGCGCATGCCCGAGGACTCGAACTGGAAGACGCCCGTCGACTCCCCACGTGCGAGCATCGCGTACGTCGCGGCGTCGTCGAGGGGGAGCGCGCCGATGTCGACGCCGCCGACGAGCTCGACGGCCTTGTCGATGACGTCGAGGTTGCGGAGCCCGAGGAAGTCCATCTTCAGGAGCCCGAGGTCGACGACGTCCCACATCCCGAGCTGCGTCACCACCTCCTGGTCGGCGCCCTTCTGCTGGAGAGGAACGACCTCGAGCAGCGGCTGCGCGCCGATGACGACCCCTGCCGCGTGGATCGAGTCGGCGCGCGTCAGGCCCTCGAGCGGGCGCGCGAGGTCGACGACCTCCTTCGCGACCGGGTCGGAGTCGACCGCCTGGCGGAGCTCGGCCCCGGCCTTCAGGGAGTCCTCGAGCGTCTGCCCCGGCCCCTCCGGCACGAGCTTCGCGATCCGGTCGACGACCCCGTAGGGCACGTCGAGCACGCGACCCGCGTCGCGGATCGCCGCGCGTGCCGCCATCGTCGAGAAGGTGATGATCTGCGCCACGCGGTCCCGGCCGTACTTCTCGGCGACGTAGTTGATCACCCGGTCTCGCCCCGCGACCGAGAAGTCGATGTCCATGTCCGGCATGTCCTTCCGAGCCGGGTTGAGAAACCGCTCGAAGAGGAGGCCGTAGCGGATCGGGTCGACGTCGGTGATCTCGAGGCAGTAGGCGGCGAGCGAGCCGGCCGCCGAGCCGCGGCCCGGGCCGACGCTGACCCCGTTCTGCTTCGCGAAGTGGATGAAGTCCCAGACGATGAGGAAGTAGTCCGCGAAGCCCATCTCGCGGATCGTCTTCAGCTCGAAGCGAAGGCGCTCGGTCAGCTCGGGCGTCACCGTGCCGTAGCGCCTGGCGAGCCCCTTCTCACAGAGCTCGACGAGGTAGTCGAACGCGTCCCTCCCCTCGGGGACGGGGAACGTCGGCAGCAGGATCCGCCCCAGCTCGAGCTCCACGTTGCACCGCTCGGCGACCTCGAGCGTGCGCGCGAGCGCGTGCTCGAGCCCGGGGAAGTCGAGCGCCATCTCGTCGGGCGTCTTGAAGAAGAACTCGTTCGTGTCGAAGCGCCAGTGATCCGGGTTCTTGAGCGTGTCGCCCGACTGGATGCAGAGAAGCGCCTCGTGGGCGTACGCGTCGGACGCGTGAAGGTAGTGGACGTCGCCGGTCGCGACGACGGGGAGGGACGCCTCCGCGGCGAGCTCGAGCAGCCCCGGGTTCACGCGCTGCTGCTCCTCGAGCCCGGCGTTCTGGATCTCGACGTACGTCGAGTCGCGCCCGAAGATCTGGGCGAGGCGGTCGAGGTCGGCACGCGCGTCTCCCGGGCGGTTCTCGACGAGCGCCCGGGACACCCGTCCGGACAGGCATCCGGAGAGGGCGACGAGGCCCTTCGCGTGGCGCTCGAGGAGCTCCCAGTCGACCCGCGGCTTGTAGTAGTAGCCCTCGAGGTAGCCGAGCGAGCTGAGCTTGATGAGGTTCGCGTACCCCTCGTTCGACTCGGCGAGGAGGGTGAGGTGCGCGTAGCCCTTCGTATGCGCGCGACGGTCGTCCGCCACGTACACCTCGCAGCCGAGGACCGGCTTCACGCCGGTCTTGCGTGCCTCGCGGTGGAGCTCGACGGCGCCCGCGAGGGAGCCGTGGTCCGGGAGCGCGACCGCGGGCATCTCGAGCCGGGCAGCTTTCTCCACGAGCGCGGGTATCCGGCACGCGCCGTCGAGGATCGAGTACTCCGAGTGCACGTGCAGGTGGACGAATGGCGTCACGGTCTGCCCTGGCCGGGAAACGCACCGACGTCTGCGCCGAGAGCACTCACGGGAGGGCCATCGTACTGGCCCCGGGGGACAGACCTCTTGCCGTCTATTGTCAACAACGAGCCCTCGAGACCTGCTTCGGCTGGGCCGCCTCGCACCGGTACCTCGTCCGAGGGGATGCGCCCGGGACGCGGGTGCCGATACCCCTCGCATGATGCGCAGCAGGACCGAGCTCGACGCCGTCCGCGACCGTGCGCTCGCGCTCGCGCCGGAGCTCGGGCTCGACCCGGACGCCTGGTACCTCCGCGTGCTCGTCGCAACCCGCAACGCCGGAGAGCCCGCCGACCTGGGCGCGCTCGTACGTGCGTACTGGGAGCTGCAGCGCGTCACCGGCCGCCCCGACCTGCGTGACGAGTGGCGCGACCTCGCCGACGCCTTCTGGGAGATCGACGCCGCCTGAGCCAGCGGGCGTGGCGCGACGACGGGCAGACTGCCCCGGTGCGGCCGCCGACCACGATCGAGAGAGGCCGCTTGATCGCCGGCCGTCACCCGTGCGCGTGGGGCCCCGACTACGCGGCTGCGGAGGTGCGCGACCTACTGGCCGTCGGGGTCACGCTGTTCCTCGACCTGACGCAGGAGGGCGAGCTCGAGCCGTACGCGCATCTCGTGTCGCCGCCTGCGCGTCACGTCCGGATCCCCATCCGCGACTTCTCGATCCCGACGGTCGAGGAGCTCGAGGCCGCGCTCGACGAGATCGACGGAGAGCTCGCTCTGGGCGGTCTCGTGTACGTGCACTGCTGGGCCGGCTGCGGGCGCACGGGCGTCGTCGTCGGCAGCTGGCTCGTGCGGCACGGGACCTTGCCCGAGGACGCGCTCGCCCGCATCGCCGAGACCCGGGGGCTGGGCTGCCCGCAGACGCTCGAGCAGCGGCTCTTCGTCCTAGGCCGGGTGCCCGGGGCTCGCTCGACAGCGGGAAGTCCCTGAGAAGGGTGAGCGAGCGAGCGCGAGCCGTCTCCGATACGCGTCTTGAGCATGTCCGTCCGCCGCATGGACCCAGCACTGCTCGCGCCGAAGGGACGCGGGGTGGCGCATGTTCCCGACCCCGGATAGCGACGGCGTCCGCCAGGACGAGATCCTCGTGGAGCGCGTCGAGGCGCTCGCGGCGTGGATCCAGGAGGTCGACACACGGCTGGGCGCGGCCGAGCTGACATCGGCCGACCAGAAGACCGCGAAGGAGCTCCGGAAGGCCGTCGAGGCCCTCGCGAAGCACGACCCGAAGCTCGAGGAGCGTCTCACGAACCGTGTCGACGTCCTCAAGGACCGGCTCGCGACGCTTGCGGACACGGTCGCGTCCACGTCCGCGGGACTCGCCGCGAAGGACGGCGAGATCGTCAGTCTCCGGCGGACGCTCGAGACCGAGCACGCACGGCTCGAGTCGCTCCTGGCCGCGACGCCGAAGGGCGGCGCCCCCTCCTCCGCCGAGCTCGAGGAGCTCCGCAAGGCCGTCGCCTCCCTGGCTGCGGAACGCCCGAAGCGCCGCCTCGGCCGCGGCGAACGCGACGACGGTCTCGACGGGAAGGTCGAGGTCGTCCAGCAGCGCCTCGACATGCTCGCGGAGACGGTGTCGACGACCGCCGCGGGCCTCGCGAGCCGGGACGGCGAGCTGGCAGCGCTCCGACGCCGTCTCGAGGAGGACGACCACAAGGTGGAGGCCGCGCTCGCGGAGTTGCGGACGGCGATCGACCCGGTCCCGCTCGCCGAGCTCAAGCTGACCGTGAAGGAGGTCTCGCAGCAGGCGGCGGCGACCGGCCTCCGGAACCGGAGAGGGATCGACGGTGTGGTCGCCCGGGTCGAGGCCGTCACGGGCCAGGTCGACGACCTCGCGCAGACGGTGGCGACGGCCGCGGACGGGCTCGCGTCGGGACGACAGGAGTTCGAGACGCTGCGCGGGTCGTTCGACGAGGAGACCGGGAGGCTCGACGCGCATGTCGCGAAGATCGAGCAGTACCTCGCCTCGCTCTCGCCGAGGCTGAAGATTCTCGACGGCCTCCCGAGCCGACGTGCGATCGAGGCCCTCGACTCGCAGGTGAGAGAGGCGACGGCGGCGATCGACTCGTTCGCCGGGCGCCTCGCTGTCCTCTCGCAAGCGGTCGAGGAGAACGGGCAGGGCTACGCCGAGCGCGAGCTCGAGCTGGCCGCCCTCTCGCGCCGGTTCGACGAGGCGCGCGCCGAGGTGGAGGCGCTCGTCTCCGAGGTTCGCCTCGAGGTCGCTGCGCTCGCGGAGGCGGGCGCCGGTGCGCAGGAGGAGGGCGCGAACGCACGCGCCGAGCTCGCCCAGGCCCTGGAACGGGTCGCACGCAAGGTCGACGCCGTCGAGCGCGAGCGCGCCGCCTCGCACACCCAGCTCGAGGACGCCCTCGCCGCCTCGGCCGAGGAGCGGGGCGCGCTCGCCGCAGGCTCGCGCCTGCTCGAGGAGCGGGTGCAGGGGATCACGGAGGCGCTGGAGGCGGTCTCAGGCCGGATCGAGGAGAGCAGCCAGGGCCAGGCCGAGCGCGACGAGGAGCTCGTCGCCCTCTCCCGCCGCTTCGAGGAGGGCCGGTTACGGGTGGAAACGCTCGTCGGCGACCTGCGCGCCGCGATCGAGACGATGCCCGCCCCCGACCCGGGGCGCCTGGACGGGATCGAGGCGCAGGTCGACGAGCTCGCCCGCAGGCTGGCGGAGGTCGACGCCGCCAGAGCCGAGGCCCTGGCGCAGGTCGCACGCAAGGTCGACGCCGTCGAGCGCGAGCGCGCCGCCTCGCACACCCAGCTCGAGGACGCCCTCACCGCCTCGGCCGAGGAGCGGGGCGCGCTCGCCGCAGGCTCGCGCCTGCTCGAGGAGCGGGTACAGGGGATCACGGAGGCGCTGGAGGCGGTCTCAGGCCGGATCGACGAAGGACGCTCTGACGTGGAGAGCCTCGTCGCGCACGTCCGCGCAGAGGTGCAGACGCTCGCGGACGTGGGAACGGGCCAGGAGCTCCAGACGCGCGTGGGTGGTCTCGCGGAGCGGGTGGACGGCCTCGACAGGAGGCTGCTCGAGCTCGCGGCGACACGTGACGAGGCCTCGGGAGCGCGAGCGCAGCTCGCCGAGGAGCTGGCGGCGCTCCGCGGGTCGTTCGACGAGGAGACCGGGAGGCTCGACGCGCACGTCGCGAGGATCGAGCAGGTGCTCGCCTCGCTCGAGCCGCAGCTGACGGCGCTCGAGGGCATTCCCACCCGCGACCGCGTCGACGGCCTCGACGCGCGCGTGCAGGAGGCCTTCGAGGCCCGCGCCGAGCTCGCCCAGGCCCTCGAGCAGGTCGCACGCAAGATGGACGCCGCCGAGCGCGAGCGCGCCGCCTCGCACACCCAGGTCGAGGACGCCCTCGCGGTCTCGGCCGAGGAGCGAGGCGCCCTCGCGGCAGGCTCGCGCCTGCTCGAGGAGCGGGTGCAGGGGATCACGGAGGCGCTGGACGCGCTTTCCGTCCGGATCGACGAAGGACGTGCGGAGAACCGCGAGATCGCCGGCCTTCGAGGCGTGCTCGACGTCCTCGCCGGGCGCATCGACGATCTCGGCGCCGGCGTCGAGGCCGTTGCCGCCCGGCCCGGTGGCGTTCCCGCGGAGCGCCACGACGAGCTCGCACAGCGCGTCGAGGCGATCGCCGCGGCGGTCGAGTCGCGCGCGGCGAACAAGGAGACCGACCTCGTGCTCGGCAAGGTGCTCCTTCGGCTGGACGCCATCGAGCGCGAGCAGAAGTCCCTGGCCGATGCGCTCACCGAGAGCGCCACCGGGAACGGCTCGTCGGAGGACGCCTTCGCCGAGCTCCGGCTCCTCGTCGAGAACGCGCGCATGCGGATCGAGCTGCTCGAGCACGCCGCTCACCCCTCCGGCACCCACGTCGAGCACGTCCCGGCCCAGGTCTTCCCGATCAGAGGCAGCGAGGGCTAGCGCCGGTCGAATCCGGGTACTGCTCGATCATGCGGCTTCTCGACGACATCCTGCTGCGCCTCGGCCCGCGCTCGTGGGCGCGCAGCCGGCTCACGTACCGCCTGCTCCTGGCGCTCGTCGTCGCGGCGCGTCGCTAGCCCGCCGTGCCCTCGACCTCGAGGGCCATGAGGATCGCGTCGACGTGCTCGCCGTCCCGCTCGTAGTGGCCCTTCCGGTACCCCTCGCGCTCGAACCCGAACGACTCGTACAGTCGTAGCGCGGGCTCGTTCCACGGGAAGACGTGGAGCTCGAGCTTGCGGACGGCCGATGCGCGAGCCCACGCGACCGCCTCCGATAGGAGCATTCGCCCGATCCCCCGCCGGCGCGCTCCCGCCGCGACCATCAGCCCGAGATCGGCGACGTGCGTGCTCGCCGGATGCGGATCGCGAGCGAGCGACAGCCGCGCGAGCACGGCGCCGTCCTCCTCGGCCACGAAGACCGCGGCGTCCGGGTGGCGCTGCGCCGCCTTCAGATACCGGCGCTCGTCGCGGACCGACCGCCAGCTCTCGGTCGTGAGGATCCAGCGGCCCTCCTCGTGCGCGACCGCCTCGGCGAGCGCGACGAGAGCCGAGGCGTCGGTCGGGTCGGCTCTCCGCACGCGGATCACGACACGACCAGCCCGGCTCCACCGCGTCGCGGATCGCCGGCGGCCTCCAGCCCTCCGTCGGGCGTACGCGCGACGGCCTGCACACCTCCGAAGAAGAGGTTGAGGTTCTCCCAGCGGACGACGTCCCACGACTCCGGCAGCGCGGCCGCCGCTTCGACGGGCCAGCCACCTTCGAGATGCAGCGTCGCCCCGTCCACATGCAGCCGCGGCGCCTCGATCGCCGCGGCGACGCCCTCGCCCTGGAGGATCCGCCACGTGACCTGGGCGATCGCTCCGGCCAGCCGCACGGAGCCTGCGCTGCCGAGGACGAGCCTCGGCCGGTCGCCCTCGAGCACGAGCGTCGGGGTCATCATGCTCGGAAGCCGCTCGCCCGGTGCCCGCGGAGCCGCCCCGATGACGTCGAGCTCGCCCAGCATGTTGTTGAGCTGCGTGCTGCCTCGGAAGACCCCCGACCCCGAGCCGAGGGTCGACGAGAGCGCCGCCACACGGCCTTCCGCGTCCACGACCGAGATGTGGGTCGTGCCCGAGATGGTCCCGGGCCAGGAGCGCTCGTACGCGAGTGCGACGGCGCGCGCCTCTCCGTGTAGCGACCAGTGGTCGAGCGACTCGAGGCTCGCGAGGATCTCGAGCACGATCTCGCCGCCTCGGGAGGGCACAGGCGTGACGAGCACGCGCTGCCCGAGGATCTCGCTCTCGAGCGGGGAGTGCTCGAGGACGCGGTAGGCGGCGAGGTCCGCCGAGAGCTCGGGCAGCAACCCTCCGACCGCTGATGCCCCGTCGTCGCGGATCGAACGGAGCGTGGTCGCGAACTCCGCGGTGACGACCCGCTCCGGGTCGCCATAGATGCGGGCGCCCGCGTCGGTGCGGAGGAGGATCCCGCCCAGGACGCCGTGCAGGAACGCTCGCGGCTGATCGCGCACGACGCCTTCGAGCGCGAGCGCGATCGCAGGCTCCACGAGCTCCGCCCACGGGTGCGCGCCGAAGCGGCGGTGCGCCTCCTCGAGCCCCGCCACGAGGCCGGGGACGGCCACCGAGCCCTCGCCGACGTGGAACACCTGCGTCCCCGCGTCGGCGAAGTCGACGATCGCCTCCTCCATCGCCCCGAGCGGCCGTGTGGGCACCGCGAAGAAGCAGTCGAGGAGGACCGCGTCGCCTCCGGGCTCGGCGACGAGCAGGAAGCCTCCGCCCGCCGGCCCGGTCAGCGGGCCCTCGGCCACGCCGGCGACGAAGGCCGCAGCGATGCACGCATCGATCGCGTTCCCGCCCCCGGCCAGGACGCGTGCGCCTGCCTCGGCCGTCAGTGGGTGTCCCGCTGCGATCGCCCCGCGCATCGAGCCGGAGGGTACTCCGCACCCGCCGGGCGGGCCGCACGGCGCCGCGGGGCGCCAGGTGTTCAGCCGCAGTCGGTGCCGTATTTCGACTCGTAGGCCGCGGCAAGTCCGTACCCCGTCGCGCATTTCGACGGGCGGGACGGTGCGTTTCCGTACACGGGCGGCGTCGCCCTCGTGTTCGAGGTCGCTCCCGCGAAAGCCGTCGGCTTTCGCAAGGGCGACGAGTTCAGCCAGACCGCGCTGGCGCTTTTTGGGCCGACGTCACGCGGACGCCCGGCGTCACCCAGTGTTCAGGAACGACGGGAGCTCGGGCTCGGACGGGCGGGGCCCGGACGACCGTTCGGCGGGACCGGAGTCATCGAAGGTGGGGCGCGCGGCGCGGCGGCGGACACCGCCGAGGCCGGTCGCGACCACGGTCACCCACACCTGTCCCGTCAGCCTCGGGTCGACGGTCGCGCCGAAGATGATGTTCGTCTCGTCGGTGGCCGTCTGCCGCACGACCTCGGCCGCCTCGTTGACCTCGTAGAGCGAGAGGTCGTCACCGCCCGCGATCGAGAGCAGGATCCCGCGGGCGTGGACGATCTCGGCGTCGATGAGCGGCGACCCGAGCGCGCGCTCGGCGGACTCGCGGGCGCGGTTCTCGCCCGTCGCGTAGCCGATGCCCATGAGCGCGGAGCCCGCGTCCTGCATCACCGTGCGCACGTCCGCGAAGTCGAGGTTGATGAGGCCCGGCGTCGTGATGAGGTCGGTGATCCCCTGCACGCCCTGGCGGAGGACGTCGTCGGCGATCTTGAAGGCGTCCACCATCGACGTGGAGCGGTCGAGGACCTCGAGCAGGCGGTCGTTGGGGATGACGATGACCGTGTCGCACGCTGCCCGCAACTCCTCGACGCCGCGCTCGGCGGCACTGCGCCGTCGCGTGCCCTCGAAGCGGAACGGCGTCGTCACGATGCCGACCGTGAGCGCGCCGAGCTCGCGGGCGACACGGGCGACGACCGGGGCTGCGCCCGTTCCGGTCCCGCCTCCCTCGCCGGCGGTGACGAAGACCATGTCCGACCCACGGAGCGCTGCGCGGAGCTGGTCGACCGCGTCCTCCGCGGACTGCCTCCCGACCGAGGGGTCGGCGCCTGAGCCGAGCCCGTGCGTGACTTGCTCGCCGATCGAGATCTTCGTGGGCGCGTCGGAGACGGCGAGCGCCTGGAGGTCGGTGTTCACCGCGACGAAGTCGACCTGGGCGATGCCCGCGTCGATCATCCGGTGGATCGCATTGAGCCCGGCGCCGCCCACGCCGACCACGCGGATGACGGCGATGTAGGCCGCCCCCTTTGGCGGTGGCACCCGGTGGAGCCGCGGGGCGGGCTCGAGCATCGTCTGGAAGTAGCGGGCAGCCGCACGTGAAGCCGAGGCCTCGGACGGCGGCTCGGCGCGCCCGGGCGGAGGCTCGGGCGTCGATTCCGGCTCCGTCGCCGGCGCCTCGGCAGGCGTCTCGACGAAGTCGTGGACGTGTTCGACGGTCTCCTCCAGGGCAACCTGCGCCCGGCGCTCGGGGTCGAGCCCCTCCTCGGGCTGCTCGGCCTCGGCGGGCGTGGTTTCGGCGCGCTTGGCCGCCTCCGTCTTGCGGAAGAGCTCGGCGAGCGGGCCCTCACGCATGCTCGCGCGCTTCCGCGCCATCGAGCACCTCCTTCGCCAGGTCGCGGTACGCCTGGGCCGCCGGCCCGGACGGTTCGTAGCGGAGCACGGAGCTGCCCTTGACCGGGGCCTCCGCGTAGCGGACAGTCTTGCGGATCCGCGTGTCGTAGACGAGGTCCCCGAAGTGCTCCTCGAGGATCTCGATCGCCTCGCGCGCGTGCAGCGTACGCCGGTCGTACATCGTCGGGACGATCCCCTCGACATGCACGCGGGGGTTGAGGTTCTCGCGCACCATCGCCAGCGTGTTCTCGAGCTGGACGAGGCCGCGCAGCGACAGGTACTCGCACTGGACGGGGACGATGACGCTCTCGGCAGCGACGAAGGCGTTGATCGTCAGCAGCCCGAGCGAGGGCGGGGTGTCGATGAGGATGAAGTCGTAGCGGTCGCGCACCTCGACGAGCGCCTTGTCGAGAGCGCGCTCGCGGCCGATGAGCGCCGAGAGCGCCAGCTCGGCGCCCGCGAGGTCGATCGACGCGACGGCGATGTCGACCTCGACCGTATGGATGACGTCCGAGATGGGCACGCGATGGACGAGGACGTCGAACATGGAGCGCTCGATCGCGTCTGGGTTCATGCCCTGGCTCATCGTCAGGTTGCCCTGGGGATCGAGGTCGATGAGGAGGACGCGGTTCCCGAGCTCCTTGAGCGCGACGCCGAGGTTGAGCGTCGTCGTCGTCTTGGCGACACCGCCCTTCTGGTTCGCGAACGCGATGACCTTCGCCATCACCTGCTCACCTGCGGACGGAGACGGAGCGGGCGCCGGGACCGCACGCAGGCGCGGCTCGGGCTCGGCTGCCTGCTCGACCGGCTCGGCGGGGGCCGCAGGGGGGTCGTCGTCGACGTGCTCGGACCGCGGCTGGGACCGCGGAAGGATGCGTGAGAGTCCCATGTGCGACTCACCTTCCCGTCACTCGCGGAAACTCCTTCAAGCGGCCGATCGTCCGTCACGGTAACCGAGGCGACGGACTACTCCTCGCCGTCCCAGTAGTCCACGGGCTCGCCGAGCCGTGCGATCAGCCCCAGGCCGACGAAGTAGACCTTGCCCGAGCGCGGGTAGTAGCAGACGTCGTCCGGCTCCCGCGTGCCGTACATGAGCAGCGTGAGCCCGCCGTCGCCGCCGCGAAACGCGTGCGCGACGCTCGTCCCCGCAGGCCTCGCGACGACCGACCCCCGCCGGACCGGATGCTCGGCCACCTCCCAACTCGCGGCAACCGTCTCCTTTGCCCAGAGCAGGAGCTCGCCCTCCCCGTCGAGGACGACGAAGATCTCCTCCTCCGCCGAGTGACAGTGAGGAGGTGCGTTGAGCTTGCCCGGCAGCACCTCGGCGCAGCGGAGGCCCGTGCGCTTCGAGCCCGCCGCTCGCCCGAGGTCGCGAACCCGTCGCCCGACGGTCGGGCCGTCTCGCTCGGAGGCCTCGACGTCCGCGACGTTGACGATGTTCGCGGGCCGCGGGGAGACCTCCGCGATCTCGGGCGGCCCCTCGGCGGCCTCGCGCGTCCACGGGTGATCCTCCTCCTCGCCCACTCGCGTCCACGTCTCGCCGAGCCATGCCACTCCCGTCCGTGGGAGCCACGTCGCTCCCGGCGCGAACGTGCGCTGACCGAACGCGAGCACGTCCAGGCCGTCATCACCCGCGCGCAGGGTGTGGGCGTTCTCGAGCGGGAGGTGCACGATGCAGTCTCCGGGGCGCACCTCGTGTCCTCGCGTCTCGTCGCCCTCCCACTGGACGGAGACGCCCGAGCCGTCGAGGACGTAGAAGATCTCCTCCTCCGCGCCCTCGAGGTGGAGCGGGGTCGACCACATGCCGGAGTCGACCTGGATCCGCTTGGCCCCGACCGTCTCCGACGAACGGCCGGTGAGGCTGCTCCAGGTGCCCGCGATGTGCCCGCGCTCTCCCCGCCAGGTCCGCACGTCGTCCCAGTGCGAGATCACACGACGATCATGTCATGCGCCAGCGAGTCCCGTAGCCGCGCCACTGCCCGCTCTCCGGCATCACCTCCTTCCGCAGCGGCCCAGTTCTCCGCCTCGGCGAGGAGCGCCCTGAGCTCGACGAGCAGCTCGCCTGGCTCCGCGCCCGCTCCGTCGAGCGCCCGGACGCGCTCCAGCCGCTCGAGCACCGACCGCGCCTCGTCCATGGAGCCACGCTAGCCCCGCCCGACGCACGGATGGGGAACGCCTTCGAGCCGAGTCCGTGTCAGACGGCGACGGCCCGCGCGACGTCGCGCCGCCGAAGCCCGAGGAGCTCGCGGTCGAGGTCGTGCACGAGCTCGACCCGGTCGGGCGCCCGGAGGATCGCGACGACTGCCCGCCTCGCGGCGTCCAGCGCCGCGGAGCCCGCCGCGTCGCCCGCGGCGAGGGCCGTCAGGTGGCCGTACAGCTCCTCCCGCGGGCTTCCCTCGTCGGAGAGGAGCACCGAGCACCGGAGCGGCCATGTTTCGCCCAGGAGCGCGGCGAGCGCGACGCGCAGCTGCTCCGAGCGGAACGGCTCGTTCTGGAACAGGGACAGCTCCCAGCGGTCGAGCGACTCCGAGAGCTCGGGGTCGCCGTCGGCCTTGCCGAGCGCCCCCAGCACCGAGACCGCGATCGGCGCGCGGAACGCGTCGAGTCGTGACGGTTCGCCCGGCGGCTGCGTGGCCGCGATCGGGAGCACCGGCCGAATGCCGAAGGGGCGGCCGTCGAGCGTCTCGAAGAGAACGGGGCCTGCGGCGAGGGCCGCGGCAGTGGTGAGGCGGATCGCGCTGACCGCGTCCGCGACCTCGGCCGGCGCGTCCGGTGGCTCCTCGCCGGGCCCGAGCCCGCGCCGCACCTCGAGCACGCAGGAACGATCGAGCTCGCGGCCGAATTCCGGTGGCAGGAGGCCCCGCGCCTCGGGCCAGTGCTCGGCGAGCTCGCCCGTGACGAACCCGCGAATGGTCAGCCCCGGCGCGAGCTCCACCGGCTTCGTGAGCGACAGCCCGACGAGAGGGGCCACGGCCGTGTAGGCGCGCGCCTCACCGAAGAGCGAGAGCTCGAGCCTGGCGTACGCGCGCGCGAAGGCGTCGTCGTCCCAGTCGAAGCCGCCGCAGGCGTCAGCGGTCGAGATCAGGAGGCCGAGGAGGACCGTCCGGAAGACCGCCTCCTCCTCGCTCGCGCGCGGGCCGGCGTGCGCCCGAGCGAAGATCGCCGCGGCGGGCTCGCGAAGGAGCTCCTCGACCGCGAGGCGCGCGTCCTCGCGCCCGCGAAGTACGGGCTCCCGCTCCTCGATGAACGCCCGGACGAGCGGGCGGAGCTCGTACAGGGCAGGCCCACCCCGCTGGACGTGCTCCTCGAGCGCGAACGGAAGGTCGGCGCCTTCCTCGAGCTCGCGGCCGAGAAGGACGAACGAGCCGAGGACGAAGCCCCGGAGGAGCGGATACAGATGAGGCGCGCGCACGGCCACACCTCCCTGTACGCGGCATGCACCTCCTCTCCTGCGCGGCCGTCACGATGTGGGCGTGCAGGGAGGCGAGTACGCGCCCGACGGAAGTCCGGTCCCTCTGTACACGGCGTTGCAGGCGTTCGGCGAGCCCGAGCTCGTCCACGAGGCCGTACCCGCGGGCACGACGATCCTCGAGCTCGGCGCGGGCGCCGGTCGGATCACGCGCGGCCTGCTCGCCCTCGGGCATCCCGTCGTCGCGGTCGACGAGTCGCCACAGATGATCGCCCACATCGAGAGAGCGGAGACCGTCCTCTCGGACATCCGATCGCTTGCCCTCGGACGTCGCTTTCCGGTCGTCCTCCTCGCGAGCAATTTCGTCAACGATCCGGATCGAGCGCGGGTACGCGACTATCTCCGCTGCTGCGCCGAGCACGTCCTGCCCGAGGGGCAGGTTCTCGTCCAGGGGTATCCGAGGGACTGGCGACCAGACTCCGAGTGGCACGACCTGGGCGCCGTCCGGTCTCGTCTGCGCTCGTTCGTGCTCGACGGGCGGCAGCTGCGCGGCGAGATGGAGTACGTCGTGGACGGTCGGAGCCTGTTCCACGCGTTCGAGGCGCTCCTGGTGAGCGACTCCGAGCTCGACGAAGACCTACAGGCGGTCGGGCTCGTCCGCCGACGGACGCTCGACCCCCGCGGGGCGTGGATCGAGGCCGTGCCGGTCCGTTCCGCCTAGGGGCGGAGCACCGCACGGCGCGGCCCGGCGAGGAAGCCCGCGTCGACGAGCAGCGGCATCGCGTCCGACTCGGCGACCGGCATCCCGTCGAAGCGCTCGACCGCTAGCCGCTTCGCACCGCCCGCCCGCACGTGGGCGACAAGCGCTCCGAAGACCGGCCGCAGCCACGCGGGGTCGGGGTCCCGGAGGGGCACGAGCGAACGTCCTCCCCGCTCGACGAAGAGCACCGCCTCGCCGTCCTGCAGCACGACCCACGCCCCGGCGACGCGGGCGGCTCGCGCTCCCGCCCTGCGCGGCCAGGGCAGCGCCGCGCCGTACGGCTGCGCCGGGTCGGCGGCCGCGAGCACGAGGAGGTGTGGTTCCTCGCCTCCACCGCGTTCGCGCAGGCGCTCGACCGCCCCCGGGAGGGCGAACTGGGCGCCGCCGAGACCCTCGACGAAGTAGCCACGACGGCACGTGCCGAGTGTCTCCAGCGCGCGCAGCTCCGCGTACACGGCGCCGTAGCCGCCGCGGATCCCCTCTCCCCGAACGCCGTCCCGCGTGACGATGCCGTGGCGCTCGAGCAGGAGCTCCGCGAGCGCACGGCGGTCGGGCGGGCCGTCGAAGAGCCGGGCGGCGGTCGACCAGCGCCCCTGCGTGGGCGAGGGGAGCGTGGCG
>JBOHBB010000138.1:0-3463 GCA_050698135.1 Gaiellaceae bacterium
CGCCCGCCTCGGATGGATCAGCGCGGGAGCTTCACCACCTGGTTCGCCGAGCTCTCGTTCCCGACCTCGTCGGAGGCGGTGAGCCGCAGGAGGACCGCCCGCACTCGCGGCCTGTAGTAGCGCACGGGCATCGTCATCGAGACGGTCCCGGCTTGCGTCGTCCCGGCGTCGCTCGCCAGCACACGCGCGCTCGTCGTGGGAGTGACTCGGAGCGCGTACGAGACGGGATTGCCCTCGACTTCGTCGCGGAGGGCAATCGCGAGCGCGAGTGAGTACGCGCCCGCGGGACGCGGGAGCCTCGTCACGTCGACGCTCGAGAAGCCGATCGCGGGCGCGATCGCGTCCTCACCTGCGATGCCCTGGAGGGTGCTCCGCGAGGTCATGAGCCGGGGGCACCACTCGGCGAACACCTCGACGCAATCGGGGTCCAGGATCTCGCTCCGAGTCTCGCTGCACGCCGATCCCTTGCCTCGGAGGCTCACGTAGCTTCCGGTTCCCTCGAGGATTCTCCAGTTCGTCGTCCCGGGCCCCTGCTCCCAACAGGAGCTATCCGGTGATGGGACCCATTCGAAGGAAACAACCAGGCTGCCGCTGCCGTCGTCGCAGGTCAACCGATGCTCCTCCCAAGCATCGTTGAACCCGAGGACGGACGTCCCCGAGTCGCAGAACGGCGCCCGTGCCGCGAACGTCCCCGTGGAACTCGGGCCCTCCGTCCACTGGTATTCGAGGGTGAGCTCGAACGGACTTGCCCCCGTGGGAGCTGCGAGCGCGGTGGCGCCGATTGCGGACATCGCGATCGCCGCGGTCAGTGCAACGGCGGCGACCAACGATCGATTCACGGTCATGCCTCCTCCCTTCGCCTCGGAATGCCCGCACGGTCGAACACGACGGTTCCGCCTTGCCCGATCCGGGACGCCTTAGTCGGTCGACAGCGTCGAAGCTGCATTCCGGTCATACGTGCGACCGTACGCCGGGACGCTCCAGAAACGCTCCAAGAGTCAGCCACATCCCGCAAGCTCGAGCGTCTTCTCGCCGTCGGCGGGCGACCCTGCCGGCTGGGAAGCGGCCCGTCCCGGGCCGCTCTTGGTTTGGAGCCGCGTGTCCGGGGAGCTCGTGCGCGAGGTCGATGTCGCTGCAGCGGATCCCGCGCGTCAGCTTGACGGGCGGCGGCCCACTAGCGGTCCTCTGAACAGGATCGCTGCAGGTACCGCCGACACTCGTCCTCGGTCAGCCTGCGGGTCACGCGGCTGCGCGCGATCCGGAGCAACCGCTCGGGGTCGAGCGTCCAGACGCGCACGACCGGTGCACCCACGAACCGAGTGCTCAGTTCCTGGCGCACACCGGCGAGAAGCTTTCCGTCGGGGCTGAACGCGACTCTCCGGGCGCCGTCGCGCATCCAAAAGATCTCCTCGCCTGCGGGCCAGTCAAAGATCCCGACGGCGTAGGTCTGCTCGTTGAGCGCTCCGATCGCGAGGCGTGACCCGTCGCGGCTGAAGGCTAGATCCGACGTACCCGTGTCCGTCTCCAGCGTACGCAGCAGCGTGCCGCTCGACGCGTCCCAGACGTGGGCGCCGGCCCCGGACATGGTGAGCACCTGCCTTCCGTCGGGGTTCCAAATGGCTGCGCTGGCGGGGCCTCCCGACTGCGGCATCGCGACCAATGGGCGGCCGGTGCGCGGATCCCAGATGCGCGTTCCCTTTGGCGCCATTGCCAAGAGTCGCGTCCCGTCCGGGCTCCACGCGACCGGGTAGGTGCCGTCCCCTTCGGGCTTGAACCCGTGGAGCACGCGGAGCGGGCGACCAGTGCGTGCGTCGAGGATGCCAACCTTTGCGTCCCAGCCGGTCGTCGCGATCCTCGAGCCGTCCGGGCTGAAGACCGCCCGGTTGACACGGCAGCCGCGTTCTCGAACGCAGTGCAGGCGGGGGACGAAGACCAGCTGCTCACCCGTTTCGGCGTCGAAGATCCGGACGCTCCCGTCGGCGCCGGCGGTCGCGATGCGCGAGCCGTCCGGGCTGACGTCGATGCCGATGACGGCGCGGTCCCGGGCGTTCGCACGCGCGTTCCGGTCGAGGACGAGCAGCAGCTTTCCGGTGTCCATGCTCCAGACCCGCACCGTCCCCGGGCTCCCGGAGGTCGCGACGAGCCGTCGGCCGTCGGGCGTGAATGCGATGGCGGGGTGCCGGTCCGTCTCCGGTCCGGGCCTCCTCAGGACCTCGCCGCGGCCGGTAGGCGAAACGTCCCAGGCCCTGGCTTCCGCTGAGGCCGCTGTGAAGAGGCGCGACGCCGTGCGGTCGAGCGAGACGCTGCTGATCGTCTTCCGCCGGGCGCGAAGCGTGAGGCCCGCGCGGAGCTTCCCGCGCTCGACCTCCCAGAGCTTCGCGACCCCGTCCACGCCTCCGGTGGCGACGAGTCGCCCGTCGCGACTGAACTCGACGTCGAGAACCCCGACTCCGTGGCCGTGGACCTCGTCGAGCTGCCTCCCGGACGGCAACGAGTAGAGCTGGAGCTGGCCGCCTTCCGCCCGGCCTGCGACGAGCCGCGTGCCGTCGGGGCTGACGTCGAGGTCGAAGACCTGGGAGTTGCCGCTCGGATCCTCTACGACGGCGACCTGGTCGCCGGACGAGATGTCGAGCACCTTCGCCACGACGGGAGAGGGCAGGGTTCCGCGGGCCCACGGCGAGACGGCGATGCGGTCGCGGCCGACGAACGCGACCCCCTCGCCCCAGGCGCTGTCCACGCTGGTGCGCTCGTGAACGCCCTCGAACGACCGGAGCTCACGGCCGGTCCGAACGTCCCAGACGCGCACCGCGCGATCGGCGCCGAGCGTCGCGAGCCGCGTGCCGTCGCCGCTGAACCGCGTCGCGAGGACGCCGCCCTTATGCGCGAGCAGGACGTGGCCCGGGTCGCCGGTGGCGGCGTTCCAGAGCCTCGCGGTGCCGTCGAGGCTTCCGGTCGCGACGCGGCTCCCGTCCGGGCTGACCCCGACCGCGAGCACCTGGGCCTTGTGCCCGGCGAGCGTCTCGAGCTTCTCGCCGGTGCCCGCATCGCGAATGCTCGCCGTCTCGGCGTCGCGGTCGGCGGTCACGAACCAGGGCGCGTCGGGCGCCGCGGCGACGACGTGTCCGATGCCGGCGCCGGTCGTCCTGCCGATGCCCGACACGGTCATCAGCACGCGCGAGGTCGCGAGCGCATTGTGGAGGGCCTGCTCTGCCTCCGGGAGCATGGTTCCGTCGTGCCGACGGGTGGTCTCCGCGGCTTCGATCGCGAGCAGGATGCTCCGCTCCGGATCCACCTCGAGATCCGCCTCCGCGGCCGCTGCCAGCTGACGGGCCGTCGCCAGGCGGGCGTCGTCCCGCGCCTCCTTTCGGAGGACGAGGGCGAACGCCGCGAGAACCGAGGCGGCAGCTGCGAGGGCTGCGAACCCAGCCAGCGTCGCCCGCCGCCTGCGCGCCCGCCGCCGTGC
>JBOHBB010000139.1:0-8723 GCA_050698135.1 Gaiellaceae bacterium
GCCTTCGGCCGAGGCCTCCGGCGACCACAATCGTCTGACGCTCGGCGGGAACGCCGCACTCCTCGAGCTCGGCGATCACGGTCGCCAGAGCGTCCTGCCGGGGGTCGGAAGCGACACCCGGCAGCGGAAGCGCAGGAGGCTCGACGACGATCGTCGCGCGGGCACCACGTGTCGCGAGCGCGGCCAGCGGCGGTCCCGAGAGGGGGAATCTCAGAGCGTCGCGTACCGCGGGCCCCGCATCGACGACACGCGCCGGAGGAGGGGGTGGGCGGATGATGACGTCCTCGTCGTCGACGGGGCAGACGACGACGCGAGAGCCCGAGAGGACCGGAACGCGACGCAAGCGGTTGCGGACGATACCGTTGCAACATGAACGCTCCGTTGCTCACCGAGCACGCCCGCGCGCTCCTCGGGCGCCGCTCGCAAGGGAGGCGAGCGCGAGGAGCGTGGACAGTACGACGAGGTACGGACGCGCGACGAGCGCGAAGCTTCCTGCCGCGAGCGGCGTCAGGCGTCGCCGGAGCCGGGCTCAGCCCGGCGCGAGGCGGCGCCGGCGAGGGACGCGCGTGACCATCGAGCTGAAGGGGCTCGTGGTGTTCGGGCACCACGGCTACCTCGAGGAGGAGCGGAAGCTCGGGCAGCGCTTCCTCGTCGACCTCTGGGTCGACGTGGAAGAGACGGCGACCGAGAGCGACCGGATCGAGGACACCGTCGACTACCGGTCCCTCGCGTCCCTCGTCCGCGAGGTGTTCGCAGGGCCCGAGCGCCTGCTGCTCGAGGGGCTCGCAGGGGCGATAGCGGACGGCGTCCTCGGCCGCTTCGCCATGGTCGAGCACGTTCGCGTCCGCGTTCGCAAGCCGGACGTCGTCCTCGACCCGCCGGTGGACCACGCGGCCGTCGTCGTCGTGCGCATGCGCGCCTGACAGGTGGGACGCGCCTACGTCGGGCTCGGCGCCAACCTCGGCGAGCGCCAGAAGACCCTGCGCCGCGCACTCGAGCTCCTCGGGGCCGAGGACGGGATCGAGGTCGTCGCCGTCTCCGAGCTCCGGGAGACCGACCCGGTCGGGGTCGAGGACCAGCCCCGGTTCCTGAACGGTGCCGCTGCGCTCGAGACGACCCTCGGGGCGCGGGAGCTGCTCGACGTCCTTCTCCGGGTCGAGCGCGCGCTCGGCCGCGTCCGAGACGGCACGCGGCGCTGGGGGCCGCGGACGATCGACCTCGACCTGCTTCTCTACGACGACGACGTCGTGGACGAGCCGGGGCTGCGAGTGCCCCATCCGCGCCTCTACGAGCGCCGGTTCGCCCTGGAGCCGCTCGCCGACCTCGACGCCGAGCTCGAGATCCCGGGCCGCGGGCGGGTTTTGGACCTCCTCGCTCGTCTACACTGACGCCGCATGTCGCACCTCGACGAGCTCGACGAGTTCGAGGCGGAGCTCGAGATCTCGCTGAAGCGAGAGTACTCCGCGGTCTTCGGCCTCTTTCGCTACTGCGTTCTCACGCAGGACGCGACGTACCTCTGCAACAAGCTCGACCTGGAGGCCCTGCCCCAGGCGAGCTACCCGTACTTCCACGTGCGGATGGAGGACGTCTGGGTCTGGGACAAGAACCGGCCCTCGCGCATCATCCCGCGGGCCGAGGTCTACACGTCGGGGGACGTCACGGTCGAGGAGCTGCGGGGGGAGGGCGAGGAGCCGCGCCTGACCGCCGAGGCGCTCGCAGAGCGCATCGGCCAGCAGCTTCCCGGCGACGACGAGCCCCAGTAGCGGCTCACGTCTCGTCCCCTCTCTCGCGCTCGGCGAGCCACTGCGCAAAGCGCCCCGACGGCGAATCGAGATAGTCCCGGAGGCCATCGTCGAAGCCGGCGACCTCGTCCCGGAGCTGGAAGAGGCGATACTCGAGCAGCCGCTTCGGGTCGCAGGTATGGGTCTCCTGCTCGGCGACCGCAACCGAGGCGCCGCACTCGGCGCAGGGCATGTGGCTGGACTGGACGAAGAAGCCTGACATCGTCGCGCGGAAGCCGTAGTTCGCCCTCGCGGCGCCCGTCCCTGCGCGCGTGGCGCACGTGCGACGAGGGGGTGCTTCAGGCCTCGGCGGCGGCGGGGACCGCACCGAGCTGGACGAGCATCCCCAGCCGGTCCCAGGTGGTCCGCTGCTCGACGACCTTCCCGTGGTCGAGCGTCGAGATCGTCAGCCCAGAGACCGTGACTTCCTTGCCCGTCGCCGCGATCCCCGCGATCTCGCCGGCGTGCGTGCCGCGGGCGCTCCAGCGCGTCGCCACCTTGCCGGGCTCGGCGATCTGCTCGTGCACCGCGAGGCGCGCGTCGGGGAACGCTTCGCTGTAGGCCCTGAGGTAGCCGCGCAGGCTCTCGAGGCCTCGCAGCGGCTCGGCCTGGCCCGAGTCGTAGCCGACGTACTCGGCTGCGACGAGCTCGTCGAGCACGTCCCAGTTCCCCTTCCAGGGCTCCTCGAACAGGCGCCTGACGCGCTCCTTCGCATCTGCCATGGACGTTCCTTTCCCTCGCCGACGCCGACGGAGCGCGAGGGCGGAGAGCGCCGCGAGGACCGCTCCCACGAGGACGAGACCGACCCCGAGCGTCGTTCGGCCACCGCTCCGCCGTCGAAACACCGTGCGGCCGACTCTACAACGAAGGCGCGGCGCTCGCAGCCGCTCTGATTCACTTGCGCGGTGCTCCTCGCAGTCGACGTGGGCAACACCCAGACTGCCCTCGGCCTGTACCCGGACGGCGAGCTGACGGACCATTGGAGGCTCGCCACGGAGCGGTCGACGACCGCCGACGAGCTCGGCGTCCTCCTCGGCGGGTTGCTCGACCTCGATGCCGTCTCCGGGATCTGCCTCGCCTCGACCGTTCCGATCCTCGTGCGCGAATGGCAGCTCCTCGCGTCGAAGTGGGCGGGGGCGCCCCTGCTCGTGGTCGGCCCCGGCGTCAAGACCGGCGTCCCGATCCGCTACGACGACCCGCGCGAGGTAGGCGCCGACCGGATCGTCAACGCGGTCGCTGCGAAGGAGCGCTACGGCGCGCCGGTCGTCGTCGTCGACTTCGGCACCTCGACGAACTTCGACGTCGTCTCCGTGGACGGCGAATACGTCGGCGGGGTCATCGCCCCGGGGATCGAGATCTCGATGGATGCGCTCTTCGCACGCGCGGCCCGGCTCGTGAAAGTCGACTACGCAGCGCCCCCGACCGTGATCGGGAAGACCACGGTGGGCGGGCTCCAGTCCGGCCTCGTCTATGGCTTCGCCGGCCAGGTGGACGGGATCGTGGGCCGCATCCGCGAGGAGCTCGGCGCCGAGGCGCGCGCAGTCGCCACCGGCGGCCTCGCCGACCTCGTCGCCCCGCACTCGCGGACGATCGAGCGGGTGGACCCGTTTCTCACGCTCGACGGCCTCCGGCTCGTCTGGGAGCTGAACCGGTGATCCCCGACCCGCACTCGCTCGCGCTCTTCGTCGCCGCGGCGCTCGCACTCCTGCTCGTGCCCGGGCCCGCGGTGCTCTACGTCGTCGCGCGCTCGATCCACCAGGGCCGCAGGGCCGGCATCGCGTCGGTCCTCGGCATCCACGTCGGCACGCTCGTCCACATCGCGGCCGCCACCGCGGGGCTCTCCGCCCTCGTCGTCTCCTCGGCGGTCGCGTTCACCGCGGTGAAGGTCGCAGGCGCTGTGTACCTCGTCGGGCTGGGCCTGTGGACCATCTTCTCCGGCCGCGCCGAGGCCGAGGTCGCCCTCGGCGGCGAGCGCAACCTCCGCCGCTCGTTCGCGCAGGGCGTCGTCGTCAACGTGCTCAATCCGAAGACGGCCCTGTTCTTCCTGGCGTTTCTCCCGCAGTTCGTCGACGCGAACGCCGCGCACCCGGCGGTCCAGATCGCGTTTCTCGGGCTCCTGTTCGCGGCGCTCGGCCTCGTCACCGACTCGCTGTGGGCCCTCGCCGCGGGCACGGCCGGAGGCCTGCTTCGCGGCTCGCGCCGTTTCGTGCGCGCGCAGCGGTACGTCACGGGCTCGGTCTACGTCGGTCTCGGCGTCGCGACGGCGTTCTCCGGCAGCGCGGACGAGTGACGCTCTAGGCGAAGCCTGCTTCGTACGCGTAGATCACCGCCTGGACCCGGTCGCGGACGCGGAGCTTTGCGAGGACGTGCGCGACGTGCGTCTTCACGGTCCCCTCACCTACGACCAACACGGAGGCGATCTCCGCGTTCGAAAGCCCTCGAGCGACGAGCAGGAGCACCTCCCGCTCCCTGGGAGTGAGCTCCTCGAGCCGTCCTGCGAGCTCCCGTCTCGGAGGGCGGCGATGAATCTCGTCGAGAACCGCACGCGTGACCGCGGGCGAGATCAGCGCGCTGCCGCCGGCGACGACGTGCACCGCCTCGACGATCTCTTCGGGTGGCGCCTCCTTGAGCACGAAGCCGCTCGCGCCAGCGCGGAGCGACGCGATCACGAGCTCGTCCAGCCCGAACGTCGTGAGCATGACCACATGCGCTGCGAGGTCGAGGCCCGTGATGCGCTGGGTCGCTTGGATTCCGTCAACGACGGGCATGCGGATGTCCATGAGGACCACATCGGGGCTCAGCGCCTGCGTCTGCTCGACCGCCCGCTGGCCGTCCTCGGCCTCGCCCACGACCGAGATCCGGTCGTCGGTCTCGAGGATTCGCCGCAGGCCCGCTCGTACGAGAGGCTGGTCGTCGACCACGAGCACGCGGACGGTGCTCATGACGGCAGCGGCAGGCGCGCCGTCAGGAGGAAGCCGCCGAGATCGCTGCGCCCGGTCGCGAATACGCCGCCGAAGAGACCGACGCGCTCGCGAACTCCGAGCAGCCCGTGGCCGCCGGGCATGTCGGAGCCCGACTCGCGAGGCGGTCCGACTCCGTTGTCGGCCACCTGGATCTCGAGAGCCCTCGTTTCCCAGCGCAACAGAACGCTCGCCCTCGAAGCCCCCGAGTGCCTCACGGCATTCGTGAGCGCCTCCTGCACGATCCGGTAGGCCGAGACGTCGACGCCGCCAGGGAGGGGCGTTGGGACGCCTTCAGTGACCACCTCGACGTCGATCCCGGTCGCGCGCACGCTCGCCACGAGCTCGTCGATCCGTGCGAGGCCGGGCTGAGGGGTGCGTTCTTCTCCCTCTTCGGAGCGGAGCATCCCGACGAGCCGCCCCATCTCCGCGAGTGCCTCCCGGCCTGATTGCTCGATCGAGCCGAGCGTCTCTTTCGCCGAAGCCTCACTCGGGGCAACGCGTTCGGCTCCCGCCTGAACCACGATCACGCCGAGCGTGTGCGAGACAACGTCGTGCAGCTCGCGCGCGATCCGCACGCGTTCCTCGGCGACGGCCAGTCGCGCGCGCTCCTCCCGCTCGCGCTCGAGCTCTCGTGTCCGCTCCGCGAGAGCGGCCGCCAGGAGGTTGCGCGAGCGGACGACCCGCCCGGCAATCCAGAAGCCGGCGAGGATGACCGGAACGAAGACGAGGTCGTCGCCGGTGCGGTATGCCCACAGATCGACGGCGACGATCAGCGGCAGGCCGCCCGCGACCGCGGTTCTCAATCGTGCGTGGGCCGCGATCGAATACGACGCCACGATCCACGCGAGGAACGGCCCGTCCGGAGGATGGGGGCCGTCCTCGACGGCTACCTGGAGCAGAATCGCACCGCTCACGACGAGCGCGACGCCGAGTGGATACCGCCGTCGCCAGGCAAGCGGGACGGTCATGAGCAGAGACGTCAGGGCGAGGAAGGGCTTGCTCCCGGTCAGGTAGCCGTCGTCGGCCCAAATGTCGGCCTGCACGAACGCGGTCAGCGCAGCTGCGAGAGCGACGTCACCCCACCGGTCGGTAGCGCTTCGCAACCACGACTGCGCTGGACGCCGCTCCACGCTTCGGACGCTACAGCCCAGCTCTGGCGCCCGCATCTGCCTTGCGGGAGAGGCGCAGATCCGCTTCGCGGCGGATGACACGGAGATGCGGAGCTCCTACGGTCGTCGAAACGACCCGGAGGTCTCGATGCCCGACATGCCCACACCATCCCTCGAGCGGCTGGGCGCCGCGTCGGGCGTCCTCGCAGTCGCCCTGCTCGTCGTGTTGCTCATGGTCTTTCCGGCTCCCCCTGCGGCGGACGAGGAGATCGCGGACATCGCGCGGGCGGTGGCCGCCGACGAGCTGTTGCTCCGCATCGGCGACTACGTCGGAGTCCTAATGGGGGGTGGGTGGCTTCTCTTCGGCATCGCGGTGGCGGCACGACTTCGACGGGCTGAGCCGGCTGGCGGGGCGTGGTGGATAGTCGCACTCGCCGGGATCACGGCCTCGACCGCGGTCGGTCTCGTCGGGAACGTCCTGGGGATCATGTTCGTTCGGGCCGTCGGCCACGGGCTCACCGGCGACGCGCTCTGGACGATCTACAGCGGTGACCTCGTGGGCTTCGTCCAAGGGATTCCGCTGGCGATCTTCATGCTCGGAGCCGGCCTGGGGACGCGGTCGACGGGTGTCTTTCCGCGCTGGACCGGCGTCGTCGCGCTGACCGTGGTGCCGCTTCTCGTCGTCGGTGTAGGAAGCATCGCCGGGCGCGAGGTCGACGGCGGGGCGTTCGTGTTTCCGCTGATGCTGGCTTACGTCGCCATGATCGTCTGGACGCTTGCCGTGTGCGTCGCACTCTGGCGGCAGCATCCTGCCGCCCACCGTACGGAGCCGGCTGCCAGCCCGGCCTGACCGAAGCAGGCCTCCGACTCAGCCGCCGCCGTACACGGAGATCGGCAGCTCGAGCGTGACCTCGTCGCCGCTCGGGAGCACGGCCTCGAGCTGCTCGACGAGCCCGATCGCTCCCGGCGCGGCCGCGAACAGCCGCCGCCCGACCTCCTCCGTCGAGGCCAGCTGGAGGAGCTCCTGCTTGAACGGCTTCGGGAAGCGCCCGCGGCCCAGGTACCAGCCGTAGAACTTCTTCAGGAACCCCGATGCGCGCCGCTCTCCCAGCTCGCGGACGGCCTCGCGGACGAAGAGCACGAGCTCCGCGACCACCTCCTCGCGCGTCGGCTCGCGGGCATCCCCGTCGACGATCTCCCGCAGCGCCCACGGGTTGCCCTGGGCGCCGCGCCCGACCATGACGGCGGCTGCGGCGGTCGTCTCCAGCACGACCTGCGCCCGCGCGTGCGACGTCACGTCCCCGGAGGCGACGACCGGGACGTCGACGAGCGAGACGAGCTCGGCCGTGAGCGTGTGGTCGGCGGTTCCCGTGTACATCTGCTCCGCCGAGCGGGGGTGGAGCGTCAGCGACTGCGCACCGGAGTCGACGAGCCTTGGCCCGAGCTCGAGGCACGCGCGCGACCCGTTTCCGACCCCTCGGCGCAGCTTCACGGTCACCGGCAGTTCGACGGCGTCTGCCACCGACTCGACGATCCGGCAGGCGAGGTCGGCGTCCTCGAGGAGGTGCGCCCCCGCGCCCGTGCGAGTCACCTTCTTCACCGGGCAGCCGAAGTTGAGGTCGACGAGGTCCGCTCCGACCGACTCGACCATGCGCGCGGCGTCCGCCATCGTCTGCGGGTCCGAGCCGAAGAGCTGGATCGCGAGCGGGTGCTCGTCCGCGGCGACGCGGAGGTAGCCGAGGGTCCGCTCGTTCCGGTGCTCGATGCCGGCGCAGCTGACCATCTCCGAGCACACGAGGCCGGCCCCGTAGCGCCGTCCCTGGCGACGGAACGCCTGCACGCTGACGCCCGCCATCGGGGCGAGAACGAGCCGCGTCGGCACCTCGACGTCGCCGATTCGCCAGGGCGAGCGAAGGTCGATCACGGCGTCCATCGTAGAGGTCGGGTCCGGAGGTGCCGCGGCGCCCATCTTCATGGGTTCGAGCGCGACCGGAAGTCCGCGACAGTCGGCCTCCGGTCTGCGCAGCAGGACGGAGGCTGTTGACGAGGATCTGCGGCCGTCGCTACCATTTCGAGCCGTTGACGGGGCCGCGCGGCCCCGCAATCCCGTCTCTGGAGGCGTTTTCGTGAAGGATGTGATCCTCACTCCCGAGGGCTACGAGCAGCTGAAGTCGGAGCTGGACAGGCTGCGCACGGAGAAGCGCCGCGAGATCGCGGAGCGCATCGCCGCGGCGCGCGAGTTCGGCGAGATCGCGGAGAACGCCGAGTACGACGACGCAAAGAACGAGCAGATGATGCTCGAGCACCGCATCGCGCAGCTCGAGGAGCGGCTCGCGAACGCACATGTCATCGACAAGAAGCGGGTCGACACGAGCGTCGTCTCGGTCGGCGCGGTCGTACGCCTGCGCGACGTGGACGCGAAAGAGACGACCGAGTACTTCATCGTGGGCTCCGCCGAGGCGAATCCGATCGAGCGGAAGCTTTCGAACGAGTCGCCGGTGGGCAAGGCGATCATGGGCCGCAAGAAGGGCGAGACCGTCGAGGTCATCACGCCGCGCGGCTCGAAGGTGAAGTTCAAGATCATGGAGATCAAGGCCGCATAGCGCGGCCTTGATCTGTGCAGGCGACTCTCGGGCGCGCCCTAGTGCGCTCCTCGGAGTCGATCAGGGTGACGCGCAGGGAACGTTGCGCGCACGGCGCTTCGATCGAGGGTCAGCGCTTGCTGACATAGCCCTCCATCCGGAAGATGACGATGCCCTCCGGAGTGCCCACGGCGGCGAAACCACCGCCTCCGGTGTATCCGGCGTACTCACCCGTTGAGCCGGAGAGCGACCACGAGCCGGTATCGGCGCTGTAGCTCAGGCCGGCAG
>JBOHBB010000140.1:0-15272 GCA_050698135.1 Gaiellaceae bacterium
ACCACCGGAGATAGCCGGAGAGGGCTCGTGCGCGGTGGACGCTCGTGCGGTAACTGAAGCGGTAGGCCCACTCGCGCAGGAGCGTCTTGATCAACGCCTCCGCCTTGCCATTCGTCCACGGCGAGTAGGGGCGCGTGTACCGGCGCTCGATGCCGAGCTGCGCGCAGATCTCGCTCCAGCGGTGGGAGTGGTAGGCCTTGGCGTTGTCGGTGAGCACGCGCTCGCAGACGATCCCCTGCTCGCGATACCAGGCGAGCGCGCGCTCGAGGAAGGCGACGCAGGCGTCCTTGTCCTCGGCCTGGAGCAGCTCGCAGTAGGCAAGGCGGGAGTGGTCGTCGATCGCAACGTGCAGGTACTGCCAGCGAGCGCCGCGGCTTCTACGCGAGCGATCGCCGTGGACACGCTTTCCTGCAGCCCAGAAGCGACCGAGCTTCTTCGTGTCCACGTGCAGGAGCTCGCCCGCACGAGCGCGCTCGTAGCGCGGGCCCTGCGCGCGGCCCGGCCGCGGCAGTCGCGAGCAGCCAGCCCGGCGCAGGACCTTGTGCACGGTCGATGCGGGTCGCTCGACGACGACGGCGATGACCGCCGGGCCGGCGCCGAGCTCGGACCGCCAGTGCAGGATCTCTTGCTCGGCCTGAGCCGATAGCCGGCGTGGCTGGCGTCGCGGGACGCAGGGGCGATCGGCGAGCGCCGGCCAGCCGCCTTCGCGATAGCGTCGCCAGAGCCGGTAGCCGGTTGCTCGGCTCGCGCCGCACGCGGCAGCCGCCTCCCGAGGGGTCGATCCCTCGATGATCAAGGACACAAGCCGGCAGCGCGACTCGAACGAGAACCGCATCCGCCTGGGCGGGCAGACTCGATCATGCATCTGGGCCTCCTGTGCGAGCTGGGTCTTGGTCGACCCCAAGGCTCGCCGGAGGCCCGGACGCGATCAGTCGTCTCGAAGGTGTGTGGTTAGTCCAGCTAGCGCGCCCGGAGCTCCGACGGGGCATCGAGGTCGGCGCGGCGGTCCTCCTCCGCGAGGAAGCGGAGGAACCAGTAGGCGAAGACGGCGAAGAAGACGATCGCCTGCTCGAAGGCCATGAGGATCCCGCCCAGCTGCTGGTCGCCGAGCGGCGTGAGCCCCCAGACCCGGTGGTGCGCGTCGACGTAGAAGTCGTAGATCGCGTTCGGGACGAGCGCCATCACGAGCCCGATCGGGCTTCCCAGGACGAACGCTGCAAACGTGTACCCAGCCCTCGCCCCGGGGCCGAGCTCGTGAGGCGCGTCCTGCACGACGCTCCACCACATGAGCACTCCGGTCACGAAGTAGCAGGCGTGCTCGAGGTGGAGCAGCGAGCCCTGGTTCTCGAGGGCGGCGTCGTAGATCCAGGGGAGGTGCCAGAGCATGTAGTTCGCGAGCCAGAGGGGGAGCGCGAGCGCGGGATGCGTCAGCGCGCGGGCGACGGAAGGACGGGTGAGCGTGGTCGCGAGCGCGGGCGGGATCCCGAGCACGACGAGCAGGGGCGCCCACTCGGCGAGCACGACGTTCTGCAGGAGGTGAACCGTGAGAAGGAAGTGCATGCCGAGCGTGTGCACGGGCGTGACGCTCACGGCGACGAGGAGCGCCATCGCGCCGAGGAAGCAGCCGACCCGCCACCATGGCGCGGAGTGCCGGCGGAGGGCTACGAGGTACGCCGCGGTCAGGAGCGGGACGACGACGAGCGCTTCCGGGTTCCACGACCATGCATAGGGGTCCACCGGTCCACGCTAGCGCCTGCGTGCTACTGGCGTTGCGCGCTCCAGGCGAAGCTCCCCGAGTCGCACTCGTGCCGCGTGCCGTCCCCGCGGATGTACGTCACGTGCGCGGCGAGCGTGCCCGTCGCGGACGTGCCGGCCTCGTCGAAGGCCCCCTGCATCGTGTGCGTGACCGTGAACGAACCGCCGTCGGACGTCGTGCCGGTCCCGCTTCTCGTGAGCGTGAACGTATCGTCATCTCGGATCGCGTACGCGGTCGGGATGGTCGACGAGATGCCGAGCGTGGCCGGCGGCGAGCATTCGGACCCGGACGCGGAGCTCGAGGCCGCTCACGCCCTTCGGCGACCCTGCCACGTCGAAGCACAGGCCGAGCCCCTGTTCCGTGAACCCGCAGAACCGCCCGGGCTGGGCATTCGGCGCCGGCGGCGGCGTCCGTGCGCTCCAGGGGACGACGCCCGAGTCGCACCGGTACTCCACGCCTCCCCGGTCCTCGACGACCTGCACCCGCACCGTGCCGGCGGCGGCGGTCCGAGACGGGTCGAACGCACCCTCGACAGTCGCCACGAGCCCCGAGAAGGCGACGCGCGACGCGAACCTCCTCGTGCTCGCGACAGCAGCTGTCGTCATCAGCGCGTACGTGAAGAAGGCCTGGCGGGGCGGTTCGCAGCTCGTCTGCACGGTGAGAGCGATGCGTGAAACGGCCTGCACGCCAAACAGGCCCGTTCCGACCTCCAGGCAGATGCTCAGGTCCTGGCTCGTGACTCCGCAATACGTCCCGGGAGTCGTCGGCGGCGGCGGCGGCCCGAGCCCCGTGACCGTCTCGCAGTCGCGCGCGACCTTGTCCCGCCGTTCCGCGCGCGCGACGTCGCGGCCGGGGCCGCACACGAGCCGATCTGCGCCGGGCCCCCCGACGAGAAGGTCGTTCCCGCCTCGTCCCAGGAGGGTGTCGTCCCCCGCCTTGCCGTGGAGCCGGTCCGCTCGCGGCGTCCCGCGGAGCGTGTCGGCACGGCTCGTTCCGACGATCGTCGCCGCGAGCGACGAGGCAGTGCCGAACAGGAGCGTCCCGGCGAGTACGGCGATCGCGATGCGAGCTTGCGGCATGCGGCTCAGCGTACGGACAGTGGAGGACCGAAGGCCGGATCGCGCACGGCCGCGCGGGCACCCCGCTACGCTAGTCGCACGCGGGTGTAGCTCAGTTGGTAGAGCGCCAGCCTTCCAAGCTGGATGTCGCCGGTTCGAGCCCGGTCGCCCGCTCTTCCGAAACTCGCTAGTAACGGCGGGTTTCCTTCTCCGGCGAGAGTGCGGGGTAGGGGAGGTGAGCGCACACCGCCGCTCGGGCTCGAATCAGTAGAAGCCCGCCGGCCAACGCGGAGGTTCCCCAGTCGTTTCGCGCACCTTCCGGCGCAACGATCCTGCCATGGATCGCAGCGACGGAGCTCACGTCCTGATCGCCGGCGGAGGCGTCGCGGCGCTCGAGGCCGCACTTGCGCTGCGCGCGCTGGCCGAGGATCGCGTGTCCGTAGAACTTCTGGCTCCCGAGCCCCACTTCTGGTACCGGCCACTCGCGGTGGCCGAGCCGTTCAAGCTCGGCGAGGTACGCCATTTCGAGCTTTCGAAGCTGGCCGCCGAGGCCGGCGCGACGTTCACACTGGGCGAGCTCGTCTCGGTCGACGCGGCTCGGCGCCTCGCGTACACGTCCCCGGGCGGCTCGACGCCGTACTCGATGCTCCTCATCGCCTGCGGCGCCAAGCCGAAGCCGGCGATCGACGGTGCCATCACGTTCCGCGGGTCGGCCGACACGGAGAAGATCGAGCAGCTGCTCGCCGAGATCGAGGCGGGCGAGGTCCGGCGAGTCGCGTTCGCAGTGCCGGTGGGCGCGGTCTGGAGCCTGCCCGCATACGAGCTGGCGCTGATGACGGCGACCTGGCTGTCCGCGAAGGGGATCGCCGGGGTCGAGGTCTCGCTCGTCACGCCCGAGGCGGAGCCTCTGCAGTTGTTCGGAAAGGAGGCCAGTCACGCCGTACGTACGCTCCTCGATGAGCGGGGGATCGCCGTCCACTCCCGCGCACACGCCGCGGAAGCTCGTGAGGGGGAGCTCCTCCTCGTCGCCGACGGCATCGTTGTGGCCGACCGCGTCGTTGCGCTCCCGCGTCTGCACGGTCCACGGATCGGAGGCATCCCGCAGACGTTCGAAGGCTTCGTCCCAGTCGACCTCCATGGTCGGGTCACCGGCTTGGCGGACGTGTACGTCGCCGGCGACATCACGACCTTCCCCGTCAAGCAGGGCGGCATCGCCGCGCAGCAGGCCGAGGCCGCCGCCGAGTCGATCGCCGCGGCGCTCGGCGCCGACGTGGTGCCACGCCCGTTCCGGCCGGTGCTCCGCGGACTGCTGCTGACCGGGGATGGGCCGCGCTATCTCCGCGGTGAGCTCGCCGGCGGCGCAGGCGAGACCTCGGAAGCGAGTCCGGAGCCGCTCTGGTGGCCGCCGGCGAAGATCGTCGGCCGCTATCTTGCTCCCTTCCTCGCCCGGGTGGCCGGCATGGGGAGCCCACCAGCACCCGAGCCTGCCTCGGAATCGAGTCTCTCCGTGGAGGTGGAGCTCGACCCGGTGGCGGCCGAGCTCCGGCGCGACCGTGTCGTTGCGGCGGCGCTCGAGGAAGCGCGGGGCGAATCGGGTGTGGGTGCGATCGGTGCCGTAATGACGGCCAATCCGCTCGTCGTCGCGCCCGAGGACACGCTCGGGGAGGTCGCCGAGATCATGCGCGGTCGCGACGTCGGCTCGGCCCTCGTCGCCGAGCACGGGCGGCTGATCGGGATCCTCACCTCACGCGACATGCTCCGGGCGCTCGCCGGGCGCGTGCACTCGAGCGAGGCGCGCGTCCGCCAGTGGATGACGGCGGAGCCGATCGTGGTCTCGTCGGAGACGGCCCTCGAGTCGGCCGCGATCCTGATGACGGAACACCACATCCACCACTTGCCCGTCGTCGACGGGGAACGGCCGGTGGGGATGGTCGGCATGCGAGATGTCATCGGCCCGGTGGCGCCGTTCGGGAATCGGGCTCGGTCTCCGAACTGACGCGCGCGTCGTTCTCCCCCGGCTTCCGTCCACCGGCAGGGCGCCCGGACGCGACATGATGCGGCGCAGGATGTGGTCCTGGGCCAGGCAGGTCGGGCGGCAACCGACCACAACGGGCGGCGGCGCCACGCGTGCTCAGGCAGAGCGGCAGGTCCCGCTGTTCCTCCGCCGGCTCGCGAAGCTCGGCGCCGTCATCTGCCTGCTGCTCGCCGCCGGAACGCTGGGCTTCGTCGTGGCCGAGGACTCCTCGCCCTGGACTGCTTTCGTGTGGACGCTCGACACGATCGCGACCGTCGGCGCGATCCCTTCTCCCGAGACGACGGGCGGGCAGATCGTCAAGGTCCTGCTCATCGTGCTCGGGGTCGGTACGCTCCTGTACGCGCTCGTCGCGGTGACAGAGTTCTTCGTCGCCGGGCACGTCACCGGTCTTCTCGACGAACGCAGGAGGCAGCGGATCGTGAACGCCCTCTCGGACCACTACCTCGTGTGCGGCTTCGGCCGGGTGGGGCGCCAGGTCGTGCGAGACCTGCGTGCGGCCGGTGCGGAGTACGTCGTCATCGACCGCAACCCCGAGAGCCTCGAGGCAGCCGCGGCGACCGGCATCCCTTACCTGGAAGGCGAGGCCTCGGACGAGCAGCTTCTCCGGCAGGCCGGGATCGAGCGGGCCCGAGCGCTGATCGCATGCGTGGACTCCGACGCCGAGAACGTCTTCATCACCCTCACTGCGCGCGAGCTCAGGCCCGATCTGACGATCGTCGCGCGCGCGAGCGGGGAGGAATCGGAGCAGAAGCTCAAGCGCGCGGGTGCGCAGCGGGTCGTCTCGCCCTACAGGTCGAGCGGTTCGGAGATGGCCCGGCTCGCGTTGCACCCGCAGGTCGCGGGCGTCGTCGACGTCGCGCCGGAGTACCGGCTGGAGGAGATCGAGGTGACACCGGGCTGCCCGGGCGCGGGCCGCCCCCTGGCCGACGTCGCCGGGTCCGCGATCATCGCTGCGCTGCGTCGGCCCGACGGTGGGCTCGTGCCGCAACCCTCGGGAGAGACGGTTCTGCAGCCCGGGGACGTGCTCATCGCAATGGGTACCGCGAGCACGATGGACCGACTCGAGACGCTCTTCGGGCCCTAGGTCGCCGCGGGTCCTGGGAGGCGTGCATGGGACTCCGAAGGGAGCGGACGGGGTCGCGAATCCAAAGCGGGTCGGTCGCGTAGTCGGGCGCAGACCGCCGGCGCGAGAAATCGACGATAGACGCGTCCTTCTCGGAGTCAGGTTCTCAGTCAGGTTTTTCTGTCGGCTGCTGTCATCTCGTGACGCTGACCTCGCCTGAGAATCCGCATGGACGAGCGGAGTGGCCGCTCCTGACGGCTCCAGTCGCCTCGCGCTCTCTCCCGTCCAAGCTGGATGTCGCCGGTTCGAGCCCGGTCGCCCGCTCTCTCCGGGGTCGTCGCCACGTTCAGGCCTCCTTGACGACCGTGTACCAGACGCGCTCGGCGACGTCGACGACGACCTCGCCGATGCGTGCCACGCGCCGGTAGAGCTCCCGCCGGGCGAAGACCTCCCTCAAATCCTCGCTCTCGACGAGCGCGGCCATCGCATCTCGGTAGACCTTCTCGATCTGGCGCTGCGCGCGGAGCGCCTCGTTCGCCTTCTCGGTCGCCGCCTCCGAGTCCGAGCCGAGCAGGTGGACCGCGTCGGACACGAGGTGCACGGCGCGGGCCAGCGCCTCGCACATCTCGGCGAGCGGCTCGTCGGGCGGGGTGGCCATCACCTCGCTCTCGCGGACGAGGTCCTTCGAGAGGTTGAGGATCCAGTCGATCCCGCGCGAGAGCGTGTACAGGTCCTCCGGTTCCAGCGGAGTGGTGAACGCCGTCGTCAGGGCGCGCTCCAGCGCACGCTTGTGCTCGTCCCCGCGATGCTCGAGGGAGCGGATCTCGTCTGCCACGTCTTCCTCGCCGTGCGCCCAGGCGACGAGGCGGTCCACGCCCTCGGTCGTCACGTCGAGCTGGAGGCCGAGCAACCCGATGACGTCGGGCGACTCGGGGAGGAACCAACGCTGCACCTTCACGAGAGCAACCTCCAGACGGAGAGCAGGCCTGCGGCGATGAGAGCGGTCGCGGGCACGGTCGCGACCCAGGCTGTCCCCATCTGGCTGACGACCGACCAGCGGATGCGGCTGTACCGGCGGCGTCCGAGGCCGGCGCCGACCACCGACGAGGAGACCACGTGCGTCGAGGAGATCGGTGCGCCGACGATCGAGGCGCCGAGGATGACCGCCGCCGAGCCGGTCTGGCTCGCGAGCGCGTCGAGGGGACGGAGGTCGTAGATCCGCCTGCCGATCGTCCGCACGATGCGCCACCCGCCGACTAGCGACCCGGCGGCCATCGCGAGGGAGGCGCCGAGCGTCACCCAGAACGGCGAGTCGAGGGACGAGGTCACGCCGTCGGCGAGGAGCACCGCGGCGGCGACCCCCACGGCCTTCTGCGCGTCGTTTGCCCCCTGCCCGAGGGAGAGCAGCGCGGAGGTCAGCCACTGGGCGTCGCGAACGGGACCGGAGAACCGCCTGGTGCCGCGCCGAAGCGCCAGACGGAAGAACCGGAGAACGAAGAGCGCCGTCACGGCGCCCACGATCGGCGACGTCGCGAGCACGACGACGATGCCGACGACGCCGACCGGTCGCAGGCCGTCGAGGCCGCCCCAGTTGACCGCGTCGCTGCCCGCGGTCGCGATCCCCGCGCCGACGAGCCCGCCGATGAGCGCGTGGCTCGAGCTCGACGGGATTCCCGTGTACCAGGCGGCGGCGTTCCAGACGAGTGCGGCGAGGAGCCCTGCCGTCACCACCTCGACCATGTCGCCCGGCTCGACGTCGACGATCCCGGCGACGGTGTCGGCGACAGCGGATCCGAGCAGGAAGGGCCCGGCGAAGATGGCCGCGGTTGCCATGACGAGCGCGGGGCCGGGGCGGCCGGCACGGGTCGCGATCAGCGTCGCGATCGAGTTCGCCGAGTCCTGGACCCCGTTCGTGAACGCGAACGCGAAGGCGAGCGCTATCGCCAGGGCTGCACCTGCGTCCATGGGCGGAGCCTAGGAGAAGGTCGACACCTGTCGAACCCTGCCCAGGCAAGCGAATTGGAGGTGCGACATGGATCAGCCACTGGGCGTACGCCTCGTGGCAGAGGCTCTGGGGACGTTCCTCTTCTTCTTTCTGGGCTTCAGCGGCATCGCGGTGCTCGTCGACGTGGGGCCGGAGGCGATCACGTCGCTCGGGATCGCGGCCGGCTTCGGCTTCGGCCTCACGCTCGCGATCACGGCCTTCGGCCACCTCACGGGCGGCCACTTCAACCCCGCAGTGAGCGCCGGGCTCGCGATCGCCGGGAAGTTCCCGTCCCGCGACGTCCTCCCGTATTGGGTCGCCCAGCTCGTTGGTGGCTTCGGCGCGGTGCTCGTGATGGGGATCGTCTACTCGAGCGAGGTCATGGACTCGCTCCACACGCAGCCGGGGAGCGGTATCGACGACTGGGCGGCGCTCGTCCTCGAGATCGTCGCCACCGCCCTCTTCGTCATGGTGATCCTCACCGTCGCCACCGACGAGCGGGCGGCGTGGAAGGGCGTGATGGCCCCGTTCCTGATCGGCCTCTTCATCTTCACGGCGGCGGCCACGGTGGGGCCGGCGTCGGGAGGCTCCTTCAACCCGGCCCGCTCGCTCGACCCGGTGCTCTGGAACCAGGAGTGGAGCGACGTCTGGATCTACATCGTCGGACCGCTCGCCGGCGGCGTCCTCGGGGGCGCGATCTGGACGTACGTCGTCGGACGCCGCGAGCCCGTGCAGGCGACCTGACTCACGCGAACGACGTGGACGGAAGCGAGGGGCGCCGGGGCGCCCCTCGGCCCATTAGCTCGACGGCGTGACGAACACGCCGACCGCGAACACCAGGCAGACGGTGCCGAAGACGAGCGGCCCGAGCACGATGATCGACCGCTCGCCCTTCGCGAGCGCCGCCACGGCGACGCCGCCGGCGACGATCCCGGTGAGGACGCCCGCCGCACTCGAGAGTGCGAGCATGAGCAGTGCGCCCCAGCCCAGGTCGGCGGCGCCGACGATCACCAGTCCTCCGACAGCCGCCAGCACCCCGATCACCGCCCCCACGAGCCACGCCGACCACCGGCCCGCCCGGGTGGACGGAGGCCCGATGATGCGGTGCAGCAACGACCTCCGCGCTCCGTCTCGAGCCGGAACTGTCGACATGAGCAACCTCCCCTCACCCCAGTATTCACCCCAGTATGACGTACCGGCGGTGGGTGGGAGCCGGGCTGTCGGACAGACCACTCCGGCTCGCCTAGCGGCCGCTCGCGGAGAAGTGCTGGTAGTCCTGGACCGACGTCCAGCGGCCGCCCCAGCCCCAGCCGATCGCGTCGAACGCCCGCACGGCCGCGCCGCCCTCGTAGGCCATCCCTGGCCGTCGGCGCGAGCGGTCGAGGTACGGGACGCTTGCCCGATGCGAGGTGCGCCCACCGGAGACGTACGGGTTCTCGATCGGGTTGAGGTCGAGCGCGCGGCCGTAGGCGTGCTCGGACCAGCGCCGGGTGCCCTCGACGAAGCGACAGTTGAACGCCGAGGTGTCGTCCGCCTCGATCGAGCGGAAGTCGCTGCCACCGTACGCGTCGACAGGGACCATCCGCCTGATCCGGAAACCGGCCTCGTAGAGGCGCCGGAAGACCCCGACGACCTCCCGCGCGACGGCGCGGTGCACGATCAGGCGTCCCGTTTGCACGCGCCCGTCGAAGCCCCGGTGCGAGAGCCGAAGCAGGCGAAGGTCCCGGAGCGGCACCGGGCAGCCGGGGCGCCAGGACACGCCGGTCATACGCTCGGCCTGGGCGGCGTCAATGGGTCCGATAGCCGCGCGGAAGGCGGAGCTCCCTTGTGAAACCTTGTCACCTGGCGTTGCCGGGCTGGCGACAGGTGCGAGGCTCGCGCACGCGGCGACGACGAATGCGGCGACCTTCACAGTCGGGGCGGGCAGACTCGAACTGCCGGCCTCTGCGTCCCAAACGCAGCGCTCTACCAGGCTGAGCTACGCCCCGATGCTCGATTGAACGTTCTCACAGCATGGCAGTTGGCGCAGACCAGATCGCACTTCGCGATCTCCTGGAGCACCCGTCGCTTGCTGTTGGTCTTCTCGATCAGACTGCTCAGGTGGGCAATCTTCGTCGTACCCGGACGATGGTCCCACTCCATCGCCGAGTAGTGGAAGACGCCCCCGCAATCGACGCACGACTTCCCGTCTTTGAGACGTCGATACCACTCGCGAAGCTCGGCCCTGTAGCGCTTCTTTCGGGTTCGAATCGGTCGGGTGCGCTGGTGGTATTCCGCGTCGTATTCGCGCCTGCAGGCTTTGCACCAAGCCTGCCAACTGCCGCGTCGTCGATGGAACTCGCTCGTCCGCCTGGTATCGCCACACCGTCCGCAACGCCTCGCCATGTTGTCACTCTAGACATCGAATCGGACAGTGTGGTTCAAGTGGCACGGGATTAGCCAGGCGCTAGCCTGCCGTCGATGGTCGACGCCCCCACCCTGCTCCCGGAGGGGCGTACCGACGACCGGACGCGGCTCGGCTACACGATGGTCGCGACGGCTGCGACGCTGTTCGCGGTCAACGGGAGCGTGTCGAAGGTCGTCCTCGAGTCCGGGCTCTCCTCGCTCGAGCTGGCGCAGATCCGCGCCACGTGTGCCGCGGTCGGCCTGCTGGCGTTCCTTCTCGCCTTCGCGAGATCGAGCCTCCGCGTGGGTTGGCGCGAACTGCTCTTCCTCGTCGCCTTCGGGGTCGTCGGGGTGGCGCTCGTCCAGTGGCTCTACTTCGTCGCGATCCACAACCTGCCCGTCGGTGTGGCCCTCCTCATCGAGTTCACTGCCCCGCTCTTCGTCGCGCTCTTCGCCCGGTTCGTCTACAAGGAGCGGATCAGGCGGCGGATCTGGGTCGCCGTCGTCCTCTGCCTCGCCGGCCTCGCAATTGTCGTGGAGCTCTGGGCCGGAGTCGCGTTCAGCACGGTCGGCGTCACCGCCGCCCTCGGCGGCGCGCTCGGGCTCACCGCGTACCTGCTGATGGCCGAGCGCGAGCGCCGCCACCGCGACCCGGTCTCGCTCTCGTTCTACGGCTTCCTCTTCGCGGCGGCCCTCTGGGCCGTGGCGCAACCGTTGTGGGAGTTCCCCTGGGGCGTCCTCGACGACTCGGTCTCGCTGCAAGGGAACCTCTCAGAGCACTCAGCGCCGGTCTGGGCCCTCGTCGGGTTCGTCGTCGTCGTCGGGACGATGATCACGTTCTCGCTCCTGACCGGGGCGCTGCGCCACATCCCGGCGACGCGGGCATCGATCGTCGCGACACTCGAGCCGGTGGTCGCGACCGTCGTCGCCTGGGTCTGGCTGGGGGAGAGCTTCGGGACCGCCCAGCTCGTAGGCGGCGCGGTCGTGCTCGCCGGCATCTTCCTCGCCCAATCGGCGCGGTAGCCTGTTCGCCATGGTGCAACGAGTCCTCCTGGCATCGCCGCGCGGCTACTGCGCGGGGGTCGAGCGCGCCGTCGAGACGGTGGAGCGGGCGCTCGAGCACTACGGCGCCCCGGTCTACGTGCGGAAGCAGATCGTCCACAACATCCACGTCGTGCGCGACCTCGAGGCACGCGGCGCGATCTTCGTCGAGGAGGAGACCGAGGTCCCGGAGGGCGCGACGGTCGTGTATTCCGCGCACGGGGTTGCTCCGGCCGTGTTCGAGAACTCCGCCCGGCTCGACCACAATGTCATCGACGCCGTGTGCCCGCTCGTGACGAAGGTACACGTCCAAGCGCGACGATACGCCGACGAGGGCTACACGGTCGTCCTCATCGGCCACGCGGGCCACGAGGAGGTGGTCGGGACGATGGGCGAGGCCCCGGATGCGACCGTCCTCGTGCAGACCGTCGAGGAGGTGGACGCGCTCGACCTCACGCCCGACGCGAAGCTCGCCTACGTGACGCAGACAACGCTCTCCGTTGACGAGACCGGGGAGATCATCACCGCGCTCCGGCGGCGTTTCCCCGACATCCGCGCGCCCCGCAAGGAGGACATCTGCTACGCGACTTCCAACCGGCAGTGGGCGGTGAAGGAGATGCTCCCGGAGATCGACGTCCTCCTCGTCATCGGCTCGCGGAACTCGTCGAACTCGAACCGCCTCGTCGAGACGGCCCGCGCAGCCGGCACCGACGCGTACCTGATCGACGACGAGACGGAGATCGACGAGGCGTGGGTCGAGCAGGCGGAGACGGTGGGGATCACTTCGGGCGCATCCGCGCCGGAGAAGCTCGTCACCCGCGTCTGCGACTGGTTCCGCGTGCGCGGCGTCACCGACATCGAGGCGTACCGGCTCGTCGAGGAGGACGTGACGTTCCGGCTTCCGGTCGAGCTCCGGCGCGAGCTCGAGCTCGCAGCCCGAAACTAGGCCGTCGCCGGCGGAGTCCGCAGCGAGCTGCGCGGCTGCGCGAAGACGGTCGTCGTCAGGAGCGCCGCGACGGTCGCTCCGGCGAGCCCGAGCATCATGTCACCGAGGGTGTCGGTGTACGCGGTGTCGTACTCGTCCGTATTGCGAATGAAGGCGACGTACTCGGCGAGCTCCCAGAGGATCGCGGCCGTTGCGCCGACCCCGACCACGATCACGAAGATCGCACCGCGGGGAAGGGCGAATCGGAGGACGAGCTGACCGACCGCGAGGCCCAGCAGGCCCCAGTTCACGAAGTGGTTGAGGTCGTCCCACCAGGTGACGGAGTCGTAGAGATCGAGCGCGTTCCCCACCACGTCGACGAGGAACGGCGATACGAGCAGGATGTCGAGCGCGTACGGGTAGGGCGGTGGCCTGCCGGCCAGCCACCAGCCGAGCGGGACGACGACCGCGGCGATCGGATAGAAGACGAGGCGCCATCCGAACGCCTTGCCGTCGAACTGCTCGAGGCCCGAGAGGGCGCCGAACGCGAGCAGCCCGACGAGCGCGGTCTTGAACGCGACATCGAGCCAGAAGACCCACGGCCGCCGCATGCCGACAGAGTCTGATCACGCCGTCAGCCGGACAGGGCCAGGGCGACTAGGACTTCGCGACGCCGAGCTCCGGACCGGTCTCGACCGACAGCGCGAGCGTCTCGCGCGCGATCCACTCCGAGTGCTCGAGCAGATCCGCGTCCGTCTCCGGGATCGTCAGCCTGATCCGGTCCGTGAGCTCGAGGCCCGCCTCCTTGCGCATCGTGTTGACCGTGTGGACGAGCTCGTAGACCCGGCCCTCGCGTACGAGCTCGTCGTCGAGCGCCAGGTCGAGCGCGACGGTGACACCGTCCGACGCAGCCACGGCCCAGCCCTCCTTGCCGTGTCGCTCGACGAGCACCTCGTCGGCGGACAGGTCGTGACCCGCCGCGCGAAAGCCTCCGTCCGCGAGCTCCTCGAACTCCCCCGCCTCGAGAGCTGCCCGCAGGCTCGCGAGCTCTCGGCCGAGCTTCGGCCCCAGTACCGGCAGGTTCGGCCTCACGCGGAGCTCGCTCGCCTCGACGTCGCCGAACGAGACCTCCTTCACGCGCAGCTCCTCTGCGATCTCGTCCGCGTGACCCTCGGCCGCGGCGGCACCTGCGACGACGAGCGCGCGTAGCGGCTGGCGGAGCTTGACGCCCGCCGTCGAGCGCGCCTGGCGTCCGAGCTCGACGACCCGGCGGAGTTCCGCGACCTCGTCCAGAAGCGCCGAGTCGGGGGTGGTCACGTCCGGCCAACCGGCGAGATGAATCGACTCCGGGGCCTCGTCGACAGGTGCGGTCAGCGCTCGCCAGAGATGGTCGGTGAGGAACGGCATGAGCGGCGCGACGACGCGAAGGCCCTGGACGAGCGCGTACCAGAGCGTCCGCAACGCCGCCTCCTCCCCATCCCAGAATCGGCGCCTCGACCGGCGGATGTACCAGTTGGACACGTCCTCGACGAACGCCTCGAAGGCGCGGACGACGTCGACCGTCAGCCAGCTCTCGTAAGCCGCGGTCGCCTCTCGCACGAGCGCGTTCGTGCGGGACACGAGCCAGCGGTCGCGCGGTTGGAGATCGCCCGGAGGCCCCACGTCCAGGTCGCTCCAGGTAGGCGCCCAGCCTTCGATCGAGGCGTAGTCGACCAGGAACTTCGCGGAGTTCCAGAGCGTGAGGAGACGACGCTGGATCTCGTGGGCCGGCCCGAAGCCGAAGAGGAGGTTCTGGGTCGGCGGCTGCGAGCAGTACTGCCAGCGCATCACGTCGGCGCCCATCCGGTCGAGGGCCTCGTTCACCTCGATCGAGTTCCCCCACGAGCGGTGCATCTCCCTGCCCGTCTCGTCGAGGAGCTTCTCGTACGTGAGAACGCGCTTGTAAGGAGAGCGACCCGTCAGCGTGACCGACATGAACGAGATCGAGTAGAACCAGAGCCGGATCTGCTCGCGCATCTCGGAGACCCAGTCCGCCGGGAACCACTGCTCCCAATACGCGTGATCGGGCAGGTCGGCGTCGGTCAGGCCCTTCGCAGCTCCCGTGCCGTTTCCGCCGACGACGTACGCCTCGTTCTGCCAGCCGAGAGTCGACAGCGGGACGATCCCGGCGTCGAGCCAGGCATCTCCGACCTCCGGAACGCGCTGAACCTCTTCACCGCACGCCTCGCAGCGAACGACGACCTCGTCGATCCACGGCCGGTGGAGCTCCTGGAGCTGCTCCAAGCCTCGAACCGCCAGCTCCTCGAGCTCGTCGCGCGAGCCGATCACCGTCAGATGCCCGCACGCGCACGGGTAGAACGGAAGCGGCAGGCCGTAGTAGCGCTTCCGCGAGATGTTCCAGTCCCCCATATTCCGGAGCCAGTCGTCCATGCGCTTCGAGTAGAAGTCCGGCGTCCACTCGACGCTCGCGTTCGCATCGAGCATGGGCTGCCGCACCTCGTCGGCCGCGATGAACCAGTCGTCCACCACGCGGAAGACGAGCGGCGTGCCGCAGCGCCAGCACGTCGGGTAGCGGTGCACGATCCGACCGGCCTCGACGATTCGTCCTCGTGCCTCGAGGTCGGCGATCACCGGCTCCGCGACCTCATCGGTGGAGAGGCCGTCGAAGCCGAACCCCGGCAGCATGCGACCGGACTCGTCGAGCGGGGCGAGCACGGCCAGGTCGTGGACGCGCGAGAGCTCGAAGTCCTCCGCGCCGGCGCCCGGTGCGATGTGCACGATGCCGGCCCCCTCGGTGAGGGAGACGTCGTCCCACGGGACGACGCGGTGCACGACGCCCTCCTGCGCCGGGAGCTCGTCGAACGGGCCTTCGTACTCGAGCCCGACGAGCTCCGCCCCGAGCGCCGTGCGGACGAACGTCTCCTCGGGCTTGCGCGCGACCGCCCACCACTCGCCGTCGGAGGTGAGCCCGTAGTCGGCCGTCGGGTTGACCGCGGCGGCGACGTTCGCCGGGAGCGTCCAGGGC
>JBOHBB010000141.1:0-2100 GCA_050698135.1 Gaiellaceae bacterium
GTGTGTGACAGGCGGTGGTCAGCAGGTACCTGAAGAGAAGGCTGCCCTAACTCGGCGACTGGCGATCCGCCAGAAACGACTCGAGCCGATCCACCTCGTCTTCGACCTCGCGCCGCGTCGAGGACGGGAGAGGCGCGAACGGCTCGGCCACGACCCGCCCGTTCTCGACGCGCCAGGTCCCCGCGACGAAGCCGTCGGCGAGGAACGTCTGACCGACGTCGCCGTTGTTCGCAATGATCGTCTTCCGGTACTCCTCGGGCAGCACACGTGTGCGGTCGGCCCAGGCCAAGAGCACGTTGTCCCACTTCGGAAGGAAGCGAACCGGAGCCGGTGCGTCGCCGTTCGGGAGCGGTCCGCGCGCGACGTCGAGGAGCTCACGACCCTGCTCGTCGCGAAATCGGCGCAGTGGCTCGAGCCTGTCCAAGGAGCGCTGGATCGCGGGCACGTGCATCCTGCTCCAGGCAACGATGTCGCGCCGTGACGCGGGGCCGAAAGCCGCGAGATAGCGGCGGATGAGCTCGGCTCGCGCCTCCGTCGGGTCGTGCGCCGCAGGCTCGTCGAGCGCGACGAAACGGCCCTCGGGCCGCGCATTCCAGAACGCCGTCTCGTGGTGGTGGAGGAGATGCGCCCGTGCTCGTGCTGCGCCCCACGCACGTCGGGCGTCGAGTCCCGTGAGCGAGTACCCCTTCTCGAGATGGGCGAGACCTTCGGTCGTCGTCACCGGACCCGACGCGGCCAGCGCGCGAACCGACGACGAGAGCCGCTTCGCGAGTGAGGACTCCCACGGGAAGTTCGTCTCGCTCATGGCTGCGCGGATCAGCGCGTAGTCGGCGGGCGTGACGAGGTGAAGGGTTTGCCGCATGGCCGGTGCCTTGACGACGGCACCTCGGGCGAGCTCGCGCTCGAGCGCCGCTCGTTTGAAGTCGGTGGTCCGTGCCCAGATGCCGAGGTATGGCGCGGGCGGCCACTGAGCCTGCATCCCGACGAGGCGCTCGATCACTGCTCTCGGTGCGAGTCGCTTCCGTTCCAGCAGGAGCTGGCGCGCGAGTGTCGCACGGTTGAGCTCCCGGAGCGTGAGCGCGCGCTCGGGCACGGGCTCAACGCTACACATGACCTCAGGCGCCCAGTCGGGACGCCGAGCCCGGCGCCGAGCTCGAGGCCGAGCTCGACGAGGGCGCCGGCGACGTTTAGGCCACTATCGGGCCACGAGCCCGCCGGCCGGCAAGAGCTCGAGAGACGCGAAACCCGCACGGGTGCAGGCAGTTCGAGAGACGGGAGGGACGGGACTCGAACCCGCGACCTCCGGCGTGACAGGCCACTTCCAAGATCGCGACATGAACGACGATGGGCGCCTGATCGCCGTATTCATTCGGTTTCTGGGCTCGAGCTCGCGTCGCAGCCGCATGGTTGCGCCAAGCGATTTTGGAATGCTGCCCGTTTGCTGCCCAAGGGCGGCTTCTCGACGAGACGATCGGGAGTCGGCGGAAACTGTTCTTATCGACGACTCACGGGCCTCAGCAACCGGGACCCCGCCTGGCACCCGGATGCTGAACCGGTGGCCGATCCTCCTTCGCGACGGTCTCGGAGCTAAACGGGTGATTTCATGTCGAGAAGCTCTGACCGGCTCCGCTCACCAGGTGAAGGGCCACGACAGGCGCGGCCCACGACACCAGGAGACCACCATGCCCAAGTACCTTCTCCTCAAGCACTACCGCGGCGGCCCGGAGCCGCACCGTCCCGTGCCCCCGATGGATCAGTGGGCCCCCGAGGACGTGGAGGCGCACATGGCCTTCCTCAAGCACGTCAGCGAGCTGCTCGAGGAGAACGGCGAGTACGTCGACGCGCAGGCCCTCACGCCCGCGCGCACCTGGGTGCGCTACGGCGGCCCGGACGCCGCGCCAGTCACCACCGACGGCCCGCTGCCCGAGACAAGCGATCTCGTCGCGGGCTGGTACATGATCGACGTCGAGTCGCACGAGCGCGCGCTCGAGCTCGCGGCCTACGTCTCCTCCGAACCCGGCCCGGGCGGGAAGCCGCTGTACGAGTGGATCGACGTCCGCGAGCTCATGTCCGAGGCGCCCTCGAACGCCTGACCTGGCG
>JBOHBB010000142.1:0-7814 GCA_050698135.1 Gaiellaceae bacterium
TAGCTACACGGTCTCGCCGCGGGCGATCTCCGCGACCGGGCCGCTGAGGATCGCCCGTCCCTCGCGCAGGTCGACCGCGACCGTGCCGCCGGGGAGATGGACGCGGACCGGGCTCTCGCACCAGCCGTGCGTGACCGCCGCGGCGGCCGCCGCGGCGGCGCTCGACCCGGACGCGAGAGTCTCCCCTGCCCCGCGCTCCCAGACGACGACGGTGAGGTCGCCGGGCGAGTCGGCCCGCACGAGCTGGACATTCGTCCGCTCCGGGAAGCGCTCGTGGCGCTCGACGAGCGGCCCGAGCCGCAGCAGCTCCTCCCGCACGGGCTCCCGCCGGAACACCGCGTGCGGGTTGCCGACCGAGACCGGCGTGAACTCGAGCCGCTCGCCGCCGACCTCGATGGCCTCGGGCCCGCCTACCTCGACCGGCCCGAGATCCACCTCGACCTCGTCTCCCGTGACGCGCGCGGGGATCAGGCGGTCGCCCAGGCGCACTCGTGGGAAGGCGACGCCGCTCCGCCGCGCGAGCCAGAGCGCCGCGATCCTGGCGCCGTTGCCCGAGACCTCGGCGCGCGACCCGTCCGGGTTCCACACGACGACGTCGGCCTCGGCCCCCCGGACGTCGGTGACCTCGAGGACGCCGTCGGAGCCGATCCCGTAGCGCGGGTCGCAGAGACGACGCACCTCGTCGGGCACGAGAGCACCCGCGGGATCTGCCCGCTCGACGAGCAGGTACGCGTTACCGAGCGCGTGCCACTTCGAGAATCGCATCGGCCACCTCGTCCGGAGGTCGGTCGGCGTCGATCATGACGATGCCCGGGACGCGCCGCATCCACTTCCGCTGGTACGCCGCGTACCGTCGCGTCCGCACGACGAGCCGCTCGCACGCCTCGTCGGGCGGGAGCTCGGCGAGTTCGCGCAGCCCGAGCGCCTTCTCGGCCGTCCGCGAGACGGCTCCCTCGAGCGCCGCGCGGGCCTCCAGCACGACCCCGCGCTCGAACATCTCCCGCGTCCGTGCCTCGATGCGCTTCGCGAGCACGTCGTGCGGCACGTCGAGCCCGACCACGAGCGTCGGGCGACGCAGGTCCTCCGACCAGAGCCGGTCGTTCGCCGCGACGAGCGACGAACCCGCCTCGGCGAGCTCGAGCGCGCGCACGACCCGCCGGCGATCGTTGCGGTGGACGGCCGCCGCCGCCGCCGGGTCGACCTCAGCGAGGCGCTCGTAGGCGCGGCCCGGGTCGGCGTCGTATTCGTTCTCCCAGCGCTCCCTCGCCCCTGCTGGGGGCGCAGGCGGAACTCGCAGATCGACGAGAGCGGCACGCAGGTACAACCCCGTCCCGCCGGCCACGACCGCCGCCCCGGATGCCTCCACGAGCTCGTCGATCGCCCGATGCGCGAGGCCGGCGTACTCGCCGACCGACATCTCAGCCGACAGCTCGCGGATCGCGACCAGCAGGGGCGGCCGTGTCGGCTGGTTCGTGAGGATCGGGAGGCCCCGATACACCTGGAGCGCGTCCGCGGACACGACCTCCGTCCCGAGCCGCGACGCCAGCGCCTCGGCGACCGCGGTCTTGCCGGAGGCCGTCGGCCCGAAGACCGCGACGACGTCAGGCGGCGGCGAGGGCGACCGCACGGCCGCGGAGCGTCGTCGAGGTCGAGCCCTCGATCAGCACGTCGACGAGGTCGCCCGGGAGCGCGGAGCCCGCAAAATTGACCGTCGTGCTCCGTCGCGTCCGCCCACGGAGGAGCGACGCGCTCGTCCTGCTCGGGCCCTCCACGAGCACCTCCTCCACGCGGCCGACGCGCTCCGCGTTCCGCTCCGTCGCGACGCGCTGAACGACGTCGACGAGCCGCTCGAGGCGCTCGTGCTTCACCTCGTCGGGGACGTGGTCGGGGAGCCCAGCGGCCTCGGTGCCCGCGCGCGGGGAGAAGATGAACGTGAACGCGCTGTCGTAGCGCACTTCCTCCACCACCTCGAGTGTCTGCTCGAAGTCCTCGTCCGTCTCGCCCGGGAACCCGACGATGAGGTCCGTCCCGAGTGCGAGGTCCGGGATCGCGGCGCGGAGCCGCTCGACGAGCCGCAGGTAGCGCTCGCGGTCGTACGTCCTGCGCATGCGCTTCAGCAGGCGCGAGGACCCCGACTGGAGGGGCAGGTGAACGTGTTCGCACACGGCCTCGCACTCGGCCAGCGCCGCGATGACCGGTTCGCGGAAGTCCTTCGGGTGCGGGCTCGTGAAGCGGATTCGCTCGATGCCCTCGACCCCGTCGCACGCGCGCAGGAGCTCGCCGAACTCCGTTTGGATGCCCGGGGCGAGGTCGCGCCCCCACGAGTTCACGTTCTGGCCGAGCAGCGTGACCTCCCTCACCCCCTCGCGCGCGAGGGCCGCCACCTCGGCGACGATCTCTCCGGGGCGCCGGCTCTGCTCGCGCCCGCGGACGGCGGGGACGATGCAGTACGCGCACTTCGAGTTGCAGCCCATCGAGACCTGGACCCAGGCCTGAAAACGGCGCTCGCGGTGTGCGGGGAGCTCGGCGGCGAAACTGTCGTGGGTCCCGAACCGCCCTCGCGCGACCGCGTGCCCGCCCGCCTCGATCCAGTCACCGAGGTGTGGGATCGACCCCGGCCCGAAGGCGACGTCGACGAACGGGTACCGCTCGAAGATGTGCTCCCGCTGCGCCTCCGCATAGCAGCCCCCGACGGCGATCACGAGGTCGGGCTGCTCACGCTTGCGCGCCGCGGCGTTGCCGAGGTACGCGGCGAGCCTCGTGTCCGGCTTCTCGCGGATCGTGCACGTGTTGAAGACGACGACGTCGGCTTCGTCCGCCGCGACCGCCTCGCCGAGGCCCAGGGACTCGAGCATGCCCTTGATCCGCTCCGAGTCGTGGGCATTCATCTGGCAGCCGAACGTCGTGACGTGGTAGCGCCTCATGGCCGGGCCATGGTAGCCGCGCTCGGCGCTTGCCCCCGCCCCGCAGCGACGGGATACTCGGCCCCGACCACCGAGGAGGGTGTTGGATGGGCGAACGCGAGAATCGGGAGACGGTCGAGCGGCTGGTCGACGCGCTCAACGAGCGCGACCTCGAACTCTTCGACCAGCAGTTCCACGAAGACTCCGTGCTGGAGTACCCGCAGTCGGGCGAGCGTGTCGTCGGCGGCGAGAATCGGCGGGCCGTGTACGCGGCCTTCCCCGAGCTGCCCAAGGTCGAGCCGAGACGGATCGTCGTGAACGGCGACCTCGCCGTGCTCGAGGCGTCGCTCGACTACGGTGACGGCGCGGCCTGGCAGGCGACGATGATCTTCGAGCTCCGCGAGGGAAGGATCACGAAGGAGACCGCGTACTGGGCGCAGCCCTTCGAGCCCGCCGCGTGGCGCTCGCAGTGGGTCGAGCGGATGGACGCCTGACGCGGCCCGCGCCGGATGCGCTGGTCGGCCCGAGACCCTCCGGCGCGACGGCGAACGTCGGCTCGCGGACATGTCTCTACGGGGGGACGGCCCACGAGGGGAGGGCATGTCGCCCCTCGCGCTCGCCCCAGGCGTCGCGCTGCTCGACGACGAGGCCGTCCTCACGGAAGACGAGCAGCGAGGTGCCGGCGAGCGACTGTACGGTGCCGTCGCGGGAGGTGACCACGCCCCACCAATCGACGGCGGCGCGCGCTCCCTGGACGACCGGTTCGCCGAATCGGCACTCGGCCTCGGCCTGGTCCGCGAACGCCCAGTGAACGTACTCCTCCGGGGACTGGCGCTCCCGGAAAGGGTGCGAGTAGAAGACGGCGTCCGGCGCGTAGAGCGCGGCGACGGCGGCGAAGTCGGCGGTCGGCCAGGCGCGCTCCCACGTCTCCGCCCAGCGCCGTGCGGCGGCCTCCGGCCCGATCACGTGTCCCGGAGCCCGAGGGCGCCAGCGCGCATGGCTTTCAGGCCGCGGCCTATTTCGCGACCTCGATGGCGCGGGACTCGCGGATGACGATCACCTTCACCTGCCCCGGGTACTCGAGCTGGTCCTCGATCTCCCGGGCGATCTCGTGCGAGAGGAGGACGGCGCCGTCGTCGTCCACCTCGGTCGGCTCCACGATCACGCGGATCTCGCGCCCGGCCTGGAGCGCGTACGCCTTCGCGACCCCGGTCTTCCTCGCCGCGATCTCCTCGAGCGCCGCGAGCCGCTTGATGTAGTTCTCCAGGCTCTCGCCGCGTGCACCGGGCCGCGAGGCCGAGATCGCGTCCGCGGTGATGAGGAGCACCGCCTCCACGGTCTGGGGCTGCACCTCGTAGTGGTGCGCCTCGATCGCGTGGACGACGCCCTCGGACTCGCCGTAGCGCCTCGCGAGCTGCGCGGAGATGAGGGCGTGCGACCCGTCGACCTCGTGGCTCATCGCCTTGCCCACGTCGTGGAGGAGTGCCGCGCGCTTCGTCGTCTTCACCCCCGCGCCCAGCTCGGCGGACATGATCCCTCCGAGGTGGACGACCTCGAGCGTGTGCTTGAGGACGTTCTGCCCGTAGCTCGTCCGGTACCGGAGCCGCCCGAGGACCTTCACGAGCTCCTCGTGGAACTCGCCGCAGTTCGCCTCGAACACGGCCTGCTCGCCGGCCTGGCGCACATGCTCCTCGAGCTCGGCCTTCGACTGGTAGTACATCTCCTCGATGCGGGCGGGATGGATGCGGCCGTCCTCGATCAACTTGTCGAGCGTCAGGCGCGCGACCTCCCGCCGGAGGGGGTCGAAGGAGGAGAGGACGACCGCGTGCGGCGTGTCGTCGATGATGAAGTCGACGCCCGTGAGGTGCTCGAGCGAGCGTATGTTGCGCCCCTCCCGCCCGATGATCCGGCCCTTGAGGTCGTCGGACGCGAGCTCCACGACCGAGACGGTCGCCTCTGCCGTATGGCTCGCGGCCACCCGCTGGAGCGAGTCGGCGACGAGAGCGCGTGCGCGACGCCGCGCGTCCGCCCGCGCTTCCTCCTCCAGCTGCCTGACCTCGCGTGCGAGCTCGTGCCTGACGAGGTCCTTCGACCGTTCGAGGAGCTGTTGCCTCGCCTCGTGGACGGTGAGCCCCGAGATCCGCTCGAGCGCAGCGAGAGCCTCGCGCTGGGTCTCGCGCAGCTCCTCCTGAAGGGCCTTGACGTGCACCTCACGATCGCCGAGCCCCTGCTCCTTCCGCTCGAGATCGACGAGCTTCTCGTCGATCTCCCCTTCCTTCTGGCTGACTCGCTCCTCGATCTTCACGATCTCGAGGCGCCGGTCCTGGACCTCGGCCTCGATCTCCGACCGGAGCTGCACGGACTGCTCGCGGGCCTCCACCTGCGCCTCCCGGCGGATGGCATCGGCCTCGCGCTCCGTCTCGGCGAGGATCCGCCGACGCTCCGTCTCTGCGGCGCGAACGCGCGAGCGCGAGAGGCCGATCAGCAGGCCGCCTGCCGCGAGCGCTCCGAGGACGATTCCGATGAGCGCCGCGACGGCCGTGAGCATGGGAGCCTCCGTGGAGGATTCGGTTTCCCACGGCGACGCCGCGGGAGCTCACAACCGGGCATTCGGCCTGCGCGGCCGCGTCCGGACCCTGCACACGAGCGTCAGCTCAGGCGGTGCCGTCCCTTCGAGGCCGAGCCAGCGGGCCGGTCGAGTCGGTCATCGAGAGTGTCGGTCGAGGTCACGGGTTCAGAAAGCGTCACGAGCAGGAGAAAATGTCGGATGAGAGCAGGGTCATCCTAGCTCGTCGTCCGACCCGCCTGCAACGACGCCCACAACGTCCTCCGAGAAGCCCTTCCCGCTCAGGTAGCGGGCGGTCTTGGCGCCGGCCCCGCGCCGGGCGACGAGCGAGCGGGCACGCTCGAGCTCCGGACCGACGCTCGCCATTGCCTCGTCGACGAGATCGCCGGCGACACCGGCCGCCACGAGCTCGTGTCGGATCAGCGCGTCCCCCGCGCCGCGGCCCGCGAGCGCGGACGCGCGGCCCTCTGCGAACCGGCGGTCGTCGAGGAGCCCCGTGCGCCGGAGCGTCGCGAGCGTCTCCCTGCGGGCGGCTTCCGAGATACCGCGTGCCTCGAGGCGCTCGTCGAGCTCGCGCTCGCTCCGGTCCCGCACGCGAAGCGCGCGGAGCGCGAGCTCGAGCGCGTCAGCCGTTCGCAGCGCCGCCACGAACGCCTATGCGTCCACGGCGACGGCCTCTTCGACCTCGACCCGCTGCGTCTCCTGAGCGGCGGTTGGCAGAAGCCGCGCGGAGATCACCTGCTCCTCCGGGGCCTCCGCCTGGATCTGCTGCAGGATCTGCTGCACGAGGTCCGGGTTCTCCGCGAGGAACGCGGTCGCGTTCTGCCTCCCCTGACCGAGGCGCTCGTCGCCGAAGCTGAAGTACGAGCCGGCCTTCTGGACGATCTTCTTCTCGAGCGCGACGTCGAGGACCGTCCCCTCCCACGGGATCCCCACTCCGTAGAGGATGTCGAACTCGGCCTGCTTGAAGGGCGGCGCGACCTTGTTCTTCACGACCTTCACGCGAACGCGGTTCCCGAATGCCTCCGCACCGTCCTTGAGTGTCTCGATGCGCCGGATGTCGAGCCTCACCGACGAGTAGAACTTCAACGCACGTCCGCCCGGGGTCGTCTCCGGGTTGCCGAACATGACCCCGATCTTCTCGCGGAGCTGGTTCGTGAAGATGCAGATCGTGTCGGTGCGGTTGAGCGTGCCGGCGAGCTTGCGCAGCGCCTGGCTCATGAGCCTGGCCTGGAGCCCGACATGGGAGTCGCCCATCTCGCCCTCGATCTCCGCCTTCGGTACGAGCGCCGCGACCGAGTCGATGGCGACGACGTCGAGCGCGCCGGAGCGGATGAGGAGCTCCGCGATCTCGAGCGCCTGCTCGCCGGTGTCGGGCTGGGAGACGAGGAGCTGGTCGATGTCGACGCCGATGCGGCGCGCGTACGCCGGGTCCATCGCGTGCTCGGCGTCGATGAACGCGCAGATCCCTCCGCGGCGCTGGGCCTCGGCCATGACGTGGTAGACGAGCGTCGTCTTCCCGGACGCCTCGGGCCCGAAGATCTCGACGACGCGGCCGCGCGGGAGGCCGCCGATGCCGAGGGCCACGTCGAGGGCGAGCGAACCGGTCGACACCGCCCCGACCGCCACCTGGGGGCGGTCGCTCATGCGCATGACCGACCCCTTTCCGAACTGGCGCTCGATGTGCCCGAGCGCGACGTCGAGCGCTTCCTCCCGGTTCATGCGGTCAACCTCCTCGTTGTGCGCAACGCCGGAAGCTCGCTAGCGCGAAGCCTCCGGCGCGCGCGACGTCCCTGAAGCCGGCCGCTCGCGGGGCCGGATGCTGCGCAGGTGTCACATTCCTAGCGAACACGACTCGAGTACCTCGTAGCGCGCCCCTGACGGGTGCAGACGGGAAAGGAAAGCAGCGGCGCCGGACGGAGCGAACGCCCCGACGTCCGGCAACGGTGGCACGAGCCGAGGGCGTTCGCGGAACCGGAGGACGGTGACGTGCGGGAGCCACGGCCGGGCCTCCCGCTCGTACACGCCGAGGTCATCGAGGCGCTCGTGTAGGCGCTCGGCGAGCCTCGTCGCCTCGCCGCTCGGATCGTCGAGCACGAGCATCCCGACGGAGCGCGTCTCCCGGTAGCGCACCGGCTCGAGCGTGAACCGAGTGGCCGCGGAGGTTGCCTCGCGCAGGGCGCCGAGGATCGTGTCCAGCTCGGAACGGGGCCGGGAGCCGAGGAAGGCGAGAGTCGCATGAAAGCTCTCGACCGGACGGCCGCGGTCGAGGTATTGCTTTCCCCACGAGACGAGCGCCTCGACCACGTCGCCGGGGAGCTCGAGGGCGAGGAACAGCCTGAGTC
>JBOHBB010000143.1:0-2738 GCA_050698135.1 Gaiellaceae bacterium
GTGGAGAACCGGGAGGTTCTCCACGCTCTCAGAAAGAAGGGGGCACGTGGGGGAAACACGGTTTCCCCCACGACCGCGAGCTTCATGCGAGCGGTGCTCATCAAGTCTCCTTGCTGCCGGGGACCCACAACTTCGTGTCTCCCTCGGCCTTTTCCTTGTCGGGTGTCCAGAGCTTCTCCCTCGCGGCCGCAAGGTCCGGCGCGATCGGCGTCACGTCGGCGACGAGGCGGTCGAGCGCCGCGCGAAGGCGGAGGTCCTCCCGGATCGACTCCTGCTGGCCGTGCGCCCATACCTCCTCGACGAGCCCGTCGGGGTCTTCTTCGCCCGCGGCCTCGGCCTCCTCGCGCAGGTAGGCCCTCACCTCGTCGTCGGTGACGTCGATCCCGGCGCGCGTGGCGAGCGACTCGAGCGCGAGCTCGCGCGCGACGGAGACGGCGGCCTCGAGGACCATCTGGCGCTGGAGGTCGTCCGCGCTTCCGCCGCTCGCGGCGAGGTACGCCTCGAGCGAGACGCCGCGGCGCTCGAGCGAGCGGACGAATCCGGTGAGGAGGTCGGTGGCGCGCGTGCGCACGAGCGTCAGCGCGGGCTGCACTTCCGAGGCGCGGACGAGCTCGTCGACGGCGGCGATGCGGAACGCAGAGTCGATCTCCGAATTCAGCTGAGCCCGGAACGTGTCCTCGATCGACCCGCGCAGCTCTTCGAGGGTGTCGAACTCGCTCGCCGCGCGCGCGAGCTCGTCGTCGAGCGGTGGGAGCATCTTCTCCTGCACCTCGCGCACGACGACCTCGACGGTCGAGGACGTTCCGTCGGGACGGTTGAGTGGGATCGCCTTCGTGTCCCCGGCGGAGGCGCCGATCAGGGCCGCCTCGAGCTCCCCGGCCATCCGGCCCGCGCCGAGCTCGACGATCGTGTCGCGCTGCGCCTCGCCGTCGGGGTCGACGAGATCGACGAGGAGCGTGTCTCCTTCCCGCGCGGGTCGGCCGTCGGCGGGGGCGAGCTCGGCCACCGACTCCCGAAGGGCCTCGAGCTCCGCGTCGACGGCGTCCTGCGGCACCTCGACCTCGGCGCGCGGGACCTCGAGCGCGGTCCAGTCGACGAGCTCGGGAAGCGGCTGGACCTCGACGGTCGCTGCGAAGCTCCACGCGTCGTCGGCGTTGCTCGGGAGCTCGAACTCGTACTCGGGCTCGGCGACGGGGCGGACGCGGTTCCGCGACGCCGCGCTCCAGAACCAGCCGCCGATGTGGCTCTCGACAGCCTCGGCGTAGATCCGGTCCCTCCCGAGCCGCGACACGAGGACCTGGGTCGGCACCTTCCCCTTCCGAAAGCCGGGAATCTTCGCGCTCTCGGCGAGGTCTGACATCGCGTGCTCGACGGCGTGCTGAACCTGCGCGGGGTCGACCTCGACGGTCAGGCGGACGCGGTTCTCGCCGAGCTCCTCGACGGTGGTCGTGCTCACAAAGCCATTCAACCAGCCCGGGATAGAGTCACGCGGCGCATGGACCGGTACGACGTCGTCGTCGTCGGGGTCGGCGGCATGGGCAGCGCCGCCCTCTACCACCTCGCCCGCCGGGGCAAGCGAGTTCTCGGGCTCGAGCGCTTCGACGTCCCGCACGAGCACGGCTCCTCGCACGGGCTCACGCGGATCATCCGCCTCGCGTACTTCGAGCACGTCGCGTACGTGCCGCTGATGCGCCGCGCGTACGAGCTCTGGCGGGAGCTCGAGGCGGAGGCCGGCGAGCAACTCCTTCACGTGACCGGCATCGTCGAGGCGGGAGAGCGGATCTACGACGGCACGCTCCGCGCCTGCCACGAGCACGATCTCCCACACGAGACGATCGACGGCCGCGAGGTCGGCCGGCGCTTCCCGGCCTACCGGCTCCCGCCGGACCTGCCGGTCGTCTTCCAGCCGGACGGCGGCTTCGTGCTCCCAGAGCGCTGCATCGTCACCCACGTCGGCGGAGCGCTCGCCCGTGGCGCGGTCGTGCGGGCCAGGGAGCGGGTCCTCGAGTGGGAGGACACCGGGAGCGGCGTTCGCGTCACGACCGACCGCGGCGTCGTCGAGGCCGACCGCCTCGTGCTCACGGCCGGCGCCTGGTCGCAGGAGGTCGCCCGCCTCCCCGCAGGCCTGGTGCGGGGCGTGCGGCAGGCGCTCGCGTGGCTCCAGCCGCACACGCCGGCGCTGTTCGAGCCGGAGCGCTTCGCGGTGTTCAATCTTGTGCTCGACGGCGGGCACTTCTACGGGTTCCCGGCCTTCGGGATCCCCGGCTTCAAGCTCGGACGGTACGACCACTTCGGGGAGGGCGGCGACCCGGACACGATCCCGCGTGAGCCGACGCTCGAGGACGAGGCCCCGCTACGAGCCTTCGCGGAGCGCTACTTCCCGGAAGGCACGGGACCGGCGATCGCGTTGAAGACCTGCCTCTTCGAGCCATCGCCGGACGAGCACTTCCTCATCGACCGCCATCCGGAGAGCGCCCACGCGGTCGTCGGCGCGGGCTTCTCCGGTCACGGCTTCAAGTTCTGCTCCGTCGTCGGCGAGATCCTCGCCGACCTCGCGCTCGACGGCGAGACCCGCCACGACATCGGCTTCCTCCGGCTGAGCAGATTCGACCTGCCACTCGACTGACCCGTCTCGGTGACCTTCGACCCGCCGAGAAGCCCGTCGCGTGAGCGCGTCGGACTTCTCGGCGCAGTGCGGGCGGGAGGACTCGAACCTCCAAGAGCCGAAGCCCAACGGG
>JBOHBB010000144.1:0-6223 GCA_050698135.1 Gaiellaceae bacterium
ATCATCGCGTTCGCGGGCCTGACCAAGAAGAAGAAGATCGCGGTTGCCGTCGAAACGAAGGTAATGAGCGCGGTGATGAAGGCCCCGTACCGGAAGACCGCGTCGTTGATCGTGAACGTGAGGTCGCTGAAGTCGGGCTTGCCGAAGATCATGGCGACGATCGGCATGATCAGGTCGTCGACGAACGACGTCACGAGCGCGGCGAAGGCCAGGCCCATCACGAAGGCGACCGCGAGCTCGACGATATTGCCCCGGATGAGGAAGTCCCTGAATTCCTTGATCATCGATATCCCCCGGGTCTCGTAGAATCGGATCCGTGCTGGGCGAGATCCTGACGGCGATCGTCACTCCGTTCAAGGAAGACCGGTCGCTCGACCTAGGCGGCTTTCGCGCGCTCGCCTCGCACCTCGTCGACAACGGGTCGGACGGGCTCGTCGTCACGGGGACGACCGGGGAGTCCCCGACGCTGGCCGACGAGGAGCGCTACGCGCTGTACGAAGCTGCCCTCGACGAAGTCGGCGATCGGGCGACGGTCGTCGCGGGCACGGGGACGTACTCGACCGAGCACTCGGTCCACCTCACGGCCCGCGCGCACGAGCTCGGAGTGCACGGGTTCCTCGTCGTCACTCCGTACTACAACAAGCCTCCGGTGCGGGGGATCGTCGAGCACTTCAAGGCGATCGCGGCGGTGTCAGACCGCCCGATCGTCGCCTACAACATCCCCGGCCGAGTCGTCCTCAACCTCGAGACGGAGGCGATCGCGCAGCTGGCCGAGATCCCGACGGTGCGCGCCGTGAAGCAGGCGAACCCCGACCTCGAGCAGGCGCGGCGCATCGTCGAGCTCGGGCTCGACCTGTACGCGGGGGACGACGACCTCGTGCTCCCGTTCCTGGAGGTGGGCGGCAGGGGCGGCGTGTGCGTCCACACGCACGTCGTCGGCCCGCAGGTTCGCGAGCTCGTCAACCGGTTCCGGGCCGGCGACGTCGAAGGCGCGCGGGCGCTCGACCGCGAGCTCGCGCCGTCGATCGATCTCCTGCGCGTCGTCGTGAACCCGATCGCGATCAAGTGCGCCCTGAACCTCCTCGGGCACGAGGTCGGCGGGGTCCGCCTCCCGCTCGTCGAGGCGTCGCACGAGGAGCGCGAGGTCGTGCGCGGCTGCCTCGAGCGCCTCGGCCTGCTGCAGCCGGCCGCCGCCTAGTGGGCCGCGCGCGCGATCTCCTCGCGGCGGTGCAGGGCGCCCAGGCGGGGATCGCCGGCGTCACCGGCGCGGCACGCGGGCCGACATGGGACGCCTTCGCATCGGCGCAGTGCCCAGGCCTGACCGGGGACACGGCGGTCTTCGTCGTGCTCGAGGACGGGACGATCATCGTCGCCGAGGGCGCTCTCGAGGGGTCGCTGGAGCCCCTCGCACAGGCGGTCGAGCAGACGGTGGGCGCGCCGTATCGTGCGGCCGCGGCCAGAGCCGACGGAGAGACGTGGTCGGTCGTCGCCGAGAGCGTGCGCATTGCGGAGCTGCCTGGGCTCGGGGGCGACACGGTCGACCTCACGGTGGTGGGCGGAGAGCGAGAGCTCACCGTCGACGGAGAGCGGACGATACTGCCGCTCCCTGCGCTCGACACGCTCGCCGAGACGCACGGCGACGTGGCGCTCCATGCCGAACGCGTGGACGGCGACACGTTCGCGGTCGACGTGTTCCCGCTGTAGCGCCGCATAGACTCCGAGGATGAGCGACGTGCTGCGGATCATCCCGCTCGGCGGCCTCGGCGAGGTGGGAAAGAACATGACCGTCTACGAGACGGCCGGCGAGATCCTCGTCGTCGACGCAGGCCTCGCCTTCCCGCGGGACGAGCACCTCGGTGTCGACCTCCTCCTGCCGGACGTCGGCCACCTCGAGGGGCGCAAGGTGCGGGCTGTCGCCCTCACCCACGGCCACGAGGACCACGTCGGCGGGCTGCCCTACCTGTTGCGGGAGGTCGAGGTGGAGACCATCGTCTCTACGCGGTTGACGCTCGGACTCGTGAAGTCGAAGCTCGACGAGCACGGCGTCGGGCAGGCGACGGAGCTGCTCGAGGCCGCGCCGGGCGACGATCCGATCGAGCTGGGCCCGTTCCGGCTCGAGCTCGTCCGCGTCGCCCACTCCATCCCGGACTCGGTCGCGCTCGTCATCGAGACGGCTGCCGGGCGCGTCGTGCACACGGGCGACTGGAAGCTCGACCACACTCCGGTCGACGGGCTCAGGACGGATGTGGGCAAGCTCGCGGAGGTGGGGAACCGGGGAGTCGACCTGCTCCTCGGCGACTCGACGAACGCCGAGCGGCCGGGCAACACGGGGTCCGAACGCCTCGTCGGCGAGACGTTCCGCACGCTCTTCCCGCTCCGGCGGGGCAAGATCCTCGTCGCGTCGTTCGCCTCGAACATCCACCGGATGCAGCAGGCCGCGGACGTCGCCATCGAGTCGGGCCGCAAGGTCACGGTTATCGGCCGCTCGATGCGCAAGAACCTGAACATCGCGCGCAACCTCGGCTACGTGGACATCCCGGAGCACGAGATCGTCACGCCCGCCGACGCAGCGTCGCTTCCGCCCGGGCGCGTCCTCGCGCTGTGCACCGGGAGCCAGGGCGAGCCGATGTCCGCGCTCACGCGCATCGCCTACGGCGACCATCCTGCACTCTCCGTCGAGCCGGGAGACACCGTCATCATCTCCGCGAAGCCGGTCCCCGGGAACGAGCTCCGCGTCCACGACTCGATCAACCAGCTCGCGCGGGCCGGCGCGGAGGTGCTCCACGAGGAGATCGCCCCGGTGCACGTCTCCGGCCACGCCTGCCAGGAGGAGCTCCGCACGATGCTGTCGCTCCTGCGGCCGCGGTACGTGATGCCGATCCACGGCGAGTACCGCATGCAGGCGGCGCACGCGAAGCTCGCCCGCGAGGCCGGCGTCCCCGAGGACAGGATCATCCTCGCCGAGAACGGGTCGGTCGTCGAGCTCGCCCGCGGGGGAGCTCGGCTCGTCGACCGGGTCGATGCCGGCATCACCTTCGTCGATGGACTTCGCGTCGGTGAGGTGCAGGACGTCGCCCTCCGCGACCGCCGGCGCCTGGCGGACGATGGTGTCCTCATCGTGGTCACGACCCTGAGCTCCGCGAACGGAGGTGAGATCGCCCCGCCCGAGCTCATCGCGCGCGGCTTCGGCGAGTCCGAGGAGCTGCTCGACGAGCTCCGCGACGAGGCCGACCGGGTCGTCCGAGCGCTCGCATCCGAGCACGCGACCGAGATCAAGCTCCTGCAGGAGCACATCCACGACGCGGTCGGGCAGATCGTCTACGACCGCACGCGGCGGCGGCCGATGGTGCTCCCCGTCGTCATCGAGGTCTAGGCGTGGCCGGCTGGGACAGCGTCATCGAGGTGAACGCGGCGAGCGAGCTCACCGCCGCCCGCCTCGTGCGCCAGCTCCGAGCGTGCGAGGTCGCCGCACTCGCCTTCTGCCGCCTGCTCGAGCGCTGGGGCAGGGGTGATGCCGTGCCCGCGACCCCCGGTGCCCGGCAGGCCGCGCTCCGCCGGGCGGCAGACCGCGTCGAGACCGCCCTCGCCGGGCTCGAGCAGCCTCTGTCGCGCTACCTGCTCGAGCTCGAGCCGGAGTTGGCGGAGGGACGGTCCTGGTACGCGGGGCCCGGTCCCGGCGAGCTCGTCGAGTGGCGGCCGGTGCTCGACCGCGCAGGCGTCCGCGCCTGCCCGAACCGGGTGGCCGCCGTCTACCTCGAGCTGGCCGTGCTCGTCCGCGCTCTCCAGGGCCTGTCCACGGCGGCGAGCATGGACGCCCTCCCGGACCGCTCGTCCTTGTGGGCGGGCCTGTTCGACCTTCGGGACACGCTCCTCGGCTCCACGGTCGACGACCTGCGCGCCCTCGCGGCCTAGGCTCTCGAACTACTTCCCGCGGCCGTCGAGCTCGGCGACGACGCGCTTCGGGGCGACGATCCGGTAGCTCTCCTCTACCCAGTCGCGAAGAAGACCGATCGTCACGCCGTCGGCTCTCAGCGGGACGGTGACCCACCCCGACGCTCCGAGCCCGTAGCCGGTCCGCTCCGCACCTTCGATCGAGAGCGCGTGCGCGTGGGACTCGTCGAGCTTGACCGTCATCCGCCTCGCTCCCGGCGGGCCGAGGAACACGAAGATCTTGCGGCCGACCTTCGCCACGTCCTCACCCCAGGGATGATCCTCGACGGCCTCGGGCAGCGAGAGAGCGAAGTCGCGCACCTTGTCCCGCACGCCTGCCACGGCCGGCCAGGATAACCCGCGATAGCCTCCTGCTCGTGGCCGAGGACGTCCTGGTGTTCGTCGAGGTCCCCTCGGGGTCGCGGAACAAGTACGAGCTGGACGAGGGGCTCGGCGCGATCGTCCTCGACCGGCGCCTGTTCACGTCGATGGCGTACCCAGCCGACTACGGCTTCATCGAGGGGACACTGGGGGAGGACGGGGACCCGCTCGACGCGCTCGTCCTCGTCGGTGAGCCGACGTTCCCCGGCTGCCGGATCCGCGCCCGAGTCGTCGGCGTCTTCCACATGGCCGACGAGAAGGGGCCCGACGAGAAGATCATCTGCGTGCCGCTGAAGGATCCCGCCTGGATGCGCGTCTCGGACGTGCACGACATCCCCGCCGAGCTCCGCAACGAGGTCGAGCACTTCTTCCAGGTCTACAAGGACCTCGAGGAGGCGAAGGTCGAGACGCACGGCTACGGGAACCGCGCCGACGCGGAGCGCGTTGTCGCCGAGGCGCGCGAGCGAGCACCCGGCTGACCGCGCAGGAGCGCGCCGGCAGGCGTCGAATCGCCGGAGCATGGCTGCCCGCAAGAAGAAGCGGCCGCTTCGGCCACGCGTCCCCGCGCGCGTGAAGAAGCGGACGCGGCGCCGAGCACGCTCGCAGCACGAGAACGAGCTGCTCGGCCTTGCCCTGGCGGCGCTGGGGCTCGTCTTGTCGGCGATCCTCTACCTCGGCTTCGACGGCGGCGCCGTCGGCTCGTGGCTCGCCGACGCGCTCGCCGGAGTGATCGGCGATGCCGCGTACCTGCTCCCGGTCGCGCTCCTCGGGATCGGCCTGCTCATGCTCGCGCGCAGCGACCTGCTCGAGGTGCGTCCGTTCCGCCTCGGCGTGGGGGTCGGGTTCCTCGGCCTGATGACGCTCCTCGGCAAGGACAGCGGCGGCTGGGTCGGGCTCGCGCTCGGAGGCGTGCTCGCAGGGCTCATCGGAGACACCGGCGCGGCGATCATCGGCGGGGCGCTCCTGCTCGGAGGCGCGCTCCTCGTGAGCGGTGCGTCCACAGGGGCGATCCTTCGTCGGACCGGCCACGTCATCCGTCACGCCGGCTCCGAGGCGCGCCGTGCCCTCGACTGGGCGTCGCTCGAGTCGCAGACGGAGGAATCCTTCGACGTCCCCTCGGAGCCGGAGGAGCGGCAGCCACGGCGCCTCCTCGACGCTGCGGAAGCCTTCCCCGACGTCGTCGGCGAGCCGCCGCTCGGCGAGGCGCCTCCACTCGTCCCGCCCCGGGCTCCGGCCGAGCCCGACACGGAGAGCCTCACGAGCGTCTTCGAGACCTCGACGGAGCACGCCGAGTACCGGCTCCCGGACCGCACGGTCCTCCAGCGCTCGCCGGCCGTCGCCGCGTCGAACGGGGACGCCGGCGCGCGCGTCGCGGAGCTCCTCGTCCGCACGCTCGGCGAGTTCGGCGTGGAGGCGACGGTCTCGGGCCAGATCTCGGGCCCTCGCGTGACGCGCTACGAGCTGCAGCTCGCACCGGGCACGAAGGTCTCGAAGGTAGCCGCGCTCCGCGACGACCTCTCCTACGCGCTCGCGACGACCGAGATCCGGATCCTGGCTCCGATCCCCGGCAAGCAGGCAGTCGGCGTCGAGGTACCGAACCTCTCTCCGCGGCTCGTCACGCTCGGCGACATCTACGACGATCTGCCGCAGACGGCGAGCCCGCTCGCCGTCTGGCTCGGCAAGGACATCTCCGGGAACGCCGTCTGGACCGACCTCGCCCGCATGCCCCATCTCCTGATCGCGGGGACGACGGGGTCGGGCAAGTCGGGCTGCATCAACACGATCCTCACCTCGACGCTCCTGCGCGCGACGCCGGACGAGGTGCGGATGATCCTCATCGACCCGAAGCGGATCGAGCTCGGCTACTACGAGTCGATCCCGCACCTGCTCACGTCGGTCGTCTCCAGCCCGA
>JBOHBB010000145.1:0-12617 GCA_050698135.1 Gaiellaceae bacterium
GCTCCGGGGCGACGGGCCCCGTCGGCCGCTCCGGAAGCGGCCGCCTCGGGTCGCTTCGCTTCGCCGCGGCGGGCATCGGCGCCTCGCCGGCATGGGAGTCGTCCAGCCGCGCGAGGCCCTCGGCGACCGCGTCGCGAAGGTCGTCGGGCTCGAGCGGCACGGCGCGCCCGTTCTGCCGCAGCACCCAGCCCGCGAGGAGCTCGACCGACGCGAACTCGGTCTCGAAGACGCCGTCCTCGACCGAGCCGGCGTCGGAGAGCGTTCGCTCGACCCACCAGGCGGTGTCGTCCGAGACCGCGATCCGGGCGGTGCCGACCGTCTCGCCGATCTGCCAGGGCTTCGGGACGCGGTGCTGCTCGACGTCGAAGTCCTCGGGCACGCGGAAGTCCCGCTCGCGGCGTGTGGCGAAGCGTATGTCGCCCCGGATACGCGAGACCTTGAACGTCCTGACCGTGTCGCGCTCGAGGTCCTGCCCGATCACGTACCAGTTCCCGTCGTCGAGCCGCAGTGCGTACGGGTTGACCGACCGGTCTCCCGGGCGAGCGCGGCGAGGGCTCCAGTAGCCGAAACGGACGGTTCGCTGCTTCGAGATCGCGGACTCGAGCTTCGAGAGGCGGCCGGCGAGCTCGGGCGAGTAGTCAGGCGCGCTGACCCGCACGCGCTCGGCAGTCTCGGTCGGGGGCTCCGAGAAGCCGGACCGTCCGAGCGCGAGGTTCTGGAGAGCGAGGCGAAGCGGCTCGGCGTAGGCGAACTTCCCCTCGAGGTAGTAGAGCGCGGTTTGCAGTGCGGCGAGCTCGTCGTCGTCCAGCTCGAGCCGCTCGAGGAAGTAGTGCTCCGATCGCAATGTGTACAGCTCCTCGCCGGTGAACTCGTCCCGCTGCGAGGAGAGCGGGACGCCGAGCGCCGTCAGCTCCGCGCGGTCCGAGTAGAACCTCCGGGCGAACGCCTCGTCGGACATCTCGCTGTAGCCCTCGACGTTCGACTTGACGTCCCTCGCCGTGAGCGGCCGACGTTCGGCCATGAGGAAGGCGACGAGGGAGAGCTGCCGGATGAGCTTGTCGGCGTCGTGCGACATGCGAATGCGAGCTTATCGGCCGCCCGGGCAGCCAGGTTCCGCCGCGACGGTCGCGATGCCGTCAGGCAGCGACGGTTGCGTGCTCGAGGTGCTGGTGCGACGGGCAGTAGTCGCGCCCGGGCAGCGGCGTCCGCTGGCAGGCCTTGCCCTTGCGCGTCGTCGCGTGGCACCGCGCGACGCCTCCGTCCAGCAGCCCGGCTTCGATCTGCTGCTCGATGAAGCCGGTTGCCGCGCCGACGCCTTCGCGCACCGACCAGGCCACCTGCGCCTGCGCGGTGATCGGGAAGTAGCGGCGGATGTCGGCGAAGAGCGCGCGATCGGGCCGCGCGAAGTACTGGGGATCCTCCGCCAGACGTTCCATCGTCTCCTCGCACTCCTCGAGCACCGCACGCCGGTACTCGAGTTGCAGCGAACGGTCGGCATAGGGGTCGATCAGATCCTTGATCGAGCGGTAGATCGCTCGAGAGTATTGATACATACAGGAGCGCAGTTGAGCGGCGTGATCGTCCATGGGATCTCTTCGACTCTCCTCGATCGCTCGTTCTGGGCGAAAAAAGAGCGAAGCGGGACTTCGCTCGACCCAGTGTAGCGGCTTTTCCGCCGTGTTACAAAGTCGGCCTCCGCGTCGTCAGTGGAGAAAACGTCGTCACCGGACCACGCGACGAACGGTCGCCGTGCGAGCGATCTCGCGGGCGGGCTCGAGAGCGCTCGTCGCCTCGGCCTCCGACGCATAGACGCCGCTGAAGACGACCCAGTAGCCGGGGTGGAGGCTCGCGTACAGCGACGAGTCGAGGACTCCGACCTGGGCGAGGCCCGTGCGGCGCGCCTGCCGCGCGCGGGCGAGCGCCTGTGGGCGTCCCTTCGTCTGCGGCACGGACGCGAGGACGATCGTCCACCCGTCCTCGCCCGCTGGCCAGTCCGCGGCGTTGCCGCGTGGCTCGTCCGAGGGCGATGGGAGCGTACTCGTCGTCGGGACGGTCGCGAAGTCCCCGGTCGCCGTGGAGATCGCGGTGCGGTCCGGGTCGGGGTCGCTCGCGGCGATCGCGACGGCCGCTCCGGCGATCGCGACGAGGAGAGCGAGGCCGGAGCGGCGCTGCCACGCTCCTCCGCGCACCGTGCTGCCGGCGAGGCCTGCGACCGGCAACCGGTCGCCGCACGCGAGACAGTACTCCTGGCCGGGCTCGAAGGCGGCGCCGCAGCGCGGGCAGGTCCTCATGAGGCTGGTACGTCGCCCCGCGCGGCGCGACCGGCCGGCCGGCCGCACGTCGCACAGAAGCGTGCGCCGAGGAGCAGCGGAGCCCCGCACGCGCAGACCGCCGCGACTCCACCACGGACGGCCGCGCTTCCGTCGAGCATCGCATCGATCTCCTGCACGCGCGCCTCGACGGCGACGAGCTCCGCGCAGCGCTCGACCACGAGCCCCGCGTCGAACCGGTCACGCTTGTACATCTCGAGCGCGAGTCCGCCGAGATCACGCAGGCGATCCTCCCGAAAGGAGATCAGCGCCTTGCGCTCGCGCTTCAGGTCGCGCGGAGTCGGGCTCTCGTATGCCGGCTCGACGGAAGCCGGCTCCTGTCTGCGTCTGGCCGCCACGGGCTCAAATCTAGAGCTGGAAGACGACGGCCCGCTCTTCGGTCATCTCGCGGATCGCGTACGCGGGGCCTTCGCGCGTGTTGCCCGAGTCCTTCACACCCCCGTACGGCATCTGGTCGGCCCGGAACGTCGGCGCCTCGTTGACCGTGACGCCGCCGAACTCGAGCTCCCTGGCCGCGCGGAGGGCTGCCTTGACGTCCCGCGTGAAGATTCCGGCCTGGAGGCCGAAGCGGGTGCCGTTCGCGAGGGCGATCGCATCGTCGAGCGTCTCGTAAGGGCTCACGGTGCAGACCGGGCCGAAGACCTCCTCGCACGAGACCTTCGCCTCGGACGGTGGCTTCGCGATGACCGTCGGGCGGAGCAGCCCGCCCTCGAGCGTGCCGCCCGTGAGGATCTCGGCGCCGGCCTCGCGCGCCTCTTCGATCCAGCCGAGGACGCGGTCGCGCTCGGCCTCGGCGATGAGAGGGCCGACATCGGTGGCCTCGTCCGCAGGGTCACCGAGGACGAGGGCCACGACGCGCGGGACGAACGCCTCCACGAACCTCGCGTAGGCCGTCTGCTCGACGTAGATCCGCTGCACGGAGATGCAGCTCTGCCCTGCGAAGGAGAACGCGTTCGCGGCGAGGCGGGATGCCGCGTCGCCGAGGTCCGCGTCCGCAGCGACGATCACCGGCGTTGCATTCCCGAGCTCGAGATTGACGCGCTTCCGGGCGGCCCGCTCGCGGAGCTTCCATCCGATCGGGACGGAGCCGGTGAACGTGATGAGCTTCACGCGCTCGTCCTCGACGAGGACGTCGCCGATCTCGCTCGCCGGCCCGCAGACGACGTTGAGCCAGCCGGGCGGCAAACCGGCTTCCAGCTCGAGCTCCGCGAGAAGGAGCGCCGAGAGTGGCGTCTGCGCCGCCGGCTTGAGTACCACCGCGCAGCCTGCCGCAAGGGCGGGGGCGATCTTGTGGGCGACGAGGTTGAGCGGGAAGTTGAAGGGCGAGATCGCGCCGACGATGCCGATCGGCACGCGCAGCGTGAGCGCGAGCTTGCCCTCTCCGGCCGGAGAGGCGTCCATCGGGAGGGCGTCGCCGGCGAGCTTGCGGGCTTCGACCGCGGCCATCGTGTACGTCGAGACGGCACGGGAGGCCTCGACCCTGGCCGCCTTCATCGGCTTCCCGGCCTCGGCGCAGATCGTCCGTGCGACCTCGTCCTGCCGCTCGGCGAGGAGCGCCGCGACGCGGTCGAGGATCGCCGCACGCTCGTGCGCCAGGAGCGGATCGCGCATCGCCGCCTCCGCGGCGTCGAGCGCTCGCCGTGTCTCGGCTGCTCCGGCGCTCGGCACGCGGCCGACGAGCGACCCGTCGTAGGGGGAGCGCACCTCGATCCAGGCCCCGGTCTCGACCCACTCGCTGCCGATGAGCAGGTGCCGCTCGGTCGCGGTCGTGGCCATGCGGTGAGTGTAGTGGGACACTTCTCGCGTGGACGTTCCGGACGTTCGCTATGCGCGTTCCGGGGGCGTCGCGGTCGCGTATCGCGTCTTCGGCGACGGCCCCGAGTGGCTCGTCTTCGCGCCACACCTGACGAACCTCTTCGTGCTCCTGCAACGCCGCGACGTGCGGGAGTTCGTCGCTCGTCTCGGTGCCGGGGCCGGCGTGGTCGTCTTCGACCCGCGCGGCACGGGGCTCTCGGACCGCCCGCGCCACGTCACGCTCGAGGCGCGGATGGACGACATCACGGCGCTCCTCGATGCGAACGGGATCGAGCGAGCGACGCTGTTCGGCGTTGCGACGAGCGCAAGCGTCTGCGCGCTCTTCGCGGCGACGTACCCCGAGCGCTGCCGGAGCCTCGCGGTGGTCGACCTGTTCCCACAGGGCGTTAGCACCGATGACTACCCGTACGGCGTGAGCGAGGAGCAGTGGTTGAGCGGCATCCGCTCGCACCGGGAGCGCTGGGGCGATCGAGACTACCTCGAGGGCTTCGCACGCGGCACGGACCCGCAGGCGGCGGCCATCGACGAGCAGCTCGATGCGCGCGTCTGGGAGCTGCGGCTCGCCGTGGCGCCCGCCGACGCCGCCGAGTTCGCGCGGATGGGGATGGAGTCCGACATCACGGACGTCCTCGGCGCGATCCGTGTCCCCACGCTCGTCCTGCATCGCTCCGACCCGCTCGTCGTGTTTCCGCCCGACGAGCGCGGGCTCGCCCGCTTCGTCGCGGAGCGCATACGGGACGTGCGGGTCGTCGAGCTCGCGCGTGGGTCGCTGTACAGCGACGAGACCGCCGAGCGCGTGCTCGAGCTCGTCCGCGGTGATTCTCCGGTCACGGTCCCTGACTCCGTGCTTGCAACCGTCCTGTTCACAGATCTCGTCGGCTCGTCGGAGCGGGCGGCCGCGCTCGGCGACCGTGGCTGGCGCGACCTGCTCGCCCGCCACCACGCCGATGTCAGGCGCGAGCTCACCCGCTATCGCGGCGAGGAGGTCGACTCTGCGGGCGACGGCTTCTTCTGCCGCTTCGACGGGCCGGCGAGGGCGATGGCCTGCGCCCGCGCGATCGTGGACGGAGCAAAGGAGCTGGACCTCGACGTGCGCACCGGGATCCACACAGGCGAATGCGAGCTGGTCGGCCCTAAGATCGCGGGCATCGCGGTCGTGACCGGGGCACGGATCTCCTCCTTGGCGGCGCCTGGCGAGGTGCTCGTCTCCCGTACGGTGAGGGACTTGGTTGCAGGCTCCGGGTTCTCGTTCGTCGATCGCGGCGAGCACGAGCTCACGGGCGTTCCGGGGAGGTGGCGTCTCTATGCTGTCGTCGATGCCTGAGGCGTACGTCGTCGATGCCGTCCGCTCCCCGATCGGGAGGCGGAACGGCTCGCTCTCGGAGATCCGCTCGGAGGAGCTCGCCGGGCAGGTCATGAACGGGCTCGTCGACCGTCTCGACGTCGAGCCGGGCGAGATCGAGGACGTCCAGATGGGCTGCGTGACCCAGGTCGGCGAGCAGGCGCTGAACGTCGGCCGCCAGGCCGTGCTCGTGGCCGGCTGGCCGGAGACGGTCGCCGCCTCCACCGTCGACCGCCAGTGCGGCTCGTCGCTGCAGGCAGCGTTCAACGGCGCGTCCGCGATCCAGGCAGGTCACCTCGACCTCGTCGTAGCCGCAGGCGTCGAGCACATGACGCGCGTGCCGATGGGCTCGAACCTCGGCGACGCCGGATGGGGCGCGGTCAACGAGAAGATCGGCGAGCGCTGGCCGATCGTGCCGCAGGGGATCTCGGCGGAGGTCATCGCGGAGGAGTGGAGCCTGTCGCGCGAGGACCTCGACGCCTACTCCCTCGAGTCGCATCGACGCGCGGTCGCGGCGATCGACGAGGGCCACTTCGCCCACGAGATCGTGCCGGTCGAGGTCCACGCCGCGGGAGCGGCCGTCCTCTTCGCGGTCGACGAGACCCCGCGCCGGGACACGTCGCTCGAGAAGCTCGCCTCGTTGCAGCCCGCGTTCAAGCCGGACGGCGTGATCACCGCGGGAAACTCGAGCTCGATCGTCGACGGCTCCGCCGCGATGCTCCTCGCGAGCGGGGAGGCCGTGGAGCGGCTCGACCTCGAGCCGCGCGCGCGGTTCGTCTCCTTCGGGCTCTCGGGCGTCGACCCCTACCGGATGCTCCACGGGAACCCGGAGGCCTGCGCGCGTGCGCTGTCCAAGGCCGGGCTCGCATGGGACGACGTCTCCGTGATCGAGGTCAACGAGGCGTTCGCCTCCGTCGTCCTCCAGTTTCTCGCAGACACGGGCCTGCACGAGCGCTGGACGACCGGTGACGTGAACCCGAACGGGGGCGGGATCTCTCTCGGACATCCCCTCGGGGCGACCGGCGCGCGGATCACGGCCACGCTCGTCAGCGAGCTCCACCGGCGCGGGGCGCGCTACGGCATCGCGACGATGTGCATCGGCCAGGGGCAGGCGATCGCCGGCGTCGTGGAACGCCTCTGAAGCGCTTCACTTCGATCAGCACACCTGATCGACAGCGACGGAACCCTGAGTGGTGCTGATCTACGCGGTCGGGCACGATGAGGACATGTTCGGCATCGTCCTCATCGCGTCGCTCGTGATCATCGCGCTGCTCGCGCCCCTGTACGGGGCCGACTCGCGGATCGACGAGGTCGCCCGGCGTCGCCGGCTCGGCCACTGACGGCCCGTCCCACCGCGCGCCGCTAGGATCGCGCGTCGTGGCGTCCCCGGACATCCATCGGATCGGCGTCGTGGGGCTCGGCGCCATGGGCGCCGGCATCGCGCAACTCGCGATCGAGGCCGGCTACGACGTCGTCGGCCGCGAGGTCACGGGTGAGCTGGGGCAGAAGGCGCACGATCGGATCGCGCACTTCCTCCAGCGGAAGGTCGACAAGGAGCAGCTGAGCGCAGGCGAGCGCGGAGCGGCTCTCGAGCGGCTCTCGCTCGCGACCCAGCTCGACTCGCTCGCCGACTGCGACCTCGTGATCGAGGCGATCGTCGAGGACCTCGGCGCGAAGCTCGCGCTGTTCTCGGAGCTCGAGGGCATCGTGCGCCCGGAAGCGATCCTCGCCACGAATACCTCCGCGCTCTCGGTCACCGAGATCGCCGCGGCGGTCTCCACCCCGGAGCGTGTCGTCGGCATGCACTTCTTCAACCCGGCGCCGCTCATGCCGCTCGTGGAGATCGTCCGGGCGGAGCTCTCCGCGGACGACGCGGTCGACGCGGCATTCGCCGTCGGCGAGCGGCTCGGGAAGCGCCCGATCCGTTGCCACGACACGCCGGGCTTCGTGGTGAACCGCGTCCTCATCCCGCTTCTGAACGACTGCATCCGCGTCCTCGACGAGGCCAGGGTCTCGCCCGAGGACCTCGACACGGCGATGACGGCAGGGGCGGGCTGGCCGATGGGCCCTTGCACGCTCGTCGACCTCGTCGGGATCGACGTGCACGTGCACGCCTCCGAGGCGCTGTACGAGAAGTTGCGCGAGCCGCGGATGGCGCCGCCGCCGCGCATCGTCGCGATGCGGAACGCAGGTCTCCTCGGCCGGAAGAGCGGCCGGGGGTTCTACGCGTACGACGAGCCTGCCTAGCCGGCTCCCGCGAAGATCCGCCCGAGAGCTGCGGCGTCCTCGGACTGGCAGTACACGTGCACGCGGTCGCCCGGTGCGAGCGTCGTCTCCGGGCCGAAGCCCTGCGGGCGCCCGTCGCGGACGAGCACCCCGACCCAGGCTCGGTCGCCGAGCGGAAGCTCTCTCAGCTTCTTCCCGTTCGCGAAGGCGTCGTCGCGGACGACGAACTCGAGCACCTCGGCGAGGTCGTGGTCGACCGCGCGGAACGTGAGGCCGAGCCGCCGTGCGACATGCGGCATCGACCCGCCCTGGACGACGACCGAGAAGAGCACGACCACGAAGACGATCCCGTAGATCCTCTCCGCGTCGTCCACCTCCCCGAGCACGGCGAGCGCGCCGAGCAGGATGGGCACGGCGCCCTTGAGCCCGCCCCAGACGACGAACAGCTTCTCGCCGCGGTGCATCCGGACCGGCGCGAGAAGAGGCCCGACGGCGAGCGGCCTCGCGACGAGGGCGAGGACGAGGGCGAGGATGAGGCCCTGTGCCCAGACCGCTGCATCGTCGAGGCCGGCGAACCCGATCGACAACCCGAGCGCCGCGAACGCGGCGATCTCCGCAAGCGCTGCGAGCGAGGAGTGGAACGTCTCGATCTCGCCCTTGCGCGGGATCGCGACGTCACCGAGGAGGACTCCGGCCACGAACACCGCGAGGAAGCCCGAGCCGTGTGCGACCGAGGCGATCCCGTAGACGATGCCCGCGCCTGCGAGCACGCGCAGCGGATAGAGGGTCGGGCTCGTCAGGTGGACCAGACGGAGGACCGGGAGGAGCAGCATCGCGCCGGCGACGCCGACCGCCAGCCCGACGGCCATCTCGACCGCGAACTCGGAGGCGACGATCGAGAAGCTGCCGTCGTCCTCGTTCGCGAGCTCGATCATGCCGATCATCAGCGCGATCCCGACCGGGTCGTTCGTCCCCGCCTCGCCCTCGAGGATCGTGCCTGCCCGGCCGCGGAGCTCCCGCCCGCCGAGCACGGAGAATGTCACCGCCGGGTCGGTCGGTGCGATCGCGGCCCCGACGAGCCCGGAGACGATCCAGGGCAGGCCGAGCGCGTAGTGCGCGGCCAGCGTCACGAGACCGGCGGTCGCGAACGTGCCGACGACTCCGAGCGCGAGGATCGGGCCGGCCGAGCGCCGGAAGCGGCCGAGCCCGATGTGCAGACCGCCGTTGAAGAGGATGACGACGAGCGCCACGACCGCGATGCGCTCGACCTCCTCCATCGACAGCGCGTCGCCGAGCGGCTCGATCGACGCCCCGAGCACAGCGGTCACCGCCAGGAAGATCGCGGCGTTCGGGAGCGCCACGCGCTCCGCGAGCCTCGTTCCGAGCACGGCGAGGAGGAGGCCGGCCGAGATGACGAGGACGACGAGCCCGAAATCCGCGATCTCGTTCATGGGACGCAGAATCTACGGTGCCGCCAGGAGCGCGGGTGCTTACAGTCTCCTTACAGCGTTCTCACCACGGACCCACGCGCGATCCCGATACTGCCTCTGGAGCAATGCGGGCGCTCATTCTCTTCGTCTGCGCGATCGCCGCGGCGGTCGCCCTTGCCGGCTCGGCCGCCGCCGCGGCTCGGGGCAACGGCGAGCTCTCGCTCGAGCGCGGGCGGGGGTCGGCCATGCTCGAGATGCGCGGGGTCGTTCTCGGCCGCCTCACAGCCGGCACCCTTCGCGTGACCGACCTGACGCCGCGTGACCGCTTCGCCGAGACGGTCTCAGGACGCAAGGTGACCTCTGAGCGACTCGGGCCGAGGACGGTGCTCTATCGAGGGCAGGGCATCCGGTTCAAGCTGCTCGGCGGCCGCTACCGCATCGTCCTGCGCGGCGCCGGCATGTCCGTCTCCGCCGTCGGTCGGGGACAGGTCGTGCTCGACGGCGACCCGCGCTGGTTCGGTGACGACGTCGGCGTCTTCTCGCTGGACGGCGTCGACTGCGTCATGGCGTCCCAGCTGTGCCTTCCGATGCCGACGGAGCCCGAGCGCTACGAGCTCGGCTCGGACGACGAGCCGACCGGGAAGGGCGTGAGGTGAGCCAGCAGCAGCACACGATCCTCGTCGTCGAGGACGAGACGTCGATCGCGTCCTTCGTCGCCGCCTACCTCCGCAACGCCGGCTACGCCGTCCGGGCGGCGTCGTCGGCCAAGGCGGCGCTCGTCGAGCTCGCGAGCGAGCTGCCGTCGTTGATCGTGCTCGACCTCAACCTCCCGGACGGCGACGGCGTCGAGCTCTGCCGCCGGATCCGGAAGAGCTCGGACGTGCCGATCCTCATGCTCACGGCGCGCGACGAGGACGTCGACAAGATCATCGGACTCGAGGTCGGCGCGGACGACTACATGACGAAGCCGTTCAACCCGCGCGAGCTCGTCGCGCGCGTGAAGAGCGTCCTCCGGCGCGCGTCGCCGGAGCGGCGCCGCAGCGAGACCGAGGAGCTTCGCCACGGCGACCTCCAGATCAACTCGGGCAAGCGCGAGGTGTATGTCGGCGACGAGGAGATCAGGCTGGCGCCGAAGGAGTTCGACCTCCTCTGGGAGCTGCTCGATCATCGCGGGATCGTCCTCACGCGCGACCAGCTGCTCGAGCGCGTGTGGGGCTACACGTTCGCGGGGGACACGCGGACGGTGGACGTGCACGTGCGGCAGATCAGGCGCAAGCTCGGCGACGCATCGCCGATCGTGACGGTGTGGGGCGTCGGCTACAAGGTCGCCTCGGACCGCACGCCCGCCTCCGCCGCCTGACGGGATACCCTGGAAGCGCCCGATGCTCGGGACTCTCCGGTTCCGTCTCACCGCTCTCTTCCTCTCGGTCGTGCTGGTCTTCGGCCTCGTGTCGATGGCGTTCGCCGTTCGGCTGTTCCAGGACGTGACGCGCTCGGAGTCGGTGTCGGAGCTGAAGCGCGAGGCCGCCGGGCTCGCCGACCTGTACGCCGAGTCGGCGCTCCGCTCGAGCGACGAGGGCACGCGGGCGCCGGAGTTCGCGGCAGAGAACCTCGAGCTCGCGACGGGCGACGAGCTCTACTACGTCGGCGCGTCGCTCTTCCCGGGCCAACGCTTCGGGCTCGCCAGGCTCGCGAGGAGCGCGCTCGGGGGCGTCACGCTCGACCGCGATCAGGTCGTCACGTTCGAGTTCACCCCTCCCGACGAGGACCGCGTCCTGCTCGCCGCGGCACAGCCTGTCCAGCTCGAGCGGGGAACGGAGCCATTCGGATGGCTCGTCGTCGCCAAGCCGGTGACCGAGCTCCGCGAGCAGTGGCTCATGCTGCTCGAGCGGCTCGCGCTTGCGCTCGCGGTCGGGATCGCGCTCGGGGCGGTGCTGTTCTGGTGGCTCTCCCGACGCCTGACCGAGCCGGTGCTCGCGCTCACACGCGCGACCCAGGACGTCGCGGCCGGGCGCTACGACGTCGCGATCCCGGAGGCGAGGGGCAGCGACGAGATCTCCCTGCTGACCAACCGTTTCCGGCGGATGGTGTCCCAGCTCGCCGAGGCAGAGCAGCTCAAGCGCTCGTTCCTCATGTCCGTCTCGCACGAGCTGCGAACACCACTCACTGCCATCAGGGGGCACGTCGAGGCTCTGCGAGAAGGCATCGTCAGCGAGCCCGACCAGGTCCAGGGCTCGCTCGACATCGTCGCCGCCGAGACCGACCGCCTCGAGCGCCTGGTCGGCGACGTCCTCGACCTCGCGAAGCTGCAAGCGCACCGCTTCACGGTCCGCCACGAGGAGGTCGACCTCGGGCGGGTGCTCGACCACGTGCACGGCGCGTTCGCGGAGGAGGCGCGGCGGCGAGAGATCGACTACCGCGTCGAGGCCGAGGGCGAGCCTCCCGTGATCGTCTCGGACGGCGACCGGGTGTTGCAGGTCATCTCGAACCTCCTCTCGAACGCCTTCCGCTGGACGCCCGACGGCGGGCGCGTGGATCTCCAGCTCGCGGCATCGAACGGTGCGGTGCGGGTCGACGTCGTCGACTCGGGCCCGGGCGTCCCGGTCGAGGACCGTGAGCGGATCTTCGAGCCGTTCATCTCACAGGACGTCGACGGCACCGGGCTCGGCCTCCCGATCGCACGGGAGCTCGCGCTCGCGCTGGGCGGCCGGGTCGAGCTCACCTCGGAGCCCGGGCGTGGGAGCCGTTTCCGGCTCGTCCTGCCCGCGCGCTCGGTGTCGACGCCGACCCTCGTCTGAGCGGAGCTAGAGCTACGCGGCCGCGAAGTGGCCGACGGGCTTGCCCTCGGCATCCGTCGCAGGCAAGTCCTCGATCGCGGCGACGATCCGCGTGACGTCCTCCGCCTGGCTTTGCTCGAGCCGCTCCAACCGCCCGTCGACGCTTCTCCAGCCGGCGCTCACGAGGTCGACGAGCAGCGCGAGGTCGTCCACGCGGGCATGCCGCTCGGCGAGGAGCTCGCCCTCGAGCCGCTCGAGCCTCCGGATCGCCTGGTTGAGGAGGCCACGGGTCTCCGCGACCTGACGCGCGACGGGAAGGACCTCGGACCGCAACCCGTCCCGTACGGACGACTCGATCCGCTCGGGGATCGTGGCCTCGAGCTCGGCTGCCGCCACGGCCAGGGACGCGATCTGGTCCCGTGAGCGCTCGAGCGCGGCTTCGAGGAGTGCCGGCTCGGGCCGACCCGCGGCCGCATCGGCGATTCGCTGCTTGACTCGTTCGAGGGCCGCTTCGTCCATTGACGCCGGACTACTCTACTACGTCCGGTGGACGCGACGGACCTCGACTATGAGCTCCCGCCGGAGCTGATCGCGCAGCGCCCGGCGGAGCCGCGGGACGCCTCGCGCCTGCTCGTCTACCGCCTCGCGACCGGTCAGGTCGAGCACCGGGCGTTCGCGGAGCTCCCGGACCTCGTCG
>JBOHBB010000146.1:0-4738 GCA_050698135.1 Gaiellaceae bacterium
GTGTGCCGGCCGGAGCGGTACGGGCAGATCCTGGCCGAGCTTCGCGAGTCGGGCGAGATCGCGCTCGAGACGCGTCGCGTGCTCGCGGCCGAGGCGTTCTCGGTCACGGCTGCGTACGAGGCGGCCATCGCGCGCTGGTTCTCGGACCGCGACGCGTTCCCGGATCGGCTGATCCCGAGCTTCGAGAAGGTGACCGGCCTGGTCTACGGCGAGAACCCGCACCAGCGGGCCGCGTACTACTCCGAGGCGGGCGCCCGTCGGCACCTGCTCTCCCGCGTCGGGCAGCTGCACGGGCGCGAGCTCTCGTACAACAACCTGGCCGACCTCTCGGCGGCGCGCATGCTGATGCTCGAGCTGACCGTGCCGGCGTGCGTGATCGTCAAGCACGGGAATCCCTGCGGCGTCGCCGTCGCGGGTGCGATCGAGGAGGCCTACGACAAGGCGCTCGGCGCGGATCCCCTATCCGCGTACGGCGGCGTGGTGGTCGTGAACCGTCCCGTCGGCCCCGAGCTGGGCGGAAAGATCGCCGAGCAGTTCGTCGAGGTTCTGCTCGCGCCCGACTACGACGAGCAGGGGCTCGATTCGCTGCGCCAGAAGCCGAACACGCGGATCCTCGTCGACCGCGAGCGTCGCCGCTTCGACCCGGGCGAGCGGGACTTCCGGCGCGTGCTCGGAGGTCTCCTCGTGCAGGACCGCGACTGGGGCGTCGAGGATCGCGAGGGGATGGAGGTCGTCACCGGCGAGCCGTCCGAGACGGATTGGGGCGACCTGCTCTTCGCGTGGCGGGTGTGCAAGCACGTGACGTCGAACGCGATTGTGATCGTCGATGACCTGCAGACGATCGGGATCGGAGCCGGCCAGATGAGCCGGGTCGACGCGGTCAAGATCGCGGTCGAGAAGGCGGGCGAGCACGGCCACGACCTCGAGGGCACGGCGCTGGCGTCAGACGCGTTCTTCCCGTTCCCCGACGGCCCGCGGGTCGCCCTGGAAGCGGGCGTGAAGTCGATCATCCAGCCGGGCGGCTCGAAACGCGACCAGGACGTGATCGACGCGGTCCAGAAAGCAGGCGCGACGATGGTCTTCACTCACCGCCGTCATTTCCGCCACTGACGCGTCGTACAATCTCGCCCGTGACCGTTGAAAAGCTGCTCGTCGTCCTCGGGACCTTCGTCGCCGCCGCCTACGTCCTCATCGGCATCATCGGCGCGCTCTTGTCCTCGCACTGGGAGGAGGCGAGCGCGAGCGACAGGATCATCTGGGCGGTGCTCCTCGTCGGCGGCGGAATACTCGTGTACCTGGGGCTTCGCATCTCGCGACGCTCGCCGTGGCCGGCCGCGGCGCTCATCTCGGTCGGAGCCGTCGCAGGGGCTCTGCCGATCTTCTGGACGATCATTGCGCTCGTGGTCGCGGTCGCGCTCGTCGTTCTCAGCATCATGTACGCCCGTCGCGCGAGCGGCGTAACCCCGGCGACGGGCTAGCGACGAATTTCTCTCCGGTCGGCGATCTCATTCAGTGAGACGCCGAAGCGAAAGGAGAAGACGATGACCGACGCGACCCTCAAGCGCATCGACGAGATGGAATCGTTCTACGACGGGATGGTCGTCCGGGCCCGAGCGGAACTCGGCGTGACCTCCTGGGGGATGCAGCTGTTCAACTTCCCTGCCGGCTTCGACCAGTACCCAAATCACCACCACGGTGACGGCGCGGTCGATCCAGGGCAGGAGGAGCTCTACATCCCGCTGGCTGGCTCCGCCGAGCTGCTGCTGAACGGCGAGCGGCACCGGCTCGAGCCCGGTGTGTGGGCGCGGGTCGGGATCGCGCAGCTGCGCCGGATCGTGCCGGGCGACGACGGGCTTCACTGCCTTGTGATCGGCGGCACCCCGGGCCAGGTCTTCGTGCCACCCGCGTGGACGGAGCTCGGCGCCGCGCCGCCGACGATGCCGGACTAGGCTGGACGAGTGACCGAGCCCGCGCTAATCGAGGCGGCCGGCGCCGGCGACGAGGCGGCCTTCCGTGAGCTGGCTGAGCAGTACCGGCGGGAGCTCGACGTCCACTGCTACCGGATGCTGGGCTCCGTCCACGACGCCGAGGACGCGCTCCAGGAGACGCTGTTGCGGGCATGGCGGCACCTCGACAGCTTCGAGGGCCGGAGCACCTTCCGCGCGTGGCTGTACCGCATCGCGACGAACGTCTGCCTCGCAGCACTCGGCAAGCGTCCGGAGCCGCCCACCGAGGAGCCGGCCGTGCTGACGCCGTACCCCGACGCCTGGCTCAACGAGCTGCCGTCGGAAGGGGCCGAGCCTGGTGCGCGCTACGACCTCCGCGAAAGCGTGCAGCTCGCGCTCCTGGCTGCGGTGCAGACCCTCGCTCCCGGCCAGCGGGCCGCTCTGCTCCTGCGCGACGTGCTCGGCTTCTCGGCGAAGGAGGTCGCTGAGTTACTCGAGATCAGCCCCACGAGCGTGCACAGCGCCGTGCGCCGCGCGCGGGCGACGGTGGCGCGAAGCGCCCCGGAGCGCATTCGCCCACCCGACGACGTCCAGCGGTCAGTTGTTCAGCGCTACATCGACGCCTGGGAATCGGTCGACATCCCGGGCCTCGTCGCCCTCATGCGGGAGGACGCCGTGATGACCATGCCGCCGGATCCGGCCGTGTTCCTTGGGCGACACGAGATCGGGGGGTTCTTCGCGACGGTTCCAGCAGGCGGGGCGCTCGACAAGATCCCGCTCGTCCCGACGAGGGCGAACCGGCAGCCCGCGGTCGGCGCGTACTTCCCGGATCCCGAGGCCGGGGTGTACCGCCCGTACGGAATCATGGTGCTTACCCTCGACGGGGAGTCGATCGCCGAGATCACCGGGTGCACCGACCCCTCGGTGTTCCCATTGCTCGGGCTCTCGACCGAGCTTCGGATGTAGCCCGAGAAACTAAGCTTTCCTCGATGGCCCGCGAGTATCCGACCGTTCTCGACCTCGTCGGCCACACCCCGCTCGCGCGGCTCCAGCGCATCGTTCCCGAGGACGCGGCCACCGTCCTCGCGAAGCTCGAATACATCAGTCCGGGCGGCTCGGTCAAGGACCGGATCGGGATCAAGCTGATCGAGGACGCCGAGCGCTCGGGCAAGCTGAAGCCCGGCGGGACGATCGTCGAGCCGACCTCGGGCAACACCGGCGTCGGCCTCGCGATCGCCGCCGCGATCAAGGGCTACCGCTGCATCTTCGTGATGCCGGACAAGATGAGCCAGGAGAAGATCTCCCTGCTCCGCGCGTACGGCGCCGAAGTCGTCATCTGCCCGTACGCAGTTGCGCCCGAGTCGCCGGAGAGCTACTACTCCGTCTCGGACCGGCTCGCCGAGGAGATCCCGGGCGGCTTCAAGCCCGACCAGTACTCGAACATGTCGAACCCGGAGGCTCACTACGAGACGACGGGCCCGGAGATCTGGGAGCAGACCGGCGGCGAGCTCGACGCGGTCGTGATCTCGGTCGGCACGGGCGGCACGATCTCGGGTGCCGGCCGCTACCTGAAGGAGCAGAACCCGGACCTCGTCATCGTCGGCGCCGACCCCGAGGGCTCCGTCTACACCGCGCTCGAGGAGACGGACATCCACCCGTACCTCGTCGAGGGCATTGGCAAGGACACGTGGCCCCGGACGATGGCGAAGGACGTCGTCGACGAGTGGATCCGCGTGTCCGACCGGGACTCGTTCCTGGTCGCCAGACGGCTCGCGCGCGAGGAGGGGCTGCTCGCCGGCGGCTCGGGCGGCACCTCCGTCTGGGCCATGCTCGAGGTCGCCAAGCGCTTCGGCGAGGGCGCGCGGATCCTGACGATGATCCCCGACAGCGGCCGCAACTACCTCTCGAAGTTCTTCGACGACAACTGGATGCTCGACCACGGTTTCATGGAGCGGCGAGCGCCGGTGCCAACGGTCGAGCAGGTGCTGAACTCGAAGCGGACGGAGGAGCCCGACATTCCCGACCTCGTCACGATCGGCTCCCAGCAGAAGGTTGGCGAGGCGATCGACCTGATGCAGCGCTACTCGATCTCGCAGCTGCCGGTGATCCGCGACGGCGAGGTCGAATCGCTAGCGGACGTGATCGGCTCACTCCAGGATCGCGACCTGCTCGATCGGGTCTTCAAGAACCCGGACGCCCTGCACGAGGACGTCGCCGCCGCAATGCAGCCGCCGCTGGCGGCGATCGACGCCGACGAGCCGCTCGACGAGGTGTTCGCGACGTTGAGTGGGCGAACGAACGCCGTCGTGGTCGCCCGGGAGGGGCGCCCGGTGGGAGTGCTCACCCGCACCGACCTACTCGAGTTCCTCGCCCACAATCGCTAGCTTCGCCCTCTTCTCCGACGTCCACGGGATCGCCGTCGCGTTCCGAGCGATGCTCGGTGACCTGGCCGCGCGCGACGTCGACCACGTCGTCTGCCTCGGAGACCACGCCCAGGGAGGGGCACAGCCAGCCGAGTGCCTCGAGCTGCTGCGCGACCTCGGCTGCCCGTCAGTGATGGGAAACTCGGACCACTTCCTACTGACGCTCGATCCGGGCGAGGAGGAGGTGACCGAGGCGCAGGTGGAGAACGCCCGCTGGTCGCAGTCACAGCTCTCGGACGACTTGCTTGCGTTCCATCGCAGCTTCGAGCCCACGGTCGAGCTCGAGTTCGCACCGGGGCGTTCGCTGCTCGCCTTCCACGGCACTCCCCGTTCGCGCGACGAGATCGTCGGCCCCTGGATGGACGAGGA
>JBOHBB010000147.1:0-9743 GCA_050698135.1 Gaiellaceae bacterium
GGGTAATACGGACCCGGAGAGCACCGTGCCGCGAGCGGCGCCAGGCGCCGGCGGAGCCGGGCTCCGCCCGGCGGGAGCCGGTGCCGGCCCAGGATTGTGCGCGGGGCGTGATCTGCTCCTGCGGATCACGCCTCTGCGCAAAGAGGGGCGCGGCTGATGGCCGCCGGCGCCTGGGTCTGCCTCCTCTCGCCGCTCGCCGGCGCGCTCGCGATCACGCTCGCGGGTCAGCGGATCTCCCGGCGGCTCGCCGGCTGGATCTCGACGCTGACGACGTTCGTAGCGTTCGGGGGCGCGCTCGTCGCGTTCTTCGCGACGTGGGCGGAGAGCCCGGACGACCGCGAGGTCGTCTCGACCGCATACACATGGCTCGCGGCGGGCGACTTCGAGGTCGGCTTTCAAGTTCTCGTCGACCCGCTCTCGACCGTGATGATGCTCGTCGTCTCCGGGGTCGGCGGGCTCATCGTCTGGTACTCGATGGGCTACATGGCCGGCGAGGACGAGGAGCGTCGGTACTTCGCGTACATGTCGCTCTTCGTCTTCGCCATGCTGATGCTCGTCGAGGCCGGCAACTTCCTGCTCCTCCTCGTCGGCTGGGGGCTCGTCGGGCTCGCGTCGTACCTGCTGATCGGATTCTGGCACACGCGGCCCGAGGCGGTCGCCGCAGCGAAGAAGGCCTTCGTCATGAACGCGATCGGCGACGCGACCTTCGCGCTCGCGCTCGTCCTGCTCATCTGGGAGACGGGAACGCTCGAGTTCCTCGGCGTGTTCGAGCAGGTGGACGGCCTCTCCACGACGACGGTCAACCTCGTCGCGCTCGGCCTGCTCGGTGGGGCGGTCGCGAAGTCGGCCCAGATCCCACTCCACACGTGGCTTCCGGACGCGATGGAGGGCCCGACGCCGGTCTCCGCGCTGATCCACGCCGCGACGATGGTGACCGCGGGCGTCTATCTCCTCGTCCGGGCGAGCCCGGTCTTCGAGGCCGCACCCGACATCCAGCACCTCGCGGCCATTCTCGGGGCGATCACGCTCCTCGTCGCCGGGGCGATCGCGCTCGTGCAGTGGGACATCAAGCGCGTGATCGCGTACTCGACGATGTCGCAGATCGGCTACATGTTCCTCGCGGCGGGGATCGGCGCGTACGGCTACGCGATCTTCCACCTGATGACGCACGCCTTCTTCAAGGCGCTCCTCTTCATGAGCGCCGGGCTCGTCATCCACCACCTGGACGGAGAACAGGACATCCGGCGGATGGGCGGTCTCAAGGTCGCGATGCCGCGAACGCACGTCGCGTTCCTCGTCGGGATCCTCGCGCTCGTCGGGATCCCGCCGTTCGCGGGTTTCTGGTCGAAGGACGGCATCATCTCGTCGGCGCTCGCGACCGGCGGGGGCCTCGGCTGGACGCTCTACGTCGCCGGCCTCGTCGGCGCCCTGCTGACCGGGGCCTACGCGTTCCGCCTCTACTACACGGTCTTCCGCGGGGAGCAGCGCAGCCTCGTGACCGCGCACGCACACGAGCTCACGCGCGCGGAGAATCTGGGGGGCCACGGCGAGGGGCCGATGTCGATGCTCCTGCCGGTCGGCATCCTGACGGTGCTCTCCACGATCGGCGGGCTCCTCGTCATCCCGGGCGTCTGGGAGCCGCTCATCCACTGGATCGACGAGACGGCGGAGTCGCTCGTCCACCCGACGGCCGGAGAGGACTACCTGACGAGCGCGATCGCGGTCGGCCTGGGGCTCGTGGGCCTCTTCCTCGCACGGCGGGCCTTCCAGGCCGACCGCCAGCTCGTGACCCAGCCCGGCGCCTGGCAGGCTCTCGAGCACAAGCTCTACTTCGACGAGCTCTACGACGCGCTCTTCTACCGGCCCGCGGTCGCCCTCGCGAACGCTCTCCGGCGGGACGTCGAGGAGCCGATCGTCGAGCGGTCCCTCGACGAGATCGGCGCCGGGACGATCCAGGTCGGCGGCGAGGTCGCCCGCGTCCAGTCCGGCCTGCTCCGCGCGTACGCGCTCGCGATTGCGTTCGCCGTCGCCGTCCTGGTCGTCGTCTTCGTGGCGGTGCGCTAGTCGATGCTGACGACGCTTCTCATCCTCGTCCCGGTGGCGGGCGCGCTCCTCGTCGCCGTGCTTCCGCTCCCGCGCACGGCGACGGCAGGCCTCGCGTTCCTCGTCGCGCTGATGGAGGTCGGGGTCTGGATCGTCGCCGCGACGCAGTTCGACTTCGACGACGGCGGCCTCCAACTCGGCACCTCGCGCGAGTGGGTGGAGAGCCTCGGCATCTCGTACTCGGTCGGCTTCTACGGCTTCTCGCTCTGGCTCGCGGGGGCGACCGTGATCGTCTCCGCCGCGGCGATCGGCTACGCGCTCTGGGTCGGCCGCGACCGGGCCCGGGCCTACCACGCGCTCATGCTCTTCCTGACCGGGGCCGTCATCGCCACCTTCGCGGCGCAGGACCTCCTCCTCTTCTACGTCTCCTTCGAGGCGATGCTGATCCCGCTCTATGTCCTCGTCGGCGTCTGGGGCGGGCCGAGGCGACTGACCGCCACGCTGACCCTCGTCGTCTACACGATGGCCGGCTCGCTGCTGATGCTCGCGTCGGTCGTCGCCTTCGGCGTGACGCAGGGGACGTTCAGCCTCGTCGACTCCGGGACGAGCGACAACACGCTCATCTTCCTCGGCTTCGCGGTCGCGTTCGCGATCAAGGCCCCGCTCTTCCCGTTCCACGGCTGGCTCCCGATCTCGTATCGGGAGGCACCGGTCGAGGTCGCCGCCGTGCTCTCGGCGATCGTCTCCAAGACGGCGATCTACGGGTTCCTGCGCATCGGCCTCCCGAAGTTCCCGGAGCCCGTCGAGGACCTCACCGTCCCGATCCTCGTGCTCGCCGGCGCCGGGCTCGTGTACGGCTCCTTGCTCGCCTTCCGCGCGCCCGACCTGCGCGGGATCGTGGCCTACTCGTCGATGGCGCAGATGGGCCTGATCGTCCTCGGCGTCTTCGCGTTGAACGACCTCGGGATCGACGGTGCGGTGCTGCAGTCGGTCGCGCACGCCCTCGTCTCGGCGAGCATGTTCCTCCTCGTCGGGATGGTCGAGCGACGCTGTGGGACGGGTGAGCTCGACGCCCTCGGCGGCATGGCTCGTGGGCGGCCGGTGCTCGCCACGATGCTGATCACCGCGGGGATCATCGCGCTCGCGGTGCCCGGCTCCGCGACCTTCGCGGGCGAGTTCCTGATCATGGCCGGCGTGTACGAGGAGGGCTGGGGGTACGCCGCGATCGTCGCCCTCGGCATCGTCCTCGCCGCGATGTACACGCTGCGGCTGATCTCCGGCGTCCTCCACGTGCGCCCGGGCCGGGCCGTGAGGGACGAGGCGCTCGACCTGCGGCCCGGCGAGCTCGCGCTCGTGCTGCCGCTCGTCGCCTGCCTGCTCATGCTGTCCGCCTGGCCGGCGCTCGTGAGCCAGAGCTCGTTCCCGGACGACCGCCCGGCCGAGGTCATCGCCGGGGGGTTCCGATGATCGAGACGCCGTCGGTCGACTGGTTCGCGCTCTCGCCGACGCTCGCGCTGCTCGGCGCGGCGGGCGTCGCGCTGATGGCCGCGGTACTCCTCCCGCCGTGGATGCGGAAGGGCGCGTCCGTGACCGCTGCCTTGGCCGGCTTCGTGCTCGCCGCGATTCTCGCCGGGCTCATCTTCGACGAGAGCCCGACGGCGGAGGCGCTGATCGGCGAGTCGATGACGCGCGACCGGCTCGCGGCGCTGACCCAGGTGATCCTCGCGGTGACCGGAGCGGTCGTCGTCCTCGTCGCCTGGGCGGAGCGCCGACGCGCCGGGCACGGCGAGTACTACGCGCTGCTCGCCACCGCCGGAGCCGGGATGGTCTTCTTCGTCGGGGCCGGGAACCTGATGACGCTCTTCCTCGGGCTCGAGTGGTTCTCGCTCTGCCTCTACGTCCTCGTCGCCTTCGACACCGACCGCGCAGCGTCGCTGGAGGCCGGCCTCAAGTACCTGATCGTCGGGGGCTTCGGCTCGGCGGTGCTCCTGTTCGGCTCGGCGTTCGTCTACGGCGCGACGGGCGAGATCAGCTTCTCGCAGATCGCGGCCGCCGAAGCGGGGGACGACGCCTTCCTCCTCGCCGGGCTCGCGATGATCCTCGCCGGGCTGGCCTTCAAGGTCTCGGCCGCCCCGTTCCACATGTGGACGCCGGACGTCTACCAGGGCTCGCCGACCTCGGTGACCGCGTTCATGTCGGCGGCGACGAAGACGGCGGCGATGGTCGTTGCGCTCCGGCTGCTCGTGACCGCGTTCCCGGACGAGAGCGACATTTGGACGATCGCGGTCGCCGTCCTCGCCTGCGTCTCGCTCGCCTGGGGGAACCTCGCGGCGCTCGCCCAGCGCGACCTGAAGCGCCTCCTCGCGTACTCGTCGATCTCGCACGCCGGCTTCCTGCTGATCGCGGTCTCGGCTGCGAGCGAGCGCGGCACCGAGGCGCTCCTCTACTACCTCGTCCCGTACTCCGCGATGTCCGTGGGGGCGTTCGCGGTCGTCGCAGCGCGCGAGCGGGAGCTCGGCCGGGCGGTGACGCTCGAGTCGCTCGCCGGGCTCGGCTGGGAGCGGCCGCTGTACGGCGTCGCCCTGTGGGTGTTCATGCTCGGCTTCGCCGGCTTCCCGCTGACGGGCGGGATGTTCGGGAAGCTCTTCGTCTTCTCCGCCGCGTACGACTCGGGCGAGTGGTGGCTCGTGCTCGTAGGCGTCGCCGCGACCGCGGTCTCGCTTGCGTATTACCTCAACGTCGTCCGCTGGCTGTATATGCGCTCGGGCGCCGCGCTGCGGCTGGCGCCCGCGGGTGGGTCGCCGCCCTCCGACCCGGCGCTCGCTACGGCCGTGGGGACATGCGTCGCCGTGACCGTCGGCTCGTTCTTCGTCGTGCAGCCGATCCTCGACCTCGCGAGCGAGGCGGCGACCTCGCTCCCGTTCTGAGACTCCAGCGGTGCCTCTGGACTCGGGGGCGATGCCGCAGGTCCGGATCGGCTGCTCCGGCTGGAACTATCCGCACTGGCGTGAGCTCTTCTACCCACGTGGTCTCCCGGAAAGCCGATGGCTCGAGCACTACGCCGGCACGTTCGACACGGTCGAGGTGAACGCGACCTTCTATCGCCTGCCGACCCGGAAGAGCGCGTCCGGCTGGGCGAGCGCGACCCCGGATGGGTTCGTGTTCTCGGTGAAGGCGAGCCGCTATCTGACGCACGTCAAGCGCCTACGCGAACTCGAAGAGCGCGTCGGACGCCTTCTCGAGCCGCTCGAGCCGCTCGTGGACGCCGGGAAGCTCGGCCCGGTCCTCTGGCAGCTCCCCGAGACGTTCCCTCGCGACGACGACCGTCTTGCCGAGGCGCTCGCTTCGCTGCCCTGTGGCCGACACTGCTTCGAGTTCCGTCACGCGAGCTGGTTCGTGCCGGAGGTCGAGCGGCTGCTGCACGAGCACGGTGCCGCGCTCGTGATCGCCGACCACCGCGCACGGCCGTTCCAGACGAGGTGGCGGACGACCGACTGGACGTACCTCCGCTTCCACTACGGCCGCGGTCTCGACGGCGCCTACGGCGACCACGCGCTCCGGACGTGGGCCGGGCGCGTCGACCGGTGGCGCAGGGACGGCGACGTGTACGCGTACTTCAACGACGACTGGGACGGGCACGCGCTCCGTGAGGCCGCCCGGTTGCGAGCCCTCGTAGCTGGCGCGTGAGCCGCCCTCGCTCCACTAGATTTCGCGCCATGCCGACGGAGCTCACCTGGCTCGGGCACTCCGCCTTCCGCGTCGAGAGCCCGGGCGGCAAGCGCATATACGTCGACCCCTTCCTCACGGGCAACCCGAAGACCCCGGACGACGAGCGGGAGCCCGAGCGGTGCGACCTGATCCTGCTGACACACGGCCACGGCGACCATCTCGGCGACACGGTGGCGATCCACCAGCGCTTCGGCTGCCCCGTGGTCGCCCAGGTCGAGCTACGCGGGTGGCTGACCGGCAACGGCGTCGCCGACGACGGCGGGGCGCACTCCATCAACAAGGGCGGGACGATCGAGGTCGAGGGCGTCAAGGTGACGCTCACCCACGCCAACCACTCGTCGAGCACGCCCGACGGGACGTACACGGGCGAGTCGTGCGGCTTCGTCCTCGAGCTCGAGGACGGCTTCGCCCTCTACTTCTCCGGCGACACGAACGTGTTCGGCGACCTCTCGCTGATCGGCCGCATCTACAAGCCGGACGTCGCCGTGCTCCCGATCGGCGACCACTTCACGATGGGCCCGAGGGAGGCCGCCGTCGCGCTCGAGCTGCTCGGCGTCGTGCGCTGCGTCCCGTGCCACTACGGGACGTTCGGTCTCCTGACCGGGACGCCGGACGCGCTCCGCGAGCTCGTCCCGCCCGGTGTCGAGGTGCTCTCCTCCGAGCCCGGGGAGCCGCTGACGTTCTGATGCGTGAGCGCTGGTTCGGCGCCACCGGGCGCAAGGTCCCGCAGATCGCGCTCGAGGGGACGGTCGACCTCGAAGGAGCGCTCGTCGTCGACGACGTCTCCGACCTCTCGGCGATCCACGCGGCCCACGAGCAAGGCATCCCCGTCGTCGTCCGGGCGTCGACCGTGGAGGAGATCCACGCCGCCCTCTCGCTCGGCGCTGTCGCCTGCGCCCTCGTCGAGGACGAGTCCTTCCTCGCCCTCGACCTCCCGCAGCTGACGTACGGCTAGATGCTCGTTTCCACATACTCGATCTGTGCCTGCGACCTCGACGAGCGCCAGTGGGGCGTCGCGGTGCAGTCGCGGTTCCTCGGCGTGGGGAGCATCGTGCCCTGGGCCGAACCCCTCGTCGGCGCGATCGCGACCCAGTCGTGGGCGAACCCGCGGTACGGGCCCGAGGGCCTCGCGCTGCTCAGGCAGGGCGTTGCCGCGGACGACGCGGTTGGACGGCTGACAGCGGCGGACGAGCACCGCGCGCAACGGCAGCTCGGGATCGTGGACGCCGCCGGGCGCGGCGCGACGTACACGGGCGAGGACTGCAACGAGTGGGCGGGTGGCCGGGTCGGCCCCGGCTTCGCGGCCCAGGGCAACATCCTCGTCTCCGGCGAGACCGTCGACGCGCTCGCCGAGACCTTCGAGTCGACGGTGGAGAAGCCGCTGCCCGAACGGCTCCTCGACTGCCTCGACGCAGCGCAGGCGGCCGGGGGCGACCGCCGTGGGCAGCAGTCGGCCGCGTTGCTCGTCGTCGGGCCGGAGCAGGGCTACGCGGGCCTGTCGGACGTCTTCGTCGACCTGCGCGTCGACGATCACGAGCGACCGCTCGAGGAGCTCAGGCGCTTGTTCGGCATCCATCAGGAGCACTTCGGCAAGACGCCGAGATCGCGCTGGATCGAGGTGGACGACGGGCTCCGCCGGGAGATCGGGGACCGCCTCGCTGCGCTCGGGTACGACCGGCTCGAGGACTGGGCCGGCGCGGCGAACCTCGAGGAGCGCGTGGACGGGACCGACGCGATCGACCCGGTCGTGCTCGAGAGGCTGCGGCAGGGGTGAGGATCACCGACCTGCAGGTGGACGGCTACGAGCGAGTAGCCCGGGCCGAGGACGAGGTCAGCGGGCTCCGGGCCTACATCAGCGTCCATTCGACGCGGCTCGGGCCTTCGCTCGGAGGCATGCGGCTGTGGCCGTACGCGAACGACGAGGCTGCCCTCGAGGACGTGCTCAGGCTCTCCCGGGCGATGACGTACAAGTCGGCGGTCGCGCATACCGGCCTCGGAGGCGGCAAGTCGGTCGTCGTGGCCGACGCGGGCGACAAGTCGGAGGCGCTGTTCGAGGCGATGGGCCGCTTCGTCGCCGACTTCGACGGCACGTACATCACCGCGGAGGACGTGAACGTCGGCATCCCGGACCTGCGTGCGGTCCGGCGCTCGACGGAGCACGTCACCGGGCTCACCGTCGAGGAGGGCGGCGGCGGCAACCCGCGGGAGGCGACCGCGCTCGGCGTCTTCCTCGGAGTCGGCGCAGCGCTGCTCGAGGCGACCGGCAGCTCCGAGCTCGTGGGCCGGACCGTCGCGATCCAGGGTCTCGGGAGCGTCGGCTTCGGCCTCGCCGGCCACGTCGTCGAAGCAGGCGCACGGCTCGTCGCGACGGACGTGAACGCGGAGCGCGTGGCGCGCGCCGTCGACGAGCTCGGTGCGGAGGCCGTCACGCCCGAGGACGTCTTCGAGGTGGAGTGCGACGTCCTCGCGCCGTGCGCGCTCGGTGGAGCCCTCAACGACGACACGATCCCGCGGCTCCGTTGCAGGGTCGTCGCCGGTGCCGCGAACAACCAGCTCCTCGACGAGGCCCGCCACGCGGAGATGCTGCGCGCGCGCGGCATCCTCTACGCGCCCGACTACGTCATCAATGCGGGAGGGATCATCAACGTCGGCTGCGAGCTACGCCCGGGCGGCTACGACGTCGCGTACGCGATGGAGCGCGTCCACGGGATCCCGGCGACGCTCGCCGGGGTCTTCGAGCGCGCTCGCGCCAAGGGGATCACTACCTTCGCAGCGGCGCAGGCGCTCGCGGAAGCGGCGCTCGCCGCCGGGCCGTCAGCCTCCCGGTAGCCGTCTCCCCCCCGCGACCGAGCGCAGCGCAGGCACCGGGTCGTGCTCGGGCCGAGCGACGACGAGCACTGCTCCCGGCTCCGGGCCTGCGAGGGCGCCGACGAGGCCCTCGAGGCCGACCGCGAGCGCGAATGCCTTGTGTGCCTGCTCGCCGCCGAAGGGCACGAGCTCCTCCGGCCGGGCACGGCCCTCGAGGACGTCCCCGTAGGTCACGGCGCCCATCGACGTGTCGGCGACCAGGGGGAGTCCGTCGCTCGAGGGGATCGCGATCGCGAGCGGGTTCGTCCCGGTCAGCGCCGGCCCGCCCTCCGGGTGCGGGAGCCGCTTCGGCGAGGTCGCGGTGAGGGCGGCGGCGAGGCCTCCCTCCGCCAGCCGGCGGACCCACGAGCCGAGGACGCCGGTGGGAAAGCATCGTTCGAGGACCACGACCCGCGCGGTCGCCGGCGGCTCGGCGAGCGTCGCGTGCGCGACCGCGTCGAGGACGAGGTAGCCGAGCACGCCGTTCCCGCTCCAGCGCTCGTACCCGGGCTCGCGCGCCACCCGCCTCGGCCGAGCTGTCGGATCGAAGTCGATCGTCTCGAGCCACGCCACCCGCGAGAGGCCGTGGCCCGCCTTCCCACGGCGCTCCGCGTCCTCGAAGTGGGCGAGGAGGACGTCCACCGCGCTCTCGTCGAGCCCGAGCGCATCGAGCCGCGAGCGAGCCTCGTCGCTCGTCACCGAGGCTAGAGGACGGTGAGCGGCTTCCGGATCGTCCCGGCTCGGGACGCCGCGACCGCCTCGGCCAGCTCCACGATCGCGTGCGCGGCCTCGGAGTCGGGTGCGGCCTCGAGTACCGGCACCCCGTCGTCCGCCGCCTCGCGAAGCACCGGGTCGAGCGGGATCCGCGCGAGCAGCGGCGCGCCGATCTCGTCCGCGAGTGCCTGCCCGCCGCCCGAGCCGAAGAGCTCCTGCCCGGTTCCCGCGAGGTAGGACATGTTCTCGACGGCGCCGACGACCCGCATCCCCGTCTTCTGCGCCATCTGCGCCGCGCGCACCGCGACCTGCTGCGCAGCCGGCTGCGGCGTCGTCACGACGAGCGCCTCGGCGCGCGGCAGCAGCTGGCCGAGCGACATCGCGACGTCTCCCGTCCCCGGCGGCATGTC